>JANMKA010000011.1:0-3574 GCA_031371765.1 Blastocatellia bacterium
GTGTGTGCAGCTTAGCAACCGGCAGGATACCAGCCTGGTACATAGCAATGAATCGCGGGATGTCGCGGCGCGGCACGCACGAGCCCATGTACGAACCTTTGATCGTGCGTTCCTCAGCAACAATGCCTAGCGCGGGAACAGCAAACATCTTGTTCGGCGCCGGCAGCCCGATCGTAATTGTCGTGCCGCCGCGGCGCGTGGATTCGTAAGCCTGAATCAGGACCGTTTCGCTGCCCACACTTTCAAAAGCATAATCCGCGCCGCCGCGACCAATTTCTCTTATCGCGGCGACCGGATCGTCGTGCGTCGCGTCGATGGCATGCGTCGCACCCAGCTCGCTCGCGAGTTTTAGTTTGTCGGCGACGCGGTCAACGGCAATGATTGGAAAAGCGCCGGCCGCGCGCGCGCCCATGACCGCACTCAACCCCACGCCGCCCATTCCGAATACCGCGACCGACGAACCTGCTTGCACCACTGCGGTGTTGAGCACGGCACCCACACCCGTCATCACCGCGCAACCAAAGAGTGCGGCGACATCGAAAGGTAACCCGGGATCAATTTTTACGAGCGACTCCTGCGCGGCGACTGTGAACTGAGAGAAAGCCGAGACGCCCAGGTGATGATTGCATGCTTGCGGCGGTGTTGAGCGTGAGTCGGTAAAGCGACGCGCGCCGTTCAGCAGCGTTCCGGCAACGTTCGCCTCGCCGCCGGGGGCGCACAGCGCGCCGCGACCGCTCACGCAAAATTCACAACGGCCGCAGACGGGCACCCAACTAAAGACGACATGATCGCCGGGAGTAAACTCGGACGCGTCTGCCGGGGTTGGACCAACTTCGCGCACAATGCCGCTGGCTTCGTGTCCCAACACCATTGGCATCACCCGCGGGCGCGAACCATCGACTACCGAAAGATCCGAATGGCATAAGCCGGCGGCGCGGATTTCAACCAACACTTCTCCGGGTCCCGGCGCCGCAAGCGTTATCTCATCAACAACGAAGGGCAAACTTTGCGCATAAGGCTGCGCAGAGCCCATCTCGTAAAGAACCGCTGCTTTTGTTTTCATGTTGTCCACAGATTACACCGATTACGCCGATTCAATAAAAGGCGTCCGGACTAACCTTGTTGGAGTCTTGTCTTTGAATCAGTGCAATCTGCGTAATCTGCGGATAGGTATTTTGCGGCTTCACACATTTGTCCCGCGTCACCGGCTGCCACGCTGCCTACAGCTTACTGCTCACCGCTCACTGAACCATCAACGCTTTCGCGCACCGGATCAACCTATTCGTTTACTGGCGACGGTATTCGGCCTACTGCCTGGTGCCTACTGCCTACTTTCCCTGACTGGCACAGCGAATGCGAAGAGGAACGTCATGAAGTACCTGCGCGAAAGAGGAATTTATTTAGCGCCCAACGGCGAAAGCTTGGTGGCGAGTCGCGAGCGAAAAACCACGGCCGATGGCAAACCGATTCGGTCGCGGATAGGTAGGTTGTCTTACTTTCTTTTTGGCCGCTACGAATGGGCGTTTCACGGCATGCCGGACTACGAAGTCGCCACTTCCGGAAGTTTGGTTGGTCTAAAGCAGGTTTCTACCTTCCGTCCTGACCAACTGATCGACACCGGCAATACAGCCGGCGCACATTGAAATGAACCTGCCTTCTTTGGAGTGCGGCGGCCAGGCGCCGCTTTGGCCCGTCCGGCGATAACGCGCAATTTTACAGGCATCCTTCAACAATCAAGATCGAGTGAGAAACTCTTTGGCGTGCGGCCTTTTGGAGTGCGGCGGCCTGGCGCCGCTTTAGCCCGTGAAGCAACAGCGCACTTTCCCGCTCACCCTTCAACCAATTAAGATCGACTTCCGCCGCATGTCAGGCCAAAGCGCCGCCGGGCCGGCGCACTCCAAAGTCGCTGCCCGATCTCTTGCATCTTTCCAATCCCGCGGCTTAGGACTAAGCCTTGAAGTTGCTAGTCTTCGGTCCTTCAATTCACTCCATGTCACATCAAAAAGACTGGCCTCACGCGCCCGTTCACCGACTCGATTGCCACGGAGTATTCATGGTTACCGGCGCAACGCTACACAAAGCACATCTCTTCTCGACCGGCGAGAAGCTAACTTTGCTTGAGGACAATCTGCTAACGCTTGCGAAACAGCATAGGTGGCAGCTTGAGGCATGGGCCGTATTTGCAAATCATTACCATTTCAATCGGAAACCGTGAACCGGGAATCGGCATCATTGCTGGTCAAGGCACGCGGCTCGGCCGCACCACAGGTGCAAGCCACAGCCGTGAACTGAGTGCCCAAGCTGAACGGAAAGGGTTTTCGACGCGTAGCGTCGGCGTGAGTTTAGCCCGGCGTTTCAACGCCGGGACCGAGCGAATGCTTCTCATTTTCGTCGCGTAGCCGACGATCGAATATCTCATTCGTCGCTGACGCGACGAAAAGGACTCGACTGTCTGTGATCCCGCTTGACAGCCTGGGCTAAATTCACGCCGTCGCGACGCGACGAAAAGCTGCAACTAATACTCTCAAACGCCACAGGCCCCGATTAGCTATTAAAGTTAATCCGGGCCCGAGGCTTAATGCAGCTAGGCTTTCCAGCTGGTTTGTTGTTACAGCTCCGGAGCAGGTGCCGGTGCTGCTGTGCCAGCAGCATCAAACGGACCCAACTCTCCCTTCTGCAGCAACAGCCGCATGCGCTCCAGTTCAAGCTGAAGTTTCTGCGTTTCCAGGCAAGCCATTATTGCTTCCGCCTTTTGCTTCTCGAGGCGAATGGAAATTGCCGCTTCTCGTTGTGGTTCACACGAGCAGCAATGTGCAAGTTCCGGATCGTAGACGGTGCCGTCTGTTGGTAAGGAAATCGGTTTTGCTTTTTCGACCACCTCGCCAACCCGGGGCAACAGCTTCAAGGTGTTTTTGACCTGGTCACGCACGGCGGCCGGCAGCCAGGCCAGATCGTCGAGCGAGTGCCATTCGGGCGGTACTCCCTCGGCGATTATCCGATACGAGATGTCGGAAACTCGGGTGCTGATCGCATAGAGCTCGACCACCTTGCGGATGAAATACGTAACCGCACGGCACTCGTTGTCATTGTGAATAACCCGCGACGTGATGTTTACGGACTCTTTGTCCTCGTAGTTGCTAACCACGACAGAGCGTTCCGCATGCACCAGCAGCGAAGATTGTCTCACCGACTGATCAAACGATTCCGCGACCGCTCCAATCCGCACCATGTTGTGATCGGTGACATGAGCCTGGCTTGAGGCGCTGCCACTCGGCAAGCCCAGCAGTCCGGCGAGCCCGCCGCCCGCGGAAACGGAACTACTGGATTTCACATCGACCAGCCGATCGCTCAAGAGATCAAGCGTGTTTGTGACTCGTGCCTGATGCACAGCCGAAACGTACTGCATGAAAGTTGTCTGCACCGAGAAGCGATCAGTCTCACTCGTGATGCGGCAATAGCGATCGCTGTGATAGAGCGTGACCTTCTCTCCCGGCAGCAGCGTCTGGGTAAAGAGCAGTGGCCCATGCTGTTTGCCGAGCAGGCAGAACTTGTGTTCATAGGTAATACGAAATTC
>JANMKA010000017.1:0-11902 GCA_031371765.1 Blastocatellia bacterium
AAATCAGGCCGCTTCTGCAGACAGATGAATATCAGCGCTTCGCCACACTCGGCGACAAGCTGGATGCGTTAGCGGACGCGCTGCAAAACTCGCCACTCTTCAAGACCATGCTGCTACGCAAATAAGGTTTCATGAACATCAGCAACGCCACGGGTTCCGCTCGTCGTCACGCGTTTTTGGCAGAGCAGAGCACGAGGAAGATTTGCGAAAAATATCAGAAGCAGAATCGCACGACGATACTTGCAGAGTCGCTGAGAAAAGCGACACTGTGTGTGTTAGGCAAGTATTTGCTACCTGAAGGTCAGCGGAAATTTCGCGGCTATTATTGACAAGTCTTCCCTGGACCCGCGGCGGGTTTGCACGAGTTGCAAGTAGGGTTAATACAGTCTGAACCACCCGTGCAAGTCGACCCGCATATTGATGTGGCCAAGGCGGGCGTCGGAGCAATAATCGAAACGACCACTGGGAGCGCTATGGCAGCGACACCGAGGTTTCTCACCAACTGACGCCTACTCATTCCCGCGAACACAGCCGGAGCGCTCGGGGCTTCCGCAAGCAGCTTGAATTGTTTGAGTTGATCCAGCGCCAGCCATACGACACCTTCGTCAACCGATGCGCCGGAGTCATTGGCTAATGCAACCTTAATTTCAGTAAGTGACTTTTCGCCATCACAATTCTTCCAGACCTTAGCGGCGGTATCGTTGAGGCAGTGCGCTTGATCGGTTTTCAGATCATAGACCAACACTTCGTCGTCAACTTCTTTGACAATCAGTTGTTCAGTGCGTGCTTTTGGGAGGATTTGTTTTGTGTAATCTATCATGATTATTACCTTTCCGAGAGGGTAAGAGTTAGCGAACTGAATATTCGACTCAAGCATCCCGTTACCTCATGCAGGTCGCCACAGATCCTGTTGCCTTAAGCACAGAAGCCGCCAGTACATTTGTTGGTACACTCGACGTTTTGGGTGCAGGGACAACCCACGGGTCTACAGTTGTTAGTCACACAAGCGCACTGGGATGCGGTTTGTGCCGGCGTCGGCGCGGCAATTGACAGGATGATCGGCAAAGCCAGGGCGCCGATTCCGATACGCCGCACCAGCTCGCGGCGATTCATGCCGGCAAGCTGAAAAGTGCGCGGGGCTTCGTTGTCAAGCAGAGCGAATTTCTGCAATTGATCGAGCGCCAGCAGAACCACTCCTTCCGCAACCGGAGTATTGCCGGGCGTGCTCATCAATTCAGCAATTTCGGCTATCGACCGGTTGCCATCGCAATACTGCCAGATGCGTGCGGCTGTCTGGTTTAGACAATGCGCCTTGTCGTTTTCGAGATCGTAAACGAGAGTCTCGTCCGGCAAGTCCTTGACGATTAGTTTGTTCTTGCGGGCTCGGGGAGATTGATCAAATACACGATTGGTCACTTGGGCCTACTCCTGTTTCAAATCGATGATTACGAAAACTATTGCGCTGCGGGGTGGCTGAGACTACCAAAAAACCGATTACTTAGGGCGTTGAAACTATCACGGGGCCGGGCAAAGATCAATAGTTGCTTCGATAAAGCTGACGTATTGTTGGGCATAAAGGAATGAGTGGCTGCTGGCAGAGGGGAACCAGGCGCAGTGAAGAAATCGCAGACTAAAACTATCAGGCGTCGTAGTTAGGAAAAAGCGAAGGGGCTGCACACGGCAGCCCCTCGCGATTGGGAGTAGTTGAACTCAGTTCTAGCGCCGGCAGCCTAGACGCACTGCTTGCCGCTGTTTTGCGGATTCGGCGGGTAGAGAGTGCAAGGCGTTGCGGTTTGTGTACAATTTCCGGTGCAACAATCGCTCGGATTGACACAGCAAAAAACACTGCCCTGCGGAATGCACGAAGCCCCGGCTGCGAACGCCGTTGGCGAAACAATGGACACGATTGAAGGTATCGCGATTGCGGCGATTCCCATCCGCGCTACCATCTGGCGACGCGTCATGCCGGCAAGAAATCCGGGTTTGGCCGGAGCTTCTTCCAACAGTTTAAACTTTTTCAACTGGTCCAGAGCGAGCCAAACGACTTCGTCTTTCACGTTGGTTTTCGATTCGGCGCTGAGAGTTTCGCTGATTTCGCTGACGGTCTTGTGGCCATCGCAATTTCTCCACACGCGAGCGGCGGTGTCGTTCAGACAATGGGCTTTGTCGGTTGTCAGATCATAGACGAGAATTTCGCCGTCTACTTCTTTGACAATTAGAGATTCCGTCCTGGCAACGGGTGATACTTTCATGGGGGCCTCCCGGATTGTTAGTAGAAAAGAAAAGCCTACTCGGGGCACGAGGTTGGCTGGAGTCTTACCTTTTGGAATATGTTGTTGGGAGGAAGATTAACCATCATCCCAAAACCTGTCAACGAAAATGTCGAGCAACCAGCACGCGCCAAACATCAACCAAGTTTAACGAAGATCAACGGTTCTCTTTGACCGCGGAAAGACTGGCTGATATTTTCAGTTCGCAAAATTCTCTGCAGTAATCCTTGTGAAAATAAAAGGTCCAATAAGAGTTGATCTCCAGAGTCGCCTTCCGGCAGTTTCCACCTCGGCCGGAACTGAGCAGCCACGGGTTGGCGGGCCGGCGCCACCGCTGAAATGGGCAGGTGGAAAGCGTTGGCTAGTGCCCCACCTGGAAAAACTTTGGCAGCCGCATTCGCCGCGACGTTACGTCGAACCTTTTTGCGGGGGACTGGCGGCGGCGCTCGCATTGGCGCCCCGTCAGGCGCTGCTGAACGATCTCAATCCGCACTTGGTAAACTTTTATGTTCAGGTGCAGCGTGGTCTGAGAGTTCGGATCGAGATGCGCAACGACGAGGAGCTTTTCTATCGCCAGCGGGCACGCTTCAACCAGTTGGTGGGCCAGGGGAAATCACAAAGCAGCGAGGCCGCGCAGCTCTTCTACTTTCTAAATCGCACTTGCTTTAACGGCCTCTGCCGCTTTAATCGCAGCGGCGAGTTCAATGTGCCGTTCGGGCGTCACACGACTATCAACTACGCAACGAATTTTTCCGGCTGGCGCGCGGCGTTTCGCGATTGGACTTTCCTCAGCACCGATGCGGCCCTCTTGCCGGTTGGGCGTGATGATTTTGTTTATGCAGATCCGCCTTACGATGTCGAGTTCACGACTTATAGTGCCGGCGGTTTCAGTTGGGCGGATCAAGTGCGCACTGCAGAATGGCTGGCGGGACATCGCGGCCCGGTGGTACTTTCAAATCAGGCGACAAACAGAATTGTTAAGCTCTATCGGCAACTGGGTTTTGCGCTGCGCTTTCTTGATGGACCAAGAAGAATCAGTTGCAACGGCGATCGCACCGCAGCCAAAGAAGTGTTGGCTACTCGGAATGTTTAAGGTGCCTGAGGAGAGCTGGGGCATGCACGCTTCCCGGCCTTGAGGTTGCGGCTGTTACAAAAAGTCACGCAACGAATTAAATAACGGCTCTCCTTACTTCGATTGCAAATCAGTAAGGAGTAAATTATCAACTATGCAAAATATCAGGTTAGCAAGGGGGCATGCCCCCGCTCTTCCGCGCCATGGCACGCAAGTGGTCCAATCAAAATCTTCCTGGAGCATTGCACTATGTAACTGGAAATGTGCGGGATCGGATTCCTATATTCAAACGGGATAATTGCTGTCAGGAATTCCTGAAAGTCTTTGAGGATCTGTTGCATGATTGGCCAGCCAAATTAATTGCTTATGTACTCATGCCCGATCACATTCATTTGATAGTGAACCCCAAAGACGGGCGCTTCCAGGAGTTCACCGGTAAGTTGAAAGGATTATCTGCAAATAGAATTGTTGAGGTAACAGGCGGAAACCAGTTTGAACTAAAATCTCCGGATCACGGTGCGAGGCATCAAGTTTGGCAGGAGAGTTTCAAAGCTCAGCCCTTGTGGAGCGCTTGGATGCTGGCAGAAGATCAATTACATCCATTCCAATCCAGTGAGAGCAAAATTAGTTAAGTCGGCCAAGGATTATCGCTGGTCAAGCTTTAATGCATTCTATTCGGGGCAGTCTGAGCCGCTGGCGGTAGACAAAGACTGGTGGTGGCCTGATGATTCTGAAAAGCTGTCAAAGGCTATGAAAGAATTGGGCTGGAGAACTTATCATAAGAGAAACTGACTCTAAACTTGAAGGACTCCTGAGCAGAGCGGGGGCATGCCCCCTTCCCAACCTGAGAGATTATTCATCTTGAATCTTACTGATATTAGACCCGGAATCCTAAACTTTTCACACAACCGCGCGACGCTTCCCGGTCTCGTCAATGCTCATTCGCACGCCTTTCAACGCGTGATTCGCGGACGCACCGAATATCGCACCACGAGCGAGAAAGACAGCTTTTGGACCTGGCGCGAAATGATGTACAGCGCTGCGGCGCGACTGACGCCGGCAGACATCTACGACGCGTCGCGCATGGCGTTTCTCGAGATGGCGCTCAGCGGCATTACTGCGGTCGGCGAATTTCATTACCTGCACCACGCCCCTGATGGCACGCCTTACGATGATCGCAACCTGCTGGCGAAACAGGTGGTACGCGCGGCTAACGACGTCGGTCTGCGCATCGCTCTCTTGCGGGTGGCCTACGCGCGTGCCGGATACGAAGCCGAGCCCAACCCGCGGCAAGCAAGATTTATTGAGAGCGACGCAGAACAATACCTGAAAAATGTTAGCCAACTGCGAAAAGACTTTGGCGCCGACAACGCAATGGCGTGGGTTGGCGTCGCGCCACACAGCGTGCGCGCGGCGCCGCTCACTTACTTGAAACAGATTGTTGCCTTCGCCAACAGCGAACAGCTGCCCGTGCACATGCATGTCGCGGAACAGGCCGCTGAAGTTTCCGCCTGCATCAACGAGTATGGCCGCTCTCCGGTGGCGCTCTTGTCGACCGAAGGATTGCTAAGCGAACGCTTCACTGCGGTGCATGGAATTCACGTCACGCCGAAAGCGATCCGCATGCTGGCGGACGCGCGCGCAAACGTTTGCGCGTGTCCCACCACTGAACGAAATCTGGGCGACGGGATAGTGCCCGTTGAGGGATATTTTAACGCGGGCGTGCGCGTCAGTTTGGGGAGTGACAGTCAGGTACAAATCGATTTGCTGGAAGATGCGCGCGAGCTTGAGTATCACTTAAGACTGCAAAAAATGGAGCGCGCAGTTTTGGCCGAAAGCGTTGACGCTAAATCTGAGTTGGCTGCCCGGCTGTTTGATTGCGCGACGGTTAATGGCGCCAAAAGTATTAATGCACCGGTCGCTGCGCCAGAGACGGTTGAACCCGCAGACTTCTTTACAGTTGACCTGAACGATCCTTCGCTGGCCGGCGCGGTGGAAGAAGATATGCTGGCACACATTGTTTTTTCACTCTCAAAAACCGCGGTGAAGGATGTGGTAGTGGGCGGCAAGCGCATCGTGGAAGATGGCCACCACGCGCAGCAGGAAGAAATTGTTGAAAGATTCAATGCGCTACAAAAGAAGCTGTGGAGCTGAAATATACCCAACGAAAGAGCTGGGGCAAGCTCACCTTTCCTGGCCTGAAAACTTGCTCAAAAGATTGGAGAATCAGGTCAGTTTAGTAAAATTTCAGGTTGGGAAGGCGGGCTTGCCCCCGCTCTTTCTGTACCTTGATTAGACTAAAAGCATGACAGTTAAAGAAGCCCTCGCTGACCTGGTTGCCATCGATTCCGTTTCAGCGGGCACAAACCGTCCTGTCATCGATTATCTCGCCGCACGCTGCGCGTCACTAGGCTTCAGCGTGCAGCGTTTTCCCTACATCGATGACAACGGGGTCGAGAAGATAAACCTACTAGCGGTCGCCGGTTCGGACTCTGCTGACGCGAACGTTGAACTCGCCTTGGTCGGCCACACCGACACCGTTCCTTACGATCCCAACTGGACCGGAGCGCTGAAACTCAGCGAGCGAGACGGCAAACTATTCGGGCGCGGCGCCTGCGACACAAAGGCTTTCATCGCCGCTGCCCTGACCGCGGTTGACGGTTTGCAGTTGCAGAATCTGCGCCGCCCGTTGGCGCTCCTTTTTACTGCTGACGAAGAGATTGGACTAATCGGCGCTAAACGGTTCGCTGACGAACGACGAATGCGGGCGCGGTTCGCAATTGTGGGCGAGCCGACTTCCCTGCGGCCCATGCGCGCCGGCAAAGGTTACTGCCTGGCCGAGATAACGGTGACGGGTCGCGAAGCGCACAGTGCTTATCCATCACTTGGCACTTCGGCCGTGTCTGGCGCCGCGCGTTTGCTGGTGCGCCTCGAAAAGATTGCAAAAGAACTCGAGAATGAAACCCATGCCGATTTCGACCCGCCGTACACCACGCTCAATGTTGGCGTGGTCCATGGGGGAACGGCGAAGAATGTTGTCCCCGGCTTGTGCCGCTTCACTTTGGAGTGGCGACCAATTCCCGGGCAAAAGCCGGAACGCTTGCTGGACCTGTTGCAGGCCGCCATTGCGGAAGAAACTGCGCACGATTCAAATTTGATTTTTGCAGTCAATGCCGCGCGGGCAGACCAGGGGTTCGAAACGTCCGCCGATTCAGAATTGGTGAAGCTGCTTGCAGGGCTGACCGCCAACAACGCGGGCACAGTCGCCTTTGGAACCGAAGCGGCGCAGATGGCTGAACTCGGCGCCGAAGCGGTCGTCCTTGGCCCGGGAAACATTCGCGAAGCGCATCGCACCGGCGAGTTCGTGCCAATTACCGAGCTTGAGGCTTGCGTCACGGTTTTGCGCCAGGCTATCGAGAAATTCTGCTACTAAACCCTGCATCAGAAACATCGCGGGCAACTTAAACTCCCGGCCCACATCGAAACCTTGTTCGCTTCTGCTGGTTTTGGGCTCTCTCAATGAAGACTTCATTTGACGTCAATAATCTGAGCGTCGCCAGTCCTTGCCCAAAGGCCTGGGCAGACATGGTCGGAGACGATCGCGTCCGCTTCTGCGACCAGTGCAGCCTCAGTGTTTATAACCTGGCGGAACTTACCGAGAAGGAAACGCAAAGCCTAATCGCTGCTTCCGGAGGAACGATTTGCGGCAGGCTTTTTCGGCGCGCGGACGGAACCGTTCTAACGAAGGACTGCCCGGTGGGTTTGCGAGCGTTGCGAAAACGGATTTCGCGAAAGACAGCAGCGATCTTTGCGACACTGTTAGGACTGTCGACTACGATCTTCGCCCAGCACCAGTCCGCCAAGGACCGTTGCCAGCCACCGGTTCGCATCACTAAAGCGCAAAATGTCGCTCCGGAGAAAGGGCCCCTGTCCGGTACCGTTTATGATCCCAATGGCGCAGTGATTCCGGGAGCTACCGTGTTAATTAAAAACAAGAAGACAGGCGTGGCGACTGCTGCCGTTGCGAACGACGATGGTCAGTTCACCTTCGCGTCTTTGACTGAGGGCAACTATTCCCTAACAATCAGAGTAACAGCTTTCAAGGCCTTGACAGTTAACGATTTGATGATCGAAAAGAAAGCCTCGGTGAACATTGATATCACACTGGAATTATCAGGCGAAACAGTAACGGTTGGTTTACTCGCGTCTCCAGCGATGATCGACCTGCCGCCCGGCTCCTTTACGATGAGCGCAGACATAATCAGCCGGTTCCCGCATTAACTAATCAGACAATTAATCATATGAGACGACAGTTTTCCGCTCTTTCATTGTTTTTGATTCTGCTCAGCCCACTGCTGATTTTGGCCCAGACTTCTGCGCCACTAACCAGCAAGGAATTGGTTACGTTGGTGTATCAGCTTCCCAAGCATCCCGAGTTGCGCGATGAAGTTCTGGCTGAGATTCGCAAGCGCGGCATTGGCTTTCAACTTACCGACGGCATGCGTTCTGTGGTAGCCAGCAAAAGTGGCAACGATGCACTGGTGCGTCGCACGCTGGAGGAAGCTGAACGCCGGCGAGCGAATCCGACAACTGCGACCTTGCCGTCCGAGCGAGAAGCAAATGAATTATTGGAACGCACGCGCGCTGCGACGCTGGCCGCTGCCGATGCGATGCCTGACTTTATCGTCAAACAACTGATCAAACGCTCGCACGCTTACGGCGACACCAACAACTGGCTACCGCAAGACAATCTGACAATTGCCGTAGCTTACCGGGCCAACCTGGGCGAGCAATACAAGGTATTAGCCGTGAACGGCATACCACGCGCTCAGGAAACGACGCAGAAACGTGATTACAGCAAGGACGTTGACCCAGGTACCACCTCCAGCGGCGTTGAATACATCTCCGCCGTCGCCAACGTGTTCGCACCGGAAGCGGAAGCAAAGTTTAAGCTCGTCGATAGCGACGTGATTCTGGGACGCCACACGCTGGTTTACGAGTATGAAGTTTCCCGAGAGCTATCGAAGCTCATCTTGCGCACGGATGTATCAGAGCCCGCCATCGTCGGTTCGCGCGGCCGGATTTGGATCGACCGCGAGCTCAATCGAGTTTTGCGTTTCGAGCAGATTGCTACGGAGATTGCCCCAGACTATCCGATTCGCGCCGCCAGCAGCGTGATCGACTACGATTGGGTGGCCATCGGCGAAGGCAAATATCTATTGCCCACTCACTCCGAGATTCTCCTGGCGAGGGCCGAGCGCAGCATTACGGTGCAAAGCCGCAACGAAATCCGCTTTCGCGGTTACCAGAAATTCGGCGCCGAGCTGAAGGTGATCGATGAGATCGACGAGAAAGACTTTCCACCCGAGAAGCCGTAAACCCTCCACCTTAACAACGGACTTATGAGAAAAGAGGCTCAGTCGCGAGTTTGTCCCAACCCGTTTGCACTGTGTCTGATCCTTCTCTTAATTGTGTGCGCCGGCGTCGCCGTGGTCCCTGGCCAGGCAAAGCCCGCTAAAGACTATCTCGTTTATGTTTTGTCCGAAGGCGCCGACACCATCTCGTTGGTGCGGTTTGGACCAGCCGGCGCGCGCGTCGAGCGTGAAGTTCCCACCGGCGCTATGCCAACCGACATCGATGGACCACACGGCATCGCTATCTCGCGCGATAAGCAGTTTTACTACGTCTCGCTCGGGCACGGCCGCCCTTTCGGCAGCGTTTGGAAATATTCAACTAAAGATGACCGCGTGCTGGGCAAGACCACCTTGGGATTTTTTCCTGCCACCATGGACCTCAGCGCCGATGGCAGTTTGCTTTACGTAGTCAACTTTAATTTGCACGGCGACATGGTGCCCTCGTCGGTTTCAGTAGTTGCAACTGATCCGATGCTCGAGGTGGCCCGCATTCCAACCTGTGTCATGCCGCACGGTTCGCGGCTGAACCCACAGGGAACGAAACACTACTCGGCCTGCATGATGGACGACTTGCTGGTTGAGATTGACACGCGAACACTAAAAGTTTCGCGCCACTTCCTGTTAACTAAAGGTCACGAGCTGGGAATGCTGGGCGCACCTGGGACTGCAAAAGCTAGCGCAGCCGGCGGCCTGAAACATATGGACATGGGTGGGCATGGCATGGAAGCGCCCAAGCCGGGCGACGTAGGTTGTTCACCAACCTGGGCCCAACCGTCAACGACGGGTGCGTCGGTTTTTGTCGCGTGCAATAAGTCGGATGAGATCGTCGAAGTCGATGCCACGAAGTGGAAAGTTGTGCGACGCATGCCCGCGCGCGCCGGCGTCTACAATCTCGCCGTTACGCACGATGGCTCGCGTTTGCTCGCGACCAACAAACGCGACCAGTCAGTCTCGCTAATCGATTTGAAAACGGGCGGCGAACTGGCGCGGCTGCCTACACGACGAAAAGTCTTGCATGGCATCGTGGTCTCACCCGACGATCGCTATGCATTTGTTTCTGTCGAAGGCATTGGGGCTGAGCCGGGCACCGTCGAGGTAATTGATTTAGCGGCGCTCCAGATCGTCGCGAGCGTCGACGTCCCCGAGCAAGCAGCCGGCATCGACTTTCTACGCGTGGAGCCTGCGCGGTAGCCATCGTTCGCATTAGCTTAGCGCCCCTACCAACTGCTAAATCAGCTTGGGTTTTGCATCTCCAACCTTCAGTCTTGTCCACGTCTGTGGACACCGCTATATCCGATTGTGTCCAAAGCAGCACAGAAAGGCTCATTGCTAATCCGGCATCCGGGTTGTGACTCAGCAGATAGGTCCTGGCTCGCGGTTGGTACGGCCGTTGCGATGACTCTTCAACAATCGAATGCTGTTTTCGGTTGAAGGAGTTCGCCAAATGAAGCCCAGAATCCTCATCGTCGATGACGATGAAGCCATTACGCAACAAATGTTCTGGACGCTTAGCGATGACTATGACGTCATAACCGCAAACGATCTGGCCTCGGCCGTGCGCCGCGCGACAGTTTACGAACCTGCCATTTCGATTCTCGATCTGCATCTTCCTCCCGAAACCACCTCGCCCAAAGTCGGATTGCGCATCCTGGAATACATCAAGGGTCACCTGCCGAAAACGAAGGTGTTGGTGGTGACCGGCGCCGACGCAGGTAACGTTCGCGAAGAATGCTTTGCGCAAGGCGCCGATGAGTTTCTGAGCAAGCCTTTCGATACCGAATTGCTAATTGCCACGATGCGCCGCATGGTTCCACACTCTCTCGATCTTGCGTGAAATGAATCCGATTCAAAGCGTTGGTTCTCTAACTCTATCTCTCTGTGCGTCCTTTGTGTTCTCCTCCGTCTTGGTGGTAAGCAATCGTAAATGAGATGCACCACAGAGGCACAGAGAACACAAAGGACGCACAGAGATGAAGTAGTTCGACACCTGCCTTTACAGCTTCCCTGCTGACTTCCGTCTACTCGTCTGCGATAATGAACGCCTCGCGATAATTGATCTGCAAACTTGATGGCACAGCTATATAGTTCGTAGTTCTCTCGGCTAACAATCAATGAGTGAATCGTTTGACAAAGTAACAGGCGTAAGCGAGTTGCCGATCTTTCCGCTGGCGCTGGTGTTGTTTCCCGGTGTGCCGCTGCCGCTGCATATTTTCGAGCCGCGCTACCGGCAAATGCTCAATGATGTGCGCGCCGGCAATAGTCTCTTCGGCGTTTCTTATTACGACGCTTCGACTGCCGCACAAGACCGGCCGGCGCCCGGCCACGTTGGTTGCGTGGCCGAAGTCACTGAAACCCAGGGGATGCCTGACGGCCGTTCAAATATTCTTACCGTCGGCATTATTCGCTACCGGCTCGAAGAATACCTCCAACACGACGATCCTTATCTGCTGGCGCGCGTTAGTTATTTTGAGGACGAAGCAGAGGAGGCAACGCGGCTGCGCGAAAATGCGCGCGACGTGGCTGAAAGGTTCACGCGTATCGCCCGCGCTGTCCGCGCCATCAACGATGAGCGCGCAAACTTGCCGGACATTTCCGATACCGAACCGCAACGCCTTTCGTTTCTGGTGGCTGCAGCAATGGAAGTGGATACCGAGGTCAAGCAGGACCTGCTGGAACTGCGATCAACCTCTGAGCGACTGGACCGTTTGCGCGAAATGCTGGGGCAGGCCGTGTCGAGCTATGAAGAACGGGCTCGGGTTCACCAGTTGGCAAAAGGGAATGGCCACAGTGGCAAGAAGCTTGATCTGGAGTGACGCCGGAGGGGAAGAGTAAATTTATCATTCATCATTTGACATTCGCGAATTCAGTTTGGAAGTGCAACAGTGAAACTGGTTGTCGCTCCAGCGGAGCGAGATGTTTATAGCTACCGAACCCCACCGCAACAGGATCTCTCGCTCCGGTAGGAGCGAAACCAGCACCAGAGCAATAGCCTGGCCCGAGCAAAGCTGTTGCGCTCCTCCGGAGCTGGGAAGTAAGGAAAGGGACGATTTGGCTATAACCATCTCGCACCGCTGGGGCGAAGGGCAAGCAATCATTATGCTTCAAACTTGAATCCACCATTTGTCATTTCTAAAACCCAGACACAC
>JANMKA010000074.1:0-43755 GCA_031371765.1 Blastocatellia bacterium
ACTGGTGATGGTGCGGACGGACGCGATGGCCGAGCCTTCGTTGGCGGCGCGCTTGGAAGCGAGAAGATTGGGGATGGCGATGGCGGCGATAATGCCGATAATCGCGACGACGATGAGCAACTCAATCAGTGAGAAGCCTTCGTGGCGTTTGTTCGTATTCATTTCTTTGTTCGTGCTCCTTAAGAGAGAAATTGGTTAGGGTTTCTCGCGCCAACGGCCGTCGTCATCACGATCTGGTGCCGCGCAGAGCGCGAAGTGTCGGTTGTCTAATAACAAGGGCTATGCCAGAACGGAGAATTTTGAAAGGCAGTGAAAGCGTTAGGGTTTTGCGCAATATTGAACTCCCCCGGACAACCGACACTCGCCTGAGTGACAAAATGCGGTAACTAACTAATGACGATTTTCGGCAAGTATCGCCCGGCGGCTCGAAGGCAGTTTCCGGGTTATTTTTCCGCTCCTCAACTGGTAAGGAAAAGGGGCGAGAGCTGATGCTCTACGCCCCTAAAGGACGAAGGGATAGAGTCGATCCAGCTAATTGATGGGTGTTCCACTGTTGCTGGTCATGGCGGTCGTGCTTGCCGTGGACTGCGTCACAACTCCAGATGCGTCAGAGGCAAAGTTGCGAGTTCCCGTAGCGGTGACTCCGCTGGGCTGGGATGTAGAGGCGGTAGTCAGGTACTGGGAGTTAGGGGTCGTGGCATCCGCGGCCGCGGCGAAAAAATAGCCGCTCTTGGGAGTGAGGAGAGTGCTGCCAGATACGGCGGAATCCACGAGACCCGCGCTGTTGAGATTGGCCAGACTGCCATACAACCCCGCTCCCGTTGTTGCGTGGTAGGTGGCTTGAGCGCTCGTGATGGCGCGCACAGACGAGATTGCCGAACCCTCGTTAGCCGCCCGCTTGGAGGCCAGGAGATTCGGAACAGCGATAGCTGAAATAATACCGATGATCGCGACGACCAGTAGCAACTCGATCAACGAGAAACCTAGCTGATGGTGTTTGGTGTTCATAACTTATTGATCCATACGGAGCTAAAGTTTAAGGTTCTCGCGTCGCCGCACTTGGTAATCACAACTGTAGATCCCCTTAGGCGCGAAATGTCAGCTAGCTCAAATACAATGGTTGTGCCACGTGTACCCGTTTCAAAAGCGATGGAATTGTTGACGTTTCGGATTAGCGGTATTTGCAGCAGGGTTGAAGTTCTTTGTCCTGACAAATCTCGTCAGCGAGGGAATGACGGTTTCCGGCACAGGTGTAGGGCACAAAAGGGGAGACTTTAAGGTTCGCCGGCGCTGGCTGCAAATTCGGATTCGTCGTCTTCGCGGCGACGTGGTGTGGGATCGGAAGAACGGCGGCGTGGAATTGAATCAGAATTCCGGCGGTCGTCGCGCATCTGGGCCGTCAACCCGCGTATGCCGTGTTTGTCGAGTAAATGCCGAAGTGATCGAACGGAGAGGCCCAGCAGATCGGCGGCGTTAGTTTGGTTCCCAACTTTTCGGCGTAGTGCTTCGAGCACATAGGTCTTCTCCAGCTGGTCCAAATGGGCAGTCAGGTTTACTCCCTCCTCCGGAAATTCAAAACTCTCAGCGATGCGATAGGGATTGTAGTTAGAAATTTTTTCCGGCAGGCGCTCGGATTGAATTGAGTCGGTCGTCTCGAGCGCCACTGCACGCTCGATGGCGTGCTCCAATTCACGGACGTTGCCCGGCCAGATATAGCTCTCGAGCAAACGCACTGCATTCTCGCTTATCGACAACTCACGTCCTGTGCCCGCACAAAATTTTTCGATGAAATGCTGGGCCAGGACAGGAATGTCTTCCGACCTTTCGCGCAAGGACGGCAGTTCAATTGGAATAACTGAAATGCGGTAATAGAGGTCTTCCCGAAAAGTTCCATCCTTGACCATGCTGCCGAGATCGCGATTCGTCGCCGCGATGACGCGCGTGTCGACGGTGGTTTCCTCGGTCGCACCAACCGGCCGTAACTTTCGTTCCTGTAGCACGCGCAGCAATTTGACCTGCATCGCGGGGGACATCTCACCGATCTCATCCAGGAAAATAGTGCCCGTGTTGGCGGCCTCAAAAAGCCCTTTACGATTAGTGTTCGCGCCGGTGAAGGAACCTTTTACATAACCGAATAATTCCGACTCGAGGAGGGTTTCAGTAAAGGCGCCGCAGTTGATCGAAACGAAAGGTTTCTCGGCTCGTGGGCTGAGGTCGTGAATTGCTCGAGCAACGAGTTCCTTTCCCGTACCCGACTCCCCAGTCACCAGCACGGTTGAACCCACTTGGGCAACTGTCTCAATCATTTGGTAGAGCGCCTGCATTTTTGGGGAACTACCGATGATGTTGTTGAGCTTGCCACGCGTGCGCTGGCCTTGAATCAGAACTTTGTTTTCTTCAAGCAGCGCCTCCTTTTCTTTAACCAGCGAAACTTTCTGCAAGGCGCGCGTAACGGTTTCCTTTAACACCTCGTTATCAAAAGGCTTTTGCACAAAATCATACGCGCCAAGCAGGAAGGCTTCGCGAGCAGTATCGACGTTCGCAAAAGCGGTCATTAGGACTACTTCAATGTGGGGAAAAAGCTCGCGGGCCGCACGCAGTAACTCAATACCGTTCATGTCGGGCATGCGCACGTCAGAAATGACCAGATCCGAAGGCGTCACGCGCAGCAGTTCCATCGCTTGGTTTCCGTTCTCGGCAGCTCGCACGACATGGCCTTCGCGCTGGAAGAGATGCGTCAAGAATTGCCGCATTCCAAGTTCATCATCGACGATTAGCAGGTTAGCCATTGCTGAAAAGATAGCAGTCAGAAGTTAGAAGTTGGAAAATAGTTAAGACGAAGTGCGCGTCTTTATTCGCTCTCGCTGGCCGGGAGTTCAATCGCTATTGTCGTCCCGTGTCCCTCGCGACTACGGACGTTGATTGTACCACCATGATCGCGAATGATTTGATAAACGATTGAAAGACCTAGCCCGGTCCCTCCCGTAGTTGAAGAAAAAGGCTCAAAGAGATGTTCCACCTGTTCTGGCGCCATGCCCCGTCCGGTGTCGGAAAAAGTGATCCGCAACCGGTCGTTGGAATTTTCGTGGACAGTGGCGCGTAACGTCCCACCTGCAGGCATTGCCTGAAGCGCATTGCGGGAAAGATTCCAGAAAACCTGTTGCAACTGTTCGGAATCGGCATTGACCAGAGCCGGTTTGGCCGGAACTTGTTCCTCGATGAGATGACCCTGATTTATTTCGGCGCTGTGACGCAACAGCGTGAACGTTTGTTGCAACAACTCCCCGACGTTGACACTCGTTTGAATTATTGAACGCGGCCGCGCATAGCTCAGAAAATCACTAATGATCCGGTTGAGGCGATCAGACTCGCGCAAGATGATTTCCATTAACTCCGTTTGCGAAGAGTCGCCCGCCATGTCCGCACGTAACATCTGAATTGAACCGCGCATGGCCGCCAACGGATTCCGAATTTCGTGAGCTATCGAGGCCGCCATGCGTCCAATCGCGGCCAAGCGATCCTGCCGGCGCGAAGTCTCTTCAAGCGCGCGAATCTGCGTCAGATCCTGAAACGTAATAACTGTGCCAGTCGTATCGCCCGCCTCGGAAAAAAGCGGCGAGATAGTAAAGCCCAGTCGCAACCGCAGACCATCAGCTGTCAGGCAGTCAGCCTCAAACCGCGGGCTGGCGTGCGTGCTGTGAATGTCGAGCGAACTGGCAATGATTTCCTTAATCTCACCGAAGAAGATGGACGCATCCTGACCGCGCACATCCATTTGTTTGTAACCGGTGATCTCCTCGGCCGCTAAGTTAAAAGTGTAAATGCGCCCTTCGAGGTCGGTCGTGACGACGCCGGATCTAATCGACTCCACAATTCTTTCGTGCAGCGCGCGCAGATTTGCAAGCGACTGGGTTGCGGCAATCAAACGCACGTCGGAACGCGATTGACGTTCAGCCAGGCGCGCCGAAAGCAGGCCGACAACCAGAAACGCCAAATCAAACAGGCCGATGGTCTGGGCGGTTTGTGAAGTGCCCACCTCCAGCATCGTTCGCGCGGAATGTGTCCCATAGCCGGCAAGTACAGCGAGCCCGCTGGCTGTAAAGGCGACTGCGCAACCAAGCGAGGTGACGATGGAATCGCGTGGACCAAGAAACAGACTCGATGCAGCGATGATTACGATGTAAAGGGCGATGTAAGGAGAATGAATGACATCCGTGGTCCAGTTGAGCCAACTGACTAGCAGGATATCCACGGCAAATTGCAGGCGAGCCTGGAAAGGAAGGGTGCGCGAAATTCGATGCGCTAACGAGTAGACGACAGTTAGTCCGCACACTATCAACAGCGCCGGCAGTATCTCGGTCCAGGCTGCATCACTGCGCCCGGAAATCCAAACTATGCGGGCCAGCACGAGGACTATCGCGACGGCCAGGCGGCCAAAGATCAGCCACCATAATTTGCGGCCCAAGGAAGCCTTTCCTGCTGTTGCCTCTTCAATTCCCACTGGGCGGAAAGCCTATCACAGAGCGCTGAGCGAGCGGACAACGTTTTTCCCTGAAGCGCTAGCGCCTCTGACCAAAGAAAAAGGGGAGACTCGATCGAGTCTCCCCCAAAGCAATCTGCTGAGCTGCTGAAAAGGTTAGTGGGCCGTGGCCAGCTTACCAATCAGCGTGAACAGCGGCAGATACATCGCAATTACGATTGACCCAATCGTAACTCCCAGGAAACCAATCAGCAGCGGTTCCATTAGCGTTAGCAGGTTTGCAATCGCGGCATCAACTTCCTGTTCGTAAAAGTCTGCGATTTTGCCGAGCATCGCGTCGAGTGCGCCTGTCTGCTCACCAATGCCTACCATCTGAGCAACCATGTGTGGAAACACGTCGGTGGCCTTAAGAGGGTCAACAAAATTTTCGCCGCGCTCTACGCCAATGCGCACGCTGTGAATGGCCTCCTCGATAATCACGTTTCCAGCGGTGCGAGCCGTAATATCAAGCGACTGAAGAATCGGCACGCCGGAAGAGAGCAACGTCGACAGGGTTCGCGAGAAGCGCGCAACTGCAATCTTGCGGAAGATGTCTCCCAAAATTGGTACCTTTAGGGTAAGGCGATCAATTATCTTGCGTCCGTTCTCGGTCTTGTAATAGAAGCGAAACGCGATCACGAAGGCGATAATGCCAACCAGTATGGCCAGCCCACCCCAGCCAGCGAGAAAACTACTGATGCCGACGACGATGCGCGTGGGCAAGGGAAGTTGTTCGCCTGGCCCCAACAGACCCAGAAAAATATTCTGAAACTGTGGGATTACAACCACCATGATTACGGCCACTGCTGCGACCGCCAACAAGACGACCGCCGCCGGATAAATCATCGCGGAAATCACGTCGCGTTTTAGCTTGACAATCTTTTCGATGAAGGTCGAAAGGCGTTGCAGAATCAAGTCGAGAATACCGCCTGTTTCACCGGCCTCAACCATGTTGGCGTACAGTTGATCGAAAACGCGCGGGTGGCGCGCCATAGCTGCCGACAAAGTCGAACCTTCCTCAACATCCTGGCGCACCTGCAGCAGGATTTGCTGAAAGTATTTGTTGTCCTGCTGTTGGGCCAAGATTTCCAGACACTGGACTAGCGGCAAGCCAGCATCAATCATCACTGAAAACTGACGCGTGAAGATGGAGAGATCCTTGGCTTTCACTTTTTTGCGGCCGCCGATCTTTGGAATTCCTATCTCGCGGCCCTTTTCCTTGACGGACGTGAGCGTCACCTGCTCACGACGCAGGATCTGTCGCAGCGCATCGCGGTTGTCGGCAACTCGTTCACCGACAATGATCTCGTTTAGTTTGTTGCGGCCTTTGAATACGTAGGTAGGCATAGCGTTGAAGCTCCAGAAAGGGCAGTTTATCTAACCGCTGGTCTAGTTCCGATTGGTCGACCCTGCGCGTAGGGACTCGGATGTGGTTTATTTCCATTGCCGGTATTTAGTCCCGACCCGCGTTCGATCAGCTCTTTCAACTCATCGACGTTGGACGATCTTTGCAATGCGGTCTCCATGGTGATCGAACGTTTGTGATAAAGAGTCGCAAGCGCCTGATTAAAGGTCTGCATGCCATATTTATCCTGACCGGTTTGCATCATCGAATAGATCTGATGGACTTTGTCTTCGCGAATCAGGTTTCTGATGGCGGTGTTGGGGACCAAGATCTCAAGGGCCATGGCGCGACCGGTTCCTTCGGCACGCGGCAGCAGCGCCTGGCACAAAATGCCTTCCAGCACTAGCGAAAGCTGGGCGCGAATCTGTGATTGTTGGTCGGACGGGAATACGTCGATGATGCGGTTGATGGTGGACGCGGCCGAATTGGTGTGGAGTGTCGCCAGTGTCAAGTGGCCGGTTTCTGCGATGCGCAGCGCCGACTCAATCGTTTCCAGGTCGCGCATTTCACCCACCAGCACAATGTCCGGATCCTGACGCAAAGCAGTCCGCAGTGCCGCTGCAAATCCATGTGTATCGGCGTTGACTTCCCGCTGGTTCACCAAACAATTCTTGTGGTTGTGCAGAAATTCGATGGGGTCTTCAATCGTCAGGATGTGCTCGTGCCGATCGCGATTGATCTTGTCGATCATTGAGGCCAACGTGGTCGATTTACCCGAGCCCGTCGGTCCGGTGACGAGAATCAAGCCGCGCGGTTTCTCGCAAAGCTGTTTCACGACAGGTGGCAGTCCGAGGTCTTCAAATGCTTTTATCTCGTAAGGAATGGCTCGGAAAACGCAGCCGACCGCACCTCTCTGATTAAAAAGGTTTGCGCGAAAGCGGGAGAGGCCCTTCACACCAAAAGAAAAATCGAGCTCGAGGTTTTCTTCAAAACGATGTTTCTGGGCGTCGGTGAGCACGGAGTAAGCGAGCTGCTTGGTATCCGCGGCCGTCATCTCGCGATAGCCTTCGAGCGATCGCAGATGGCCGTCAACGCGGACTTGAGGCGCCGATCCGGTGGTGATGTGCAAATCTGAACCGCCCAGTTCCGACAGCTTGCGCAGCAGTTCTGAGAGGGAGATTTGCGGGGTTGAATCATTCAATGGCATTGGCGGCAGCTCCTGAATTGAAGTCTGTGTTTTGTTTGCAGCAGTCCTCGCAGGCCTACCGCTTGCCAGTTGCGTTTGCTTTTTCGCGCAACGAGGAAAGAAATTTCTCACCTTCGGCGGCCAATCGATCTGAATACTGCGCTGGCGTATTGAGGCTGAGGCTGTAAATCTTTCCGTCGATCTCGGCGAAGTAAAAGTTCCACGCTTTCTCCGGGGAACGTCCGTCGCTAGGAGTTTGTGCGATAACGACGAAAACGCGCGCGCCATCAATCTGGCGCTGGTAGTCATTTATTACCCAGCCACCGGAATTGATCATCTTTTCGATCACCGTGCGGCGCAGGTCAGAGAAGCTGACTCCGGCCAGCATGCTTCGCTCTTCCCGTTGAGTTAGATAAGCAGGATTTGGTCGGCTGCGAGCAATAACAGAAAGTGTGGCCTGGCTCGGCGCCGGCGCTTTGCTTTCCGTCTTGAATCTGATTTCGCTGTTGGCAGCGACCGGCTTATCCCAGCCGATTGGTAATTTTGGAAGCGTGGCGCTCGGCAATACATTATTTGTTGAAAGCATTACTGCCGGTTCTAGAGGTGCATTGCGATGGGCCATTACTGCAGCGCGGCGCATACGCAAGCGAGCGCGGTGATGCCGCCACCAGGCGCGCGAATGCCGTCGATAGCGGCGGTGATGATTAGCCACGGAACTCTGGCGAATGCCATGCGCCGTGGAACTCGCAAACGGCAACATTACGCCAACAGAAATCAGCATCAAAAGTGAAAGCGCAACTGTTCGCAACATAATTCTTCTCTCTTTCTAGGCCACTGTCTCGCGGACCACTTCGTCGAGTGTGGTTAAGCCGGCACGAACTTTGTGCAGACCTGATTCGCGCAAGGTAATCATTCCGTCTTCAATCGCTTTCTTTCGCAGTTCTAGCGACGAAGCGCCGATCAGGATCAACTCGCGAATGTCGTCATTAACTTCCATTACTTCATAAAGTCCTATGCGACCTTTGTAACCGGTGTTGTTGCACGTCGCACAACCTTTGCCTTTATACGTCTTGAGGTTCTTCGCATCTTCGGCGGAGAAACCAACTTCCATGAGCGCTTCTGGCGGAGTTGGATGCTCGCGCTTGCAGTCCTTGCAGACGCGGCGAATGAGGCGTTGGGCTTGAATGAGGTTGACGCTGGTGGCTACGAGGAAAGGCTCGATACCCATGTTCATCAGCCGTGAGATGGTGGACGGAGCATCGTTTGTATGGAGCGTGGAAAGTACAAGATGACCGGTCAACGCTGCTTTGATCGCAATTTCTGCGGTTTCAAAGTCGCGGATTTCGCCCACCAGAATGATGTTGGGATCCTGACGCAGGAAAGCACGAAGAGCGGCTGCAAAGTTCAGACCGATCTGTTCCTTCATCTGAACCTGGTTTATTCCCATCAAATTAAATTCGACAGGGTCCTCGGCAGTCATGATGTTCGTCTGAACCGTGTTCAGGGATTGCAGTGCGGAATAGAGAGTATTCGTTTTGCCGCTGCCCGTCGGCCCCGTTACCAACACCATCCCGTAAGGCTTGGAGATGTTGCGTTGGAATTTCACCAGCGATTCAGGCTCGAAACCCAGCTTGGTCATGTCGAGCATCAGGTTTTCTTTATCCAACAGACGAAGCACAACTTTTTCGCCAAACAGGGTGGGCAGCGTGGAAACGCGAAAGTCGAGTTCGCGCGAACGAGCATCTACCTTCACTTTGATTTTGATGCGACCATCCTGAGGCAGTCGTTTTTCAGAGATATCCAGCTTGGCCATGATCTTGACGCGCGAAATCAGCGCGTCGCGCATCTTTAGTGGCGGACGCATCACATCGTAAAGAACACCGTCAATGCGGAAGCGGATGCGCAATTCCTTTTCGTAAGGCTCGACGTGGATGTCAGATGCTCCGCGACGAAGCGCATCGACTAGAAGCACATTCACCAACCTGACAACCGGAGCGTCCTCGCTTATTCGCGAGAGCGTCGAAAGATCAATCTCTTCGTTGTCTTCCAGGACCTCAACGTCCTCGGTGCGATCGGTATCAAAGTCGATGGTGTCCAGCGAAACGAGGTCGGCGTGAGTGATGCCGCCGTTGGCGCTCTTAATACTGGCTGCGTCGAACACGACTTCATCTACGCCGACAGCGGACAATTCAATTTCTTTCGAGGTGCCGTAATACCGTGCGATTGCGTGTTGGATGCTTGCTTCCGCGACTACGACCGGTTCGACGTTAAGCCCGGTCATGAACTTGACGTCATCCATCGCGAAGACGTTGGTGGGATCCACCATTGCCAGCGTGAGACTGGCGCCGACGCGGGATAGAGGTAAGACTGAGTATTTCTGCGCCACTTCCTGAGGTATGAGGTGGAGCACTTGTTCATCTATCTGGAAGAGTTCCAGGTTAACTGAAGGAATGCCATACTGCCGAGACAACACGGCCGTGATCATGTCGTCAGACACGAGGCCTAGTTTGACGAGGTTATAGCCCAAACGACCGCCGTGCTCTCGCTGGTAGTCCAGCGCTTCACGCAAGTGTTGTGGGCTGATGAGATTCTCCCGAACGAGAATTTCGCCTAGTTTAGCGGACATTTTTACCCCGGTCTGAGATATCCAAGAAGTGTTGACGGGACGGGCCAGCGAATTCTGCTTAAAAAGTCTTTGTGCAGGGCTGGGGTTGGGACGGACAGCGGACGGTGCTAAACACCGTTGGTCAAAGATAGTACAAGTTGACCCCTACACTGTCAAGACCGAAGTTTTTAAGGGAAAAGCTCAAATCGGTGTCGTTGACGCGACTTGAGTGAGGCCTCAAGGCGAGAATGGAAACAAGAGCCGTGCCGGGATTTAAGTTCCCGGTCACGGCTGTTGCGTTAAGACTGATTCAGAGGTTAGGGGCGGCGACGGCGGGCCGGAGTGATCTTATCCGGAACAACCTTTTCATTGTTTTTTAGCTCAGCCAGAATTGCCTTTGCGTCGGATTTAAATTTGTGGGTATCCGGAGCCACATCCACGTAATGCTGCAGAAAGTTCGCGGCTTCCTGGTATTTCGCCTTGTCACCACTCGCAAACAGCGACAGTCCGGCACCGAGATTGGCATCCGGGTTGTCGGGTTGCGTTTCAAGCATGGTGTGAAACTCAGCATACGACTTATCGACGGCACCGGCGTCCAACAGCATCTGGGCAGCATCCAATTGGGCCTTTGCTTTCTTTGCCGGATCAGTCTCAACGGCGATGTAATCCTTGAAAGCGGCCAATGCGGCATCGGCTTGAGTCCCATCAACTTTCGTTACCAGCAGACGCATTGCCTCGGCGTTAGTGCCGTACGAAGCAAGCCTATTACCGTTGTAGCGTTCCAGTTCCGCGGCTGCCGTAGGAACCGCCTGCGCTTTTACCAGTCCCGCAGCCTTCGCGCTAGCGGCCGCAGCCGCTTTGAAATCACTTTTTGCGGCATCAAGTTTGGTGTTCTTTTCGGCGTCGTCTTTTGCTGAAACGCTCGCGTTGTACTCTTCCACGCCGCGCGCTTTATACGCCATAGCCTGGTTAGTCAAGAGTGCTGACTGCGCCGCATCGGCGGCTAGACCTTCCTGATATTGCTTAATCGCTTCATCATATTTCTTTGCAATCAGCGCGTCGTTCCCGGCTTTGAAGGTACGCGCGATCACCTCATTGGCATTCTTAGCCTTTTCGTTCGAAGCAATCATCTCGGCCTTCTGGCGCTCCATTTCTGCGCGTTTGGCCTTATCCTCAGCAGTCGGTTGTGCGCCGCCCGCCCCGGTCATTGCGGCCTTCATCTGTTCGAGGGTCAAACGAGCTCCGTCGCCCGGCGACAGAACCAGCATCAGGTCGATTTCGCGGCCCGCCTTAACATTTGGCATCCAGTCCGGGCGTGCTCCAGCCTGACTGGCCGTGACAATGTAGGTTCCCACGTAAGGCAACCCTGCAAAGACGAATTCACCTTTCTTGTCCGCCTTTGTCTCGTACTTGCCCGCAATGTCAGTTCTGTAAACGTCGATCGTCGCGCCAGGCGCCGGCACTTGCGTTCCGTCAGCCTGTTTCATAACGACGTGCCCGCGAAGTTGACCGTTCTGCGCGGCACCCAAAATTGCGGTCGAAGCGAAAAGCGCGGCAAGCGCAATAAAACCAAATACGTATCTGCGAAACATCAAGGCTTCCTCCAAAGAGAATTACCGGGAATTTGAGTTACCAGGAGAGTTTATATGATGCACCTGACCGACTCCCGGTTGTAACTTAAGTTCTGGAAACGAGCGGCCTAAAGTTAATAAGCAAACCCCGCACTGTCAAGCACATATGGGATTGGGTCAGAAACACCCGCGGCACCAAACGCCCGCAAGCGCAAAGCACAGGAATCACACTGCCCGCAAGCGTTATCAGATTGGGCATAACATGACCAGGTAAGCTCGAGCGGCGCGTTCAATTCTTGTGCAAGCCGCACAATCTCCGATTTCTTCAGGTCGATGACTGGGGTTCGGATTTGAATCTTCGTCGACGGCTTTGTGCCGAGTTCAATTGTTCTCTGGAAAGCCTCGTAGAATTCCGGGCGACAATCGGGGTAACCGGAAGAATCCTCGGCGACAGCACCAATGTATACATATTGCGCACCGATCACTTCGGCCCAACTTGTAGCCACGGACAGCAAATGGGCATTGCGAAACGGCACATAGCTGGTCGGGATGGACTGAGTTTGAAGATTTGCTCGTGCAACGTCGATTCCGGTGTCGGTTAGCGATGATCCGCCGATTTGCGCCAGGTGGGCCAGCGAGACAACCAGTCGCTTGTCGACTCCATAGTAAGCCGCAAGCGCTTCAAAGGCTTGGCGCTCGCGGGCTTCGGTTCGCTGTCCATAAGAAATATGAAGAAAGGCAAGCTCAGAAACATCGCGATAGGCAATGGCTGCTGTCACGCACGAATCCATGCCACCTGACACAAGACACACTGCCAGCTCGGTTTTCTCGTCATCGTGCTCAGCCGCCTTATAAGCAATGTCGGCGTGTCCACCCATTAAACGCCTCGTGCCTCAGGTCCCCAGATGTACTTGTGCAACTGCAATTGCATACGAACTTCCAATCCGCTGGCTGCGACTAGTTCGGCCAGCTCTTGCAGGTCAATCATTCCCCATGCGGGCGAGATAAGAACCGCGTTGGTCCGTGGGACGAGGTCGTACTCTTCAATTATCTTTTTCGCGTAGGCCCAGTCCTCAACATCAGCAATTACAAATTTAACTTCATCTTTGTCGGCTCGTAACCGCTGCAGATTAGGCCAATGGTTTCGCTCTGCTTCGCCCGACGCGGGACACTTCACATCCAGAATGATCCCCGCTCTCGGATCCAGGTTTTCGGTCGAAAGATATCCGCCCGTTTCCACCAGCACTTCATAATCGGCGGCACACAACGCGGCAATCAATTCGCGGCAGGACTGCTGGGCCAACGGCTCACCGCCGGTTACTTCCACCAGGCGACAACCGAACAGCTTGACCTGGTCCATCACTTGAGCCAGCGAGATGTGCTCCCCTCCACTAAAGGTGTATTCACTGTCACACCACACACAGCGCATCGGGCAACCGGTGAGTCTGATGAAGGTGCAAGGGCGGCCCGCATGGGTGGATTCGCCCTGAATTGAACGAAATATTTCAGTAACTCTTAACATTGAGAAAATTAAGTTTTGCGGGATTATTGCACAGCTAAATTTGTAAAATTCAATCTAGCGCAGGCTTCAAGGGGTGTCAAAGTTGACAACCTAAAAGTGCTGTCGCCGGCAACGCGGGGGCCTTGAAGTCATCCAAGCTGTTCCGGCGCGCGGCGTCGAGTGCAACGTGTTAGCATTAGCAAACGCTGGTCATGTCCCCCGTGAATCGAAAAGCTGAAGAAATCGAGAAGACATTGGCGGCCAACGCTGCCCGTCTGCTGGCGCGTGCGGCTGAGACCTATTCGCTTTCGGTGGAGGCGCTGGTACCAAGGATACGTGCGGCGGTTGAGAAATATCTTTTGCGTGACAGCGCCGACTCGTTACCTGCAGACGTAAATGAGTTTGTTGACAAACTTCAGGCTGACGATCTTTGTTTGATTCTGGCTTGCGAACAAGGCAACGAAAAAGCCTGGACAGATCTGGTCGCGCGATTCGGATCAACGGTGCGCTCGGCAGCGCGCTCGGTTAGTTCCAACGAGGAAGGCGCCGAAGACTTAGCCCAATCGATTTGGGCCGAGCTTCACGGACTGCGAATTCGCGAGGATGGCAAACCGGCAAGCAAGCTTGCTTACTATTCCGGCCGCGGCTCGCTGGCTGGCTGGCTGCGTGCAGTGGTAGGACAACTGGCTGTGGACCAACACCGAAAGCAATCGCGCCTGGTGCAAACCGAGGATGACGCAGAGTTAGATCGGTTAATTCAGAAGGATGATCAGTCGTGGAGTGGTCATGCCGAAAGAATGAATCCGGAGATGGAAGTTTCCGACAAGCGCGCCAGTGCTGATTTACAAAAAGCGCTGGCAGCTTCAGTCGGCCAGCTATCAGATGAGGACCGATTATTAGTAAGGCTTTACTATTTTGATGGACTTAAATTGCACGAAGCCGGTGCAATTCTTGGCGTGCACGAGGCGACCGCCAGCCGCCGTCTGACACGAATTCATGCGGCTTTGCGCCTCAATGTTGAGGAGTCGCTCAAAAAAGAACATGGTTGGACTCGCCCGGAAACCGAGCGGGCCTTTTCCGACATCGCGCTCCATTTGGAGGCGGATATTGAGCCGATGCTCATGGGCGAAAGAATCGTTGAAAATGAAAAGGAGATGACCGGGTAAGCGCAAAGCGCGCCGGCGCAAGTAGTGGATAGCTGAGACGTTCTACCAACGGCATAGTTTAATGAACACTACTGACAAAAACGAGATGGATCTGTTGTTGCGCGCGCTGGGCCGCGACGCGGCAATGCGTTCTCAAACGGGATCGTTGCCGCAATCCGGTCAGGAGACTGGCGCGCATCTCGATGCTGATGAATTGAACTGCTACGCCGAAGGCGTTGTGTCGGGCGCTGAACGTCAACGATATAACAAGCATCTGGCCGACTGTGATCGCTGCCGTGGCATTGTTGCCGGTTTGGTGCCGGCGATGCCGCGCCAGCGTGAGGCGGTGAAACCTGAAACAGGATGGAGCTTGCGCGCGATGCTCGCTGGTCTGTTTACTCCGTCAGTGCTGCGAGTCGCGATGCCTACCCTGGCTTTAGCAGCGATCATCGCGATCGCAATCGTTGTTTTGCGCCGTCCACAGCAGACCGACTTCGTCGCCCAAAACCAGGAACCGACTGCGCCCGCGGCTTCAACGAGCAGTGGGAATCAAAAGATAACCACCAACGAAGCCGCTCAATCAGTTGGTTCCCCTGGGGAACAACAGCGGCTTGCCGAGTCGACTGATAAAAACGTTTCGAAGGAGAAGTCCGGAGCCATTCAGCCGCCGGCAGTCGCACCCAAAACCAGTTCCAGCGCGGCTAGGACGGATCGCGAAGCGAAAGGTCTAGTTGAGCCTCGAGACTCCAGTGTTGCGCAATCGCAGCCGACGTTTGCTGCTGAACCCACTGAGGCCGCCGCTCCTCCAGCACCGCCGCGTCCGGCAATGGTCGATGCCAGTAAGACCGCGGAAGCACGCAAGCAAGAGGATGATGCCGACTTGCAAAAGCGTCGTCGCGAGGACACCTTCTCTCAAGCGCGTGCCGAGAATGAGCTCGCGCGTGGTGGCCCAGCGAAAGGTGGTCCATCGCGCAATAATTCTTCAAACGTTGGCGGAGTTTCTTCGGCGATGTCTCGCCCCGCAAGCAAAGATGAAAAGGCCGCCGGCAACGTCGCGGAGACTCGCAAAGTTTCCGGTAGGCTGTTTCACCGGGAAGGAAGTGCCTGGGTTGATTCAGACTACGCCGCCGGTAGGGCGACAGTGAATGTCAAACGCGGTTCCGAACAATTTCGCGCGTTGCTTGCGGACGAGCCGGCACTTCGCTCGATCGCCGAACAACTCGGCGGCGAAGTAATCGTTGTTTGGAAGGGCACTGCCTACCGGATTCGCTGACGCCGCAAGTTAGTCGACCTTATTTCTTTTCTTTCCGCACACTGCAAATAGCCCCGCCTCGTTTCACTCCGCTCCGCCGGGTGTTAAATTGGCCGGCTGGCTATCCACCATCTGAAGGAGCGAACCGTTTATGCCAACCCGTCTGCTCGCAACCACAGTTGTTTCTTTGCTTCTCGCCACCTGCTTTCTGCTCGACGTTAAGCCTGTCGATGCGCAGACCAAACAATCGCGTGCTGCCCGTCCCTCGTCTGCGGGAACCAGCAACCAACAGATCGCGCAGATTGTTCGTGAGATCGACGCGCGAAATATTGAAAAGACCATCCGCAAGCTGGTCTCGTTTGGCACGCGCAACACTCTTTCCGAACAGAACGATCCCAATCGCGGTGTGGGCGCGGCGCGCGATTGGTTGTTTGCCGAGTTTGCAAAAGTTGCGGAGCGGTCGGGTGGGCGGATGACGGTGGAGAAGCAATCGTTCCTGCAACCAAAAGCGGCGCGAGTGCCCGAGCCGACAACGCTCACGAACGTTGTCGCGACCTTGAAGGGAACCCAGCCCGAAGCCGAAGCACGAACCTACGTCGTCAGCGGACACTACGATTCAATGTGTACCAGTCCGACCGATGCAAAGTGTGACGCGCCCGGAGCAAACGACGATGCATCGGGCACGGCCGCGGTATTGGAGTTGGCGCGCGTTATGGCGAAATATAAATTCGACGCCACGATCATCTTCATGACTGTTGCGGGCGAGGAGCAAGGGTTGTTGGGCTCAACTTATTTCGCCGAGCAGGCAAAACAAAAACACCTCGACGTGGAAGCGATGTTTACCAATGACATTATTGGCAGCTCGCTGGGTGGAAACGGTGTCCACGATCCGGCAACCGTGCGTGTCTTTTCTGAAGGCGTGCCGTCGAATGAAAGTGCCGAAGAGGCAACCACGCGCCGCGGCGTTGGTGGGGAGAATGATTCGGCGTCGCGCCAGTTGGCCCGCTTCATCAAAGAGACGGGCCAGCGTTACGTGCGCGGCATGAGCGTGATGATGGTCTATCGTCGCGATCGTTACCTGCGCGGCGGCGATCACATTCCGTTTCTCGAACGCGGCTTCGCAGCGGTTCGTTTCACTGAACCTAATGAAGATTATCGGCATCAACATCAAAACGTGCGGATCGAAAATGGCGTGCAATACGGCGACCTGCCGCAGTATGACGATTTCAACTACATCGCAAATGTTGCGCGAGTGAATGCAGCAGCGCTGGCAGCGCTGGCGTTGGCCCCGGCCCGTCCAAAAAATGTCGCGGTCGTAACGGCGCGGTTGACCAACGACACCGATTTGAAGTGGGACGCTAACAAGGAACCCGACCTGGCTGGTTACGAGATCGTCTGGCGTGAAACCACGTCGCCTATCTGGACCAACTCGCGGGTTGTCGGCAAAGTTACCAGCTTCACGATGCAGGGAATGTCGAAAGACAACTTTTTCTTTGCAGTGCGAACACTGGACACGGCGGGGAATCGGAGTCCGGTTAGTTTCCCCAAACCTGTCAAGTAGGGACCCACGATTTCCTCGACCGCAGCCCGGGGTCGCGCGTCTAAAGTCCGGACGCGCAAATACGCCTGAATTTCAAGAAAAGTCCCACCGGCGGTAAATCTATGAATTTTCTAAACTCCGAGTCCGACACGCATTGGCGAAAGCGAGTCACGCTTGCGCTTCTGCTAGCGATTGCGACTGTTAGCGGCGGTTTGCCGGTTACAGACGCGCAACGAACGAATGTGCCGCCACTGAACGACGACCAGCGCGTCCTTCACGTTCTGAACCGGCTCGGTTTTGGCGCGCGCCCCGGCGACATTGAGCGCGTCAAGGCGATGGGGCTTGAGCAGTACATCAACCAGCAACTGTCGCCGGAAAAGATCAACGATGACGTTGCCCAAGCCAAGCTCAAAAACCTTGCGACGCTGAACATGTCGACCGCGGAACTCTACGAAAAGTATCCGCAGCCAGGTCAAATCCTGCGACAGCTCGAGCGCCGCGGCGATTTGCCGGCAGGACTTGCAGCAGCACGCGACAATCGCGCGCAGGCTGCAGCGTCTGCAACATCCGGTGACCCGAAGACCGGCACCGCAACTGCGATGAATGGCGCGCCTACCGCGGCGATGGGAACACAGATGGATGCCGCGGCCGCAAATAATCCTGCCGCCAACGGAAATCTGATGGACAACCAAAAATACCGGCAGGCGCTGCGTGAGTATTACACGCAGAATGGATTACAACTGCCGCAACGCATCACGGCCGAGTTGCAGGCCTCGCGAATTCTGCGTGCTGTTTACAGTGAGCGCCAGTTGCAGGAAGTGATGGTCGATTTCTGGACCAACCACTTTAACGTGTTCGCCGGCAAAGGCGCTGATCGCTGGTTACTTCCTGCTTACGACCGGGACACAATTCGTCCCAACGCGCTGGGTAAGTTTTCTGATCTGTTATTAGCGACTGCGCAAAGCCCCGCGATGCTTTTCTATCTTGATAACTTTCAAAGCGTTAGTCCTAACGCGCCAACTGGTCCAGGTTATTTCGGAAATCAGCGCCCGGTAGCGCAACGTAATCCGCTGGCTCAGTTAATGCGAGGCGGCGCACAGAATCGGCAATCACCGCGGATGACAAACGATCCGCAGCAACAGCGGCCGCAGCAGCAGGCGCGTCGCGGCATTAATGAAAACTACGCGCGCGAGTTGATGGAACTACATACCCTGGGTGTCGCAGGTGGGTACACGCAGAAAGACGTTCAGGAAGTTGCGCGTTGCTTTACGGGATGGACCATCCTCGCGCCACGCGGCGCCGGTGCGGCGACCCAGGCGATGATGAATGGGCCACGCGCGGATATGCTGCGCGAAAACGCCGGCAGATTTTTCTTTAATCCACGAGTACACGATGACGGCGAAAAGTTGGTGCTCGGCCACAAGATTCCGGCGGGCGGCGGCGTTAAAGATGGTCAGGCAGTACTGGACATTCTCGCGCACAGCCCTGCGACCGCAAAGTTCATTGCCACCAAACTCGCGCGCCATTTTGTTTCCGATAATCCATCGCCCCAGCTTATCGATCGCCTCGCCGCCACGTTTCTAAAAACGAATGGTGATATTCGCGAAACTTTGCGCGCGATTTTCTTTTCGCCTGAGTTCAATTCGCCTGACGCCTACCGCGCAAAAGTTAAGCGGCCGTTCGAGTTGGCGATTAGCGCCATTCGCACACTGGGGGGTGAAACTAACGGCGGCCCCGGCGTGCATCAATGGATTGCGCGCATGGGCGAGCCGCTCTACGGCTATCAAACACCGAACGGCTATTCGGATACGGCTGAGAGTTGGGTCAACACTGGCGGGCTGCTCGAGCGTTTGAATTTTGGTTTGACGTTGGCCAGCAACCGCATTCCCGGCACGCGCGTCAATTTAAACCGCTTTTTGGACAGCACTAGTTCGGATGGGCCTGACAAGTCGAAAATGATGGAACGTTTTCTTGGCTTGATTGTTGCCGGCGACATGTCGGCAAAGACCAGGGCGACCTTGTTGCAGCAGCTTAACGATCAGACAGCGCTGGTTGTGCCGGCGGCGTTACCGGCCAGGCCGAGCAGGGATGATATTGGTCAGAACGAGATGATGGACCAGCTTCCGGCGCGACAGCAGCAGTTGGCGCGCGCCGATGCGAACATTACGGATCCAGTTACCAAAATGGTTGGACTAATTCTGGGCTCGCCGGAGTTTCAGAGACAGTGAGCCGTGAACCGTAAACCGTGAACCGTGAACCGTAAACCGGACACGGTCCAGCGTAACCGTCAGCGAACTAATCACGTTTTACTCCGATTTCCGATTTCCGATTTCCGATTTCGGTTCACGGTTCCCGGTTCACAATTTCCGAGGTTGAGTTATGGACAGAAGATTCTTTATCAAATCAGGTGGCGTGGCGCTGGCAAGTTTTGGCGTAGTGAATGCCGCGCCCTCGTTTTTGCAACGGACTGTCCTGGGACAAACGCGCGAACGAATTACCGGCGGCCGGCGCAAAACGCTGATCGCTATTTTTCAGCGCGGCGCGGTTGATGGGTTGAACATGGTCGTCCCGTTTGGCGAAAGCGCGTACTACGACTTGCGACCGTCGATTGCCATTCCGAAACCAGCGGCCGGCAATGCTGAGGCGGCAGTGAACCTCGACGGCTTTTTTGGACTACATCCGTCGCTGGCGCCTTTCAAATCGTTGTGGGATTCAAAGCGTTTGGCGATCGTTCACGCAGCCGGCTCACCCGACAACACGCGTTCCCATTTCGACGCGCAGGATTACATGGAGTCGGCCACGCCCGGAGTGAAGTCGACGCCTGACGGCTGGCTAAATCGTTACCTGCAAAGCAAACGCGATCCGGAAAACAGTTTGTTCCGCGCCGTCTCAATGACACAGATGACGCCGCGAGTGATGCAGGGAAAAGCGCCGACGCTGGCAATTTCCAATCTCGCGGACTTCAACATTCGCGCTGGTCAGAATTCGGCCAGCGTGCAAGGCGGCTTTGAATCGATCTACGACCAAACAGTAAACGACGTTCTCGGTGGCACGGGCAAAGAAACATTTGAAGCTGTCAACTATCTGAAGAAAGTTAATCCCGGGCAATATCAACCGCAGAATGGCGCGCAGTATCCACGCACACCGTTTGGCAATTCTTTGTTGCAGATTGCGCAGTTGATCAAAGCGGGAGTTGGTTTGGAAATCGCGTTCACCGACATCGGTGGTTGGGATACGCATGTGAACGAAGGCAGCGCGCGCGGCCAGTTGGGAAATCTATTGCAGCAATTCAGCAATGGCATCAGCGCGCTCTACACGGACCTGGGCCAGCGCATGGACGATGTCGTCATTCTAACGATGTCGGAATTCGGCCGGACGGTGAAGGAGAATGGAAATCGCGGCACGGACCATGGTCATGCGAATGCGATGTTTGTTGTCGGCAACGGTGTCCGCGGCGGCAAAGTTTACGGCCAATGGCCGGGCCTGAAGAACGATCAGCTTTATGAGGGACGAGATCTGGCGTTGACTACAGACTTTCGCGATGTGTTCGGCGAGGTTGCAAGGAAGCACCTCGGCACACCCAATGTGCAACACGTGTTTCCGGGCTATGCCGCGAGCGAGACGAAGTACAAAGGGTTTCTTGGGTAAGAAACAAGTGAAGAGTGAAAAGTAAAAGGTGAAAAGTAACTATTCACTCGTTCCCCACTCGTGACTCATAGCCCTTCACCTTTCACTTTTTACTCTTCACTCTTCTGGCTACCACCGCAGCCTGCCAAAGCGATTAATAACGTAAAGCATCACCACCGCGATTAATGAAACGATCACCGCGAGTGTGAACGCTTCGTTATCGCGTCCAGCCTGCACCGCGTCGTAGATCGCAACCGAAGCCGTTTGCGTGCGGCCGGGAATATTTCCCGCAATCATAATCGTCACGCCAAAGTCGCCCAACGCGCGCGCAAACGCGAGCGCAGTTGCGGCCAGTACGCCGCGCGCCGCGAGCGGCAGCGTTACGCGAAAGAAAATTAGTCGGCTGTTAAGTCCCAGCGTGCGCGCCGCTGCTTCCAATTCGAGGTTCACGCTTTCGAATGCAGCCCGCAGACTCTTGGTAACCAGCGGTAGCGCATGAATGGTTGCCGCAATGATCGCCGCCGTAACAGTGAACGTAAGACGGATACCCAGCCGGTGATAAAGAAATCCACCCACTGAAGAGCGTGTGCCCAGCAACACCAGCAGGTAATAACCAAGCACTGTCGGCGGCAACACCAGCGGCAGCGTGATGAATGAATCGAGGAGATTGCGTCCGGGGAAACTCTTGCGGGCCAACAACCAGGCGAGCGCTGAGCCGGCAACCAGCGCAATCAACGTGGCCGCGCTGGCAACCGCAAACGACAACTTGATGGGGAACCAATCAATCACGCGATTATCACAAGTAACCCAGGATAAGAATAAGAGGCGTCATGTTAGCCCAGACTGTGTGTTCAAGAGAATGCCAAGAGAATATCAGTCTGGTGAACACCTGCGTCTTAACGTTACAATCCGGCTGCTCTGCCGACATCCCTAATCCAAAAACTCGCGCCGGAAGGTTACCCTGATGATTGACTTCAGCATTTCTCCCGAACTCGAAGCTGTGCAGCAACGCGCGACGACGTTCATGGATGAGTTTGTGTATCCAAATGAAAACAAACTGATCGAGGACGAAGGTCTGCCGGCTGAGCTGGAAAGGGAACTGCAAGAGAAAGTGAAGGCGCTTGGTCTTTGGGCGCCGCATCTGCCCCGCGAGTGGGGCGGCATGGGAAGCGGTTTTATCGGCCAGGCATTGGTCAACGAGATCGCGGGCCGATCGGTAATCGCGCCGCGGTTGTTTGGTAACGCCGCCCCGGATGCCGGCAACGCTGAGCTGCTGCTGATCGCTGCCACAGCTGAACAGAAAGAAAAATACTTGCGCCCGCTCGCATCAGGCGAAGTGCGTTCATGTTTCGCGATGACCGAACCGGAGGTTTCCGGTTCCGATCCCACGGGCCTGCGTACAACCGCAACGCGAGACGGAGATGAGTGGGTTATCAACGGCCACAAATGGTTCACGAGTGGAGCCATCGGCTCAGCATTCGCAATTGTGATGGCGGTAACTGACCCGGCTGCCGACGCGCATCAGCGGGCCAGCATGATTCTTGTTCCCACCGACACGCCGGGTTTTAAAATTGTGCGATCTGTTCCGGTGATGGGTTCGGGTGGAGTGGGCGGTCATTGTGAAGTTCGCTTCGAAGGCTGCCGCGTGCCCGTTACGAATTTGCTTGGCGAGGTAGGACAGGGATTCAAGCTGGCCCAGGCGCGACTTGGACCGGGCCGCATCCAGCACTGCATGCGCTGGATCGGCGCGGCGCAGCGGAGTTTTGACATGATGTGCACTTATGCGCTCCAGCGACAATCGTTTGGCGAGCCGCTTGCGAAAAAGCAGACGGTGCAAAACTGGATTGCCGACTCGGCTGCGGAAATCAACGCCGCCCGGCTGATGACGCTCCATGCGGCCTGGAAGTTGGATCGCGGCGGCGACGCGCGCGTTGAGATCTCGTTAATCAAATTTTTCGGGGCGCGAGTTTTACACGACGTAGTTGATCGCGCAATCCAGGTTCATGGCGCGCTTGGCTATTCGAAAGACTTACCCCTGGAAATGTTTTACCGGGACGCGCGTGCGGCGCGAATTTACGATGGGCCTGATGAGGTTCACCGGCAGGTGGTGGCGCAACGCATTCTCAAGACTTACGCGTGAGAAATAACTCCTTGGAATGCGGCGGCGCGGCGTCGCTTTGGCCCGTCTCGGCTTGCGTCTCTTGGAAGGGTTGTTGGGAATCGGTCGAGCCGACCAAAGCTGCGCCAGGCCGCCGAACTCAAACGAGTTGACGCTTCATGACAGCGAGTAGCGACAGCACTGCGGTAAGAGCGGGCGAGGAGTTGGACCTCGCGACGCTGGGTCGTTACCTGCGCGAACATCTGCTCCCGCAAACCGCGAACACTGAAATCGCGATCGAACAATTTCCGGGCGGGCATTCAAACCTCACCTACCTGATTCGTTACGGCGAGCAGGAATTCGTGCTGCGCCGTCCGCCAGTGGGCCCAGTCGCCCCGACGGCCCACGACATGCCGCGCGAATACAAACTGCTCTCGGTCATCAATCCTCATTTTCCGCTCGCTCCGAAACCGGTTCTGCTTTGCGAAGACGTGTCGGTTATTGGCGTGCCTTTTTATCTAATGGAACGCCGCCGCGGTTTCATAGTGCGTTTCAAAGTGCCGGAACAAATTGGCGAGAATTTGGAATTACGCAAGCAGCTCAGCGAGTCGGTGGTTGATACGCTGGTTGCGCTGCACGCGGTCGATATCCAAGCGACGGGTATCGTGAACATTGGCAAACCGGAGGGGCTGGTCGCCCGCCAGGTCCACGGTTGGGCAAAGCGCTGGCAAGCTTCCCGCACCGGCGAACTCGCCGAGATGGACCATGTCATTCAATGGCTGGTCGAGCGCATTCCGCCTGAATCAACAAACGCGACGATAGTTCACAACGATTTCAAACTCGACAACATCATGCTGGCAGAAACGGATCCAGCGCGCGTGATCGCGGTGCTTGACTGGGAGATGTGCACTGTGGGCGATCCACTTATTGACGTGGGACTGTTGCTTACTTATTGGACGATGCGGGGAACGAGCGGAACGCAGGGCGAGCCGGATCGAAATAGTTCCTTGCGGGCGGTAACGAACGGGCCTGGCTGGCTAACGCGTGAGGAGATAATCGAACGCTACGCTGCCGAAACCGGCCGCGATCTTTCCCGCATCATGTTTTACGAAACGTTTGCCCGGTTCAAAGTTGCAGTCATCATCCAGCAAATCTACTTTCGTTACGTGCAGGGGCAGACGCGCGACGAACGCTTTCGTAGTTTTGATGGACTCGTGCGCGAGTTGGCTTACGAGGCGCTAGAGTTGGCACAGCGCTCAGAGATTTGAAGATCAGGGGGGCGAAAGGAAGAGCAGGGGCATGCCCACCTTCCTGACCTGAGAGGGGTTGTGCCCGCCTGCCATCTGCTGAAAGCCTTTCAGAGAAGGTTAAAGTCAACTGTCAGCAGCTTGTGGTTGGGAAGGTGGTCTTGCCCCCGCTCTTTGGTGCCCTGCAGTAGCTCCGGGAAAATTAGTATGCTCAGGCCACACATCTTGCAGTTCGACTCACTGGCGTCGACAAATCTCGAAGCAGCGAAACGCGCTGCCGAAGGTGCGGCTGAAGGATTATGTGTGGTGGCCGCTGAACAAACCGCCGGCCGGGGCCGCCGACAGCGCCAGTGGATCTCGCCGTCCGGAGCCGGGTTGTATTTCAGTATTCTCCTGCGGCCACAATCTGATCAGAACTTGTGGCCGCTGCTGACACTGATGGCTGCGGTTGCTGCGCATGATGCACTGTTGGCAGGGTGTTCCCTGGAGACGGACATCAAGTGGCCCAATGACCTTTTGGTTGACGAAAAAAAGCTTTGCGGCATTTTGGCGGAAACCGTGGACACGCCAGCGGGCCGCGCGGTTGTCATCGGCATAGGAATCAACCTGACACAAAGTGCGTTTCCACCTGAACTCGAAACGATTGCCACGTCGGTTGAGACTGCAAGTGGCGTAACGACGGAGTTGGCAACTCTTCTCGAAGCATTGGTTCGCGAACTGGCAACACACTACGATGTCCTGAACCAGCCGGGCGGAAACGCGGCGATTATTCGAGAGTGGTGCGCGCGCTCGTCTTATTGCGAGGGCAAGTTGATCCGGGTGACTGACGACGGTGAAACGTTGGTTGGCACAACTCGTGGACTTGAACGCGATGGCGCATTACGTGTAGAAACTGATGACGGGGAAATTAGAGTCTTGCGAGCGGGCGATGTCTCCAGCGTACGACCGCACTAAATGATCAAGCGCCAACGAATTCTAATAACAACATTTGGCTCCTATGGCGACATGCACCCTTACATGGCGATCGCTGCCGAGTTGCGCGCGCGTGGTCACCAGCCCGTAATCGCCACCAGCGAACTGTATCGCGAGAAAATCGGAATAGCTGGTTTTGATTTCGTGGCGGTGCGTCCGCATATCGCGCCGCCGCAGGAACAGGATGCGGACATGATGAACAAGGTCATGAATCCGCGAACCGGGAGTGGCTTTCTCTTGAACGAAATGCTTTTTCCTTTTGTGCGCGAGGCTTATGAAGATCTATTGCCTGCTGTCGACGGCGCGGATCTTTTGTTGACGCACCCGATTTCGTTTGCTGGCCCTCTCGTCGCGCAGACGACCGGTATTCCCTGGATTTCGAGTGTATTGGCGCCGGTATCCTTTTTCTCCGCTTACGATCCGCCAAGGCCTCCGTTCTGGCCCTGGATGCGACATGTGGGATTGTTGGGCCCTCGCGCTACCGCGGCATTCTTCAAGCAGCTCAAAAAAGTTTATAAGAATGAGTCTTACGATCAGTTCAGAAAAGAGCTTGGTTTGCCTGATCGTGGCAGCCCGGTTTTTGAAGGACAGCACTCGCCGACAATGATTCTCGCGCTCTTCTCAAAACTCTTCGCGCAGCCGCAACCGGATTGGCCGGCGCAAACGCACATTACGGGATTCGCATTTTACGGCGGCGACCATGAACAGGAGATGCCTGCGGAGTTAACGAGTTTTCTGGACCAGGGTGAGGCGCCAATTGTTTTCACGCTTGGCACGTCGGCTGTCTGGGTTGCGCAAGACTTTTATCGTGAAAGCATCGCGGCTGCAAAATCGCTTGGTCGTCGCGCCGTCTTGCTGATCGGCGATGAGCGCAACCGGGTGGAGACCTTGCCGCCGGGAATGATCGCCGTCAATTATGCGCCTTTTGAAAAGTTGCTGCGATGCGCCCGCGCAATTGTCCATCATGGGGGCGTGGGTACGACCTCGGAAGGCTTGCGTGCCGGCGTTCCAACGCTGATCGTGCCCTTTGCGTTCGATCAACCCGACAATGCGGCTCATGCTGCCCGGCTGGGTGTCAGCCGCACCTTGCCGCGCGCAAAGTATCGAGCAGCGCGGGTTGCGAGGGAACTCGACATTCTCTTAACCAAAGCTGACTATACAACCAGAGCGCGCGAGATCGGTCGCTTGCTGCGACAGGAAAATGGCGCCGCTGCGGCTTGCGATCTCATTGAAGAAGTTGTACGCGGCGAACAGAACGTCTCGGCATCGCAACTTGAGGAACCCGCTTATGCTTCTGGTGATTGACGCCGGAAACACGAACACTTCGCTGGGAGTGTTCCAGCAAACCGAACTCGTCGCCCACTGGCGCTTGACCACGGCGCGTTCGCGGACTGTGGATGAGTATGGCGTGCACGCTCGGAATCTGTTCGAGCTGGCCGGACTCGACGTTAAGGCGATCGGTGCGATTGCTATTGCGTCAGTTGTGCCGCCGTTGAACTACACCCTGAAGACGATGGCGGAAACTTATTTTCACCTGACTCCGTTTTTTGTCGATCATTCCGTTGACACGGGCCTGCCCATTCTCTATGAACCTGCCGGCGATGTGGGCGCCGATCGAATTGTCGATGCGGTCGCTGCGGTTACGAAATATGGCGCGCCTTGCATTGTGGTTGATTTCGGAACCGCGACGACATTCAATGCAATCAACGCACGCGGCGAGTACATGGGTGGCGTCATCACGCCGGGCATTATGATTTCTTCCGAAGCGCTTTTTGAGCGCACTGCCAAACTGCCGCGCGTTGACATCAGACGGCCGAGCACAGTTATTGGTTCATCAACAATCGCGGCGATGCAGTCCGGGCTCTATCACGGCTTCGTTGGTCTGGTAGATGGTGTGCTCAAAAAAATGATTGAAGAGATTGGCGCCACGCCGCGAGCGCCTCGAGTGATTGCCACCGGCGGACTGGCTTCACTGATTGCTACCGGTTCCGAGTTTATCGAATTGGTTGACGAGACCCTGACCCTGGAAGGTTTGCGGCTGATCTATGAACGAACCCATCCGGCTATTACTAATTGAATTATTTTAATTACTTCACAGAAATTGAAGATGCGTTTGTCCGTCGCCGGGGTAAGCATCTGCTGCTCAGTCCAATGGACTGGGCCTTGATCGAAAGCTGGAAAGAGATGAAAGTACCCCTGCACGTGGCGTTGCGCGGCATTGAAAAATCTTTCGACTCGTGGGAATCAAAACCGCGCAAGCGCAGCGTCAAGAGCTTGCTTTATTGTCAGGAAGAGGTTGAAGCTCAATACGCTGAATGGCTGGATGCGCATGTTGGCAGTGCGCCTGAGAGTGAAAGCGAGGACGGCGTTGCGGGTGCACGAGACGGCACCGGTTTACCGTTTCCGCGTGCAGACATCCTCGAACATCTCGAACGTTGTCGATCTGGTTTGTCCGCGACCGCAGTGAAGCGGAGCCAAACTACCGCTGATGATCTGGTTGATGCTTTGCAACGTGCGGCGGCACAACTGGCGGAGCTGCAAAGCGATTTCGCGGGCGCGACTTTGCCGAATGCGCAGAAGCTGGAACAATCGCTGACTGGTGTAGAGCGCATGCTGAGCGATGCGGTTCTTTCCGTCGCTGGTTCTGCTGAACTTGAAGAGCTGACCCGGGAAGTGGAAAAGCAGTTGAAGCCTTACCGCAAGCAAATGGAGCCGGCAGTTTACGCGCAGACACGAGACAATCTTTTGCTGAAACGTTTGCGCGAAACTTTTGGCGTGCCGCGGTTGAGTTTGTTTTATATCTAGCGCGCGAAATTTTGCATCAAGACTGCGAAACACTGATGGGCCCTACCGACGTCCAGGACAAGAATCTGGTTGAGATTGAACGGCTGCTGCCCGGCGGCTTCGGCCTGGCGCATGCCGAGGGCCTGACATTATTTGTCGCGCTTGCAGCACCTGGTGACATCCTAAGCGTCAAGATTGAACGTAAGCGCGGCTCGGTCGGCTTTGCATCGATCGTCGAAGTTGTTAAGCCTTCATCCGTTCGCATCGAGCCGCCTTGCCCGTATTTCGGCCTGTGCGGCGGCTGCGATTTTCAACAGCTCGAATACGAAGCACAGCTGGCGGCGAAAATTGAAATTATTCGCGACTGCCTGCATCGCATTGCGCGGATTGAAACGCCGCCCGATATCGTGATGGTTCCTTCGCCGGCGCAATGGCAGTATCGCTCGCGTGCTAACTGGCAATTTGATCCGAAAGCGAAACGGCTTGGTTATTTTGCGCGCGGTTCTCACGAGGTTGTCGACGTCGAAGTCTGTGCAGTTCTGCGGCCGGAGTTGCAGCACACGCTGGAGCGTCTGCGCGAGCAGATGCGCGAAGGCACGCTTTCCAAAAAGTTGACTGACATCGAGGCGGTCGCCGGCGACGAAGATGTTTCGCTTGCTTCGGCGACGACTCACTTTAGATCGAAAGAAGTCAGCCGGCGCATTGGCAACGAGACTTTTTATTTCGGCGCCGAGGCATTCTTTCAAATCAATCACGAGCTGTTGGAATTGTTGCTCGGCGAAGCGGTCGGAGAAGAGACGGGGAAGACGGCGATTGATCTCTATTCCGGCGTCGGCTTGTTTACCTTGCCACTGGCGCGGCGATTCAACCAGGTCACCGCGGTTGAGGCGAACGGGCGCGCGGTTGACTACGCGCAACGCAATCTGGATGCGGCCGAACTCAACAACGTCGAGCTTGCAAACATGAGCGTGGCTGAATGGCTGAAACACTGGCTTGGCTTTGAGCGGCCCGACCTTTTATTGCTCGATCCGCCGCGCACCGGCGCCGAAACCGGTGTGATTGAGGGAATTCTTTCCGTGGCGCCGCAAAAAATCTGTTATGTTTCGTGCGACCCGGCCACGCTCTCGCGCGATCTCAACAAGTTGCTTGAAGGCGGTTATTCGCTCGACTCAATTGTTGGTTTCGATATGTTCCCGCAAACACATCACGTCGAGACTGTTGTGCGCCTGACTCATAGCGAGTTCTAGAACGCTGAGATCCCCATTACTTTGAGGTCTCGGCTCGGCAATCACCCTGCCGCTTTAATTCAACTCAAACAATGTCAACTCGCACTCCTGCGGTTGCAGTGGCGGCCTATCCGTTGGCGCAGTTTGCCTGTGCGTTTGCGCTCGGCATTCTCGTAGGTGCCTTTCTGATCGTTTCACCCTGGTTAGGCGAAATCTCTTCCGCTTGGTTTTTTCGGTCCAATTCAGTTTGGTTGTTCATCTTCAGTGGCGCAGTGATCTCAGTGAGTGCGCTTGCGGCTTTGCTGAAAAAGAAACTGCGATTGGCGACCACGTTGGTGTTGTTCGCAACCTTTTCGCTTGGGTCGGCATTCGCCATCGTTGAGAAGAGCAGAATCCCTGCTCATCAAATCCGGCGGTTGTTAGAAGAAGGCGTAATCAAGGTTGGCGAGCCTGTCGAACTAACCGGAGTGCTGGAGCAAGAACCCGAGCTGGCGCCAGAACGGTTGTTTCTTCGTCTAAAGGTAAGGCGACTTCGAGTCGGACACAGCGAGATGCAAGCGTCGGGAGTGGTGATGCTGTCGGCGCGCGTGGCGCAGAAAAACAGTGAACAGGAGTTTGCCGCACTCGACTTGCACCACGGCGCGTCGTTGCGCTTGCTGACGAGGCTGGAGCGCGCCGATAGCTTTCGCAATCCCGGCGTGGCTTCGTTCACCGAATATCTTGACCGGCAGGGTTATGACGCCACCGCGGTGGTGAAGAGCCCGTTGTTAATCCAGCGGCTCGAGAATGAGCGCGTGTTTCTGCCATTAGCGTGGTTGTACGAATGGCGCCGCAAGGTGCAAACCGCAATCCATTCTCGCTTCTCAAGAGAAACTGCCGGCGTATTGGATGCGGCAATACTCGGCAACCGCTATTTCCTTTCGCAATCAACCTCAGAACGATTTCGCGAGGGCGGCACGTTTCACGTACTCGTGATCAGTGGACTGCACATAACCTTCCTGGGTGGAATCGTGTTCCTGATTGCCAGACGGTTCACCAGGAATCGCGCCATTCAGTGCGGTTTGTCAGCAGCGGTACTGTGGTCATACGCGCTGGCGGTTGGCGCTGAAGCGTCGGTCGTAAGGGCAGCGTTGATGTTTACAGTTATCGTGTTGGCGCCGTTAGTTTCGCGACATGCTTCGTCATTGAACGCGCTGGGTGGCTCGGCGCTCGCTCTGCTCTCCTGGCGACCGAGCGATCTGCTCGATCCTTCTTTTCAACTAACGTTCGCTTCAGTGGCCGCGATTGTTCTGTTGTCCTGGCCGCTGCTGCAAAAACTCTCGGCCATCGGCGCATGGCGACCGACCCGCGAGACGCCCTATCCACCGTCATCTGCGCCGTGGTTGCGAAGTTTGTGCGAAAGCCTTTTTTGGAGTGAACGGCAATGGCTCGCAGAACTAGAGCAAACCAATTACAGCTACAAACTCTTCAAGACGCCAGCCGCAAGAGTTCTGGAACGATGCCATCTGCAACGCCCATTGCGTTACGCGTTTTCAACGATTGTTGTCTCGGCGAGCGTGCAGTTGGTGTTACTGCCGTTGCTCATCATCTATTTTCATCGTCTGTCGTTTGCGTCGTTATTATTGAATATCGGCGTGAGCTTGATGCTGGCGGCGATGGCAATTGTTGCGCTGTTTGCAATACTGCTGGCGCAAGTCAACACGTTCCTCGCTGGACCCTTCATCAGTCTGGCGAACGGGTTGAACTGGTTAATGGTTCACAGCGTGGATCCGTTTGCGAGGGCGGGCCTGGCGTCGATTCGTTTGCCGGAATACAGCGGTCGTGCCGGAGTGATTTACGTTTTGTACTACCTGCCATTGGCTGGTTTGGTGCGGCTCCTCTGGCGCTGGCAGCCTTTGAGACTTTCGATTTCGAGGAAGCAAACGCTGCTCTCGCCGTTCACGCTTGCCTTGATCGCTCAGCTGTTGGGAGTTGCTGTAGTTGTCTTTCATCCCTGGAGTGCGCCGTGGCCTGACGGAAACCTTCACGTTGATTTTCTTGACGTGGGTCAGGGCGATTCAGCTTTAGTGACATTTCCGGATGGCGCCACGATGCTGGTTGATGGCGGCGGGCGACCTGGGCCGTTTGGGCACGATACCGGTGCGGACGGCGACGACGAGAGATTTGAACGTGACACGCGCAGCGTGGGTGAAGCAGTCGTCTCAGAATTCTTGTGGCAGCGCGGGCTCGACCATATTGATTACATCTTGGCAACGCACGCCGATGCTGATCATATTGATGGCTTAAATGACATCGTTCGAAACTTTAAGGTGCGCGCCGCGCTGGTGGCACGTACGCCAAAAAGCGATCCGGAGTTTGCGCGTTTCTCTGAGAGTCTATCAGCTCAACAAGTACCGATTCAGACAATCGGCGGCGGAGATGAATTGCGTTTTGGCGATGTCATCATGAGTGTCCTTTGGCCGCCAGCAAGGCCGGGGGCGGAACTGCCATCGCAAAACAATGATTCAATCGTCCTCAAAATGCTTTTTGGCCGGCGCTCATTTTTGTTAACCGGAGATATCGAGGCACGCGCCGAAGAAGCATTGACACCTTTGTCCGGGACTCTACGCGTAGATGTCGTTAAGGTCGCGCATCACGGTAGCAAAACATCTTCTACCGCCGCATTCATTGCTGCTGCGCAACCGCGCTATGCGGTGATTTCAGTTGGGCAGACGTCGGTGTTTGGGCACCCGAATCCCGAGATCGTTACGCGTTGGGAAGGCGCGGGCGTCCAGGTTTTGAGAACCGGCAATAGCGGCACAATAACGTTCGCGACAAATGGAACGGACCTAAGATTGGAAACTTTTGTGCCGCCGAAATAAGGCTAGAGAGATTTTTCGGTGTCGTCCGGAGTATAGAGATCGATCTTGGTGCTGCCAGGTTTGTAAGTATGGAGCACGCCGAGTGGCGGAGCGTAGACGTGAATCGTAATGAGGTCTCGTTCGCTGACATCCGGATTGCCAAGCTGATGAATGTCCGGAATATCTGAGCCGGTGACCGCGCCCGGCGCATATTCGCGCGCGGATTTATATTCGAGGCCCTGTGCCTCGTCGTAGGTGAAAACCGTCTCCCACAACGGCCCTTCGTGAACTTTGACGCCGCCGTGTGAGCCATTGTGATCATGAATGGGAGTGCGATGTCCGGGACGCCAACACAACACCAGCATCTCGACAAACTCGTTGCGGCAAACACGATGACGCCAGTAGTTGCCGTCTTTGAAGCCGATGTACGGCTGCAAGTCTTCGCTGGAAATGTTCGCAGTTTCAAGCCAATCGTAGATCTGTTCCAGCGCCGGAACGCTCGTTTGCGATTCCAACGCCTTTACCAAATCCGACAGCGAAAAATCATTGCTGCCATTTTTTGTGTTGTGTATATCTTGTTCAGTTTCGACGTGCGTTGACAATGTCTGCTCCTTGAATTCCAGATGCCCTTATATTCTTTGAGCTATGTTCCGGTCAAGCCAGTCGGCGATTTAATCTTTTGTTGCCCTGCCGTGCGAAATCGCAATGCTGCGCGCTGCATCGCCGTCGCCTTGAATCTTAACGTGCCAGACAAATGGCGGCAGCGGATATTTGCCGAGGCGCTCTGCCCATTCAATAACAATCACTGCCTGTTCGTTAGTAATCAACTCATCAAGATCAACGGCATGCGCCGCAGAGGCCCCGGCGTCCAGGCGATAGAGATCGATATGAAAGAGAGCCAGGCGCCCCTCGTAAGGATTGACCAGCGTAAAAGAGGGACTGGTGACTTCTTCCGCGTCGACATCGAGACCAGCGGCGAGGCCTTTCACAAAGATCGTCTTCCCCGCGCCAAGTGGCCCATCGAGCAGGAGAATCTCGCCGCCGCGAAGCTGTAAACCAATTTGCCTGCCGAGATCAAAAGTCTCACTCCCATTCTGCGAAGTCCAATCGCCGGTAGAAATGTATTGTTCTGTAGCGAGATTCATTGGTTAGTGTTTGGTAGTTCGCCATTTGGATCGAGAACCCGAATGGCGTCGCTTAAGTGTTCGCGAATATCCGAAGCCACCATCGCGCGCATTCCCAGTTTTCGCGCTGCGAAATCTCCAGCTAATCCACCGGTGTAAAGTGCAGCAATCGTGGCTGCTAAGGGATTGGCTTTCTCTTTCAAAGTTCCCACAGCTTGCGCGACAAACGCGACGATAATGCCGGTCAAGGTATCGCCAGCACCGGCAGTGCCCAGACCAGGGTTGCCCGTCGGATTGATAAAAACGCGCCCATCTGCCGCGGCAATCAACGAACGCGCGCCCTTCAAAACCAGAATCAATTTGTGTTTGATGGCAAACGCGCGCGCGACCGCGACGCGATCGTCCAGTGCGGATTTGTCCGTGGTCCCCAGTAAGCGCAGCATCTCGCCCGGATGAGGCGTCAGAATAAGGGGCGCTGCTTCCGATCCCTGCAAATCCGGCGGCCAAGGCGATAAACAATTCAACGCATCGGCATCAATCACGATTGCAGTCTGTCGTTGGGCAACGACACCGTGAACGAACCGCCGAGTGCTCTCATCTGTAAAGGAAATGCCTGGTCCAACCGCCACCGCGTTAACTTTAGACATCAATGCGGCCACATGACCAATTGCTTCGTCGCTGATTGCGCCGCGATCCGTTTCGGCCAGGGCGGTCGTCATAACTTCCGGCATCACGGTCGCGGCAACTGCATTTTGGCAAGACGCCGGCGTAGCAACAGTAACCAAACCGGCGCCGGCGCGCATTGCCGCGTTCGCGCAAAGTACTGCTGCCCCGGTATAACCTCGCGAACCTGCCAGCACCAAAACATGGCCATGTGTATTTTTGAATGAGTCCGGACGGTAGCGCGTGCTGATTAGAAAGTCGCGTGCATCTTGTTCTTCAACTAAAAAGAGCTGCGACCGTGACGCATCGATCAGCGTCCGCGGCGAACCTATGTCCGCAATTACTAACTTGCCATTCAAATGCGAAGCGGGCGGCAGGACGTTCGCGACTTTCGGAGCAGTGAATGTCACCGTTAAGTCTGCGGCGACGGCCACTCCGATCGGTTGCGCCTGATCAGCGTCGAGACCCGAAGGAACGTCTATCGAAACAATCAACGGTACGCTGCCGGATGTTAGGCACGTGCCTGACAGATATTCCACAACCTCAACCAAGACGCCGGACAGCGGCCTTTTCAACCCGGTGCCAAAAAGAGCATCGACAATCACATCGTAGGCAGGCGCGGAGGCGACGATCTCTTGCCACTGCCTTGAGTCATGGCACTCACTGAAATTCAATTGTGCAACTTGATGTGAAGAGTTGCCAAGCGCTTCGAAATTGTGGCGTGCGTCGCCGCGCGTGTCGTCGACTTTTCCGAAAAGTATCACGTCTACATCAACCGCGAGCGAGGAGAGCTGGCGCGCAAGAGCGGCACCGTCGCCCCCGTTGTTTCCCGGGCCGCAAAGTATTTGTATTTTCCGGCCAGCGAGGTCGCCACCCGCGTTTATTATCACAGCCTGAAGACAGGCGGCCGCGGCTGACTCCATCAGCTGGAGCGATGAGATCTGATGATGCTGTGTAGTGAGGCGATCCACTTCTCGCATTTGTTGAGCTGTAATGACAGGCTGCACAGTTGGATGATAGGGACGACCTCGGAGGTGGTCAATCTCAGGCTGGAAATGTTTGTGAGTGTTTCCTGGAACACAAAAAAAATGGCGGCCCGAGGCCGCCTCGCCGTCTGCCGCTGCACTAGCCCGTCCGTTTTTTCCAGGATAACTTGTTAAAGTATCAATCAGTCGATGTTTCCAGAAATTTACTCCATAAGATACCAGAGCCGGAATATGGTGCCGGAAGTGCTTCGCGATTTGTGGCGGTTACAGAGTTCTGAGAGCCATTTTCCGCGGGCCGCTGGATGGAAATCAGAAGCTGCGGTTTGTTTAACGCTCCTTGGTCCCGAAGCGCTGAAACGTAGTCTCCCACATCGGAAAACATGGTGCCGGCTAGACGACCAATACCATTAAAGGCGTCAACTACGACATCATAGTTTATGCCTTTCTCCCTTATCTTGCTCCAGTCGTCCGGGCCCGTGCACACTGCAAGACTGAGACGTGACGATGACGCCTCAAATGCAGCAAGCGTACGAACGACTTCCCAATAGATGCACGCTGCTCTTGAGGTCAGGTGCCACGAGCCAAATTTCACCACGTCCGTTCGCACGCCAGCCCGGGATAGTTCCTCGGCAAGGGCAGCGCCAATACCGCCGAAGTTATCGGAACCACATAGTAGTTGAACGCGCTTCTCCGCATAGCTTTGACCGAAATACAGCAGAATTGCTTGACAATGGGCCGCTGCTAAGGATTGCATAGACTCCAACGAATTGGCGTCACGGCCTTGTTGGGATGAATGATCAACTTCGTACATCGTTGCAATGATTGGCTTAGCCTGGCCCCATAAGAGTAGATGAGGTTCTCTGACACTTAGTGAAATACCCAATACCTCTCGTTCTTCAAAACCAATAGGCGCAGGCACAGCGCCGGCCATTGGCGATATAAAGGGAGCACTTTAGAAATCAGTCAAATGGCATATAATGAATTGAGTCCAATAATCACGAAGAGGTTCTTGCAGAATTGCACGGACAGATGTGGTCAAATTGCGAATACTGAGATGAACAACCTTGAACGATAGCGCAAAGAGAAGCTTGAATGATAATAAGAGATATGACTCATCAAGGCGTGTGCTGGTAATTAGCCATGATGAGAAACTTCAACAGACCATATCACACGCCCTGCTTCAACAAGGCTGTGCCGGGGTCCCTGCTCAAGACGGAGTTGAAGCCCAAAAGATATTTGACGCCGATTGGTATTTCGTGGGAATCATTATTGATTCGCGTCTCCGCAATCCGTCATGCCCACCACTTGTTCGATTGATTAGGAAGGCGGCTCGTTTGAAATCAGTTCCTGTGATTGTAGTAACGGCTTCCTGGACTACCGAAGAGTCAAACAAGTCTCTTGCCGAAGGGGCAATGGCGTTAGTGCCCGAGAATTCGACGGACGCACAGTTTCAGACTGTCATCGCGACAACTATTGGATCAAGCACTAAATCGATATGGGAATAGCCTAGCCGCTGAAAAGTACCTTATCTCACGTTACCTTACGAGGCCGGAAAAAACTCTCTCAAGCGTTTAAACTCGACGCTAATATGGACTCAAAACCTCAAGCAAAAACTAGCAAGTATTGGGGGTTCAATTGCCCTGGATGCAAGAATCCCATTCCAATCGCACCAAACACAAATCGCGAGGTTCAAGATACCGATCTCGCAGTTGAGGTTAGGTGCGCCAGCTGTCAGCACAAAGTTTCTTACATAGTTCGGAAGCAGAGAATCTTATTACTTGCCTGAATACTACACTGCTTCATGATAGCTTAAACCTTAATGCCCGAATTACTTTTTGGACGGTCAAGCGTGCAGCCGATATCTTTAAGGAGTAAGCGATCGCGAAGTAAGCTAACCCGTAACCGCCGAGAACTATAGCTGCCAACGGAATGGGATGAATGTTACCAACCAGCAGCTTCAACCCCCAGCCAATGCCGGCCGCTATAAGAGCAGCTAGCCAAAGCCTGACGACATAACCAGCCGCCAACCCGGTCTTGCCGATGCGCTTATTAAGCGTGCGACGAAGCAACGCAAACTCAATCCAGCCCGCGATACCTGCAGATGCTGTCAAACCGGCGACGCCCCATTTTGGATTGATGCCCAACAGAACTGGTAGTGGGAGTGCGAATAAGTAACCCAGCAAGGTAGTTAACGTCACACGAATGATCGCGTAGCGCAGTGGCGTACGAGTGTCATGAAGAGCGTAGTAAGTGGATGAGTAGAGTCGGCCAAGAGTGGAAGCGAGCAAGCCGACGGTTGAGCCGGCGAGAATGCCCCAAACGAACATTGACGCGTCGTGCTTGAACTGTCCGGTTTGGTAAAGCACTGCAGCTATAACATCGCCTAGCGCCAGGAAAGCCATCGATGACGGAACAATAAAGAACGCAATCCGTTTCAGCCCATCGTCCAGCCGCTGTCTCAGCACTTCGGCGACCTGCTCAGTGTTGCCGATTGCTCGGGACATTGCCGGCAATTCGGCCGCCGAAACTGACATACCAAATAAACTTACGGGCAACGTGTAGAGACTCTGCGCATAAGTCAGAGCGACGACTGAGCCTTCAGGTAGAAAGCTCGCCAGCACGGCATCAACAAAAGCGCTGATCTGGACCACGCCGCGGCTCATGAAGACAGGGAAGAAGTTTCTGATGACTGTCTTAACGTGGACGCTCGCCAAATCCAGTGTGGGACGAAGGCGGTGCACCAGCCGGAACACGACGGGCAACTGGACTCCGAACTGCAAGGCGCTGCCAATAACCGAACCCCAGGCAACGTATTCGGCTAGGGGAAACTGTCCTACCTTGCGGCCAAAGAATACCAACGATGCGATCATCGCCAGATTCCAGGCGACCGGCGCCGTATAAGAAATAAAAAATCGATGGTGACTGTTGAGAACGCCGAGACACCAGGCGGAAAGTACTAACAGACCAGCGCCGGGGAAGAGAATTCGCACCAGGCGAATTGTTAATTCTCGTGTCTCGCCGTGGAACCCCGGCGCGATGGCCGAAATGATGTAAGGAGTAGTAAGGACGCCCGCGAGCACTATTATCGAGACGACCAGCGCAAGTATTCCGAGAACGGCGTTGGCGACGTGTGCAGCTTCCTCTTCATCGTCGTGGGCCAACAGCTTGGCATAGACAGGAATGAAGGAAGCGGAGAGTGCGCCTTCGCCAAAAATGTTCTGAAGAAAATTCGGAATGCGAAACGCGGCGCTAAAGGCATCGCCGGCAGCTGAAGTTCCAAAGTAGTGCGCGAAAACGCGCTGTCGGACTAAGCCGACGATGCGACTAATGAGGATGCCCGCGCCGACAAGAAATGCCGATTTGCCGCTGCTGCGTTCTGGCTTTGCGGTTGCGCCGACGGGACTGTCAATTCCCGCGTCGCCGACCTGTTCGGTTGTCTCGCCGGCGATCGAACCTGCTTCAGCGTGACTTTCGTCCGCCTCAGTTTCCGGTTTGGCTGGAGGAGAAGCCCCTGGGTTGGAAGAATCGTGCATCTCGGGATCAGAGATTGTAGTCTTTTATTTTCGTTAGCAAAGTTTTGTAGCTGATGCCCAACTCTTCTGCGGCTTCATTCTTTTTGCCATCGTTATTTTTCAATGACGCTGCTATCTTGCGTTGCTCGACAAAACGCAATGCACGCTGCGCCACTTCAGACAACGAGCCGCTAAGGTCGAACGAAGCCGGTGTTTGTTCGCCTCCGGTGCGCGTCACCAGCCCAAGGTCGATTGGTTCCAGGACCAATGTATCCGAAAGGATGCAAGCGCGCTCAATCGCATTCTCCAACTCGCGCACGTTGCCCGGCCAGCGATGTGCGCGCAAAGCGTTGGTGGAAGCCTGGCTGAGAGTTGCTTCGCGGCCGCGTAATTCTTTTCCCAGTTCAGCGGCAAAATGTTTGGCCAGCATGAGTACATCACCTTCGCGTTCGCGAAGCGGCGGAATCTCGACCGGGAAAACGGCCAAACGGAAAAACAGATCGCCGCGAAATTCACCGTTTTCGACTGCTGCCTTCAAATCCTTGTTCGTCGCCGCCACCACGCGAACGTCCACCGGCACCGGCGCGCGACCGCCGATGCGATCCACCATCTTCTCTTCAATCACGCGCAACAGTTTGCCCTGAACAGCTAATGGCAGTTCGCCAATTTCATCGAGAAAGACGGTGCCACCCGAAGCCAACTCAAATTTTCCGAGTCTCCGGTCTCCCGCGCCAGTGAAGGCTCCACGTTCATGTCCGAACAATTCGTTTTCGATTAACGTTTCGGGAATTGCGGCGCAGTTGATCGCCACAAAAGGTTTTTGGCGGCGGGGAGAAAGATGATGGACGGCCCGCGCGAAAAGTTCTTTGCCGGTACCTGATTCACCAAGAAACAAGACGTTGGCCTCGGTCTGGGCCACGCGCTGCGTTTCGGCAACAGCGCGCTTGATTGCGTCCGATTCGCCGATAATGCGCGGAAAGCCATAGCGGCGCGACCATTCTTCCCGCAACAGAATGTTTTCGGTTCTTAGCCGCGCCTGTTCAAGCGCGCGTTCGACGATCAGAAGAAGATGATTTGAGTCAACGGGCTTTTGCAGAAAATCGTGAGCGCCATCTTTCATCGCCTGCACCGCTTCATCAATCGATCCGAAAGCAGTCATAACAATTACAGGCGTGCCGTTATCCGCCGCCCGCGCTGCGCGCAAGACGTCAAGGCCCGAACCGTTGGGCATTCGCAGGTCAGTGAGTACAAGTTTGTGTGGGGTGCCGGCGATCTCGTTCTGGGCAGAGCGCGCGTCGGCGGCTTCGCTGACCGTATAGCCGGCGTTTTCCAGAGTCAAACGTAAAACGCGGCGCAGGCTGTCTTTATCTTCAACAAGAAGGATGTCAGGCATTGTTTAGTGGGCGCGAAGTGGCGGCCAGCGAATTGTACAACAGTTGTGAGGGCAATAGCTGGTTGAGTGGTTCGAGGCTTACAACTTCGTTAGCGTTGGAAGGCAGTGCGCACCGCGCCCTCGTGCGACACCCCGAGCGATTCAAATTCCTTCAAGGCTTGATAGTAATTCTTGACGGCCTTGTGTGTGGGTTTGAGGTTGAGTCGTTCCATAGAGGCAATTCGCAGCAGCTACTCTGCGGCCCCAACTATAATGAGACTCGCGAAGTTAGACAATGGCAGTTCTTAATTTGCGTGAGAATCAACTCAAGCCCTGCACAGGAAGGCGGACGCTTAAATGATTGTATTTATCTTGCGACTGGTCCAATGGCCCGCGTCGTGCTGGACTAGCGCGTATGTATGCCGCGCGCGCAGGAGGCAAAATTTATCATCTGGTGAATGAACCACAGAGCAATACAGTTTGTGGCTTGCGCATAGTGCAGGCGCCTGCTTCTGATTACTCGTTCGCCACGCTGATAGTCTTGTCTGAGAAACCAATCAATAGAACCCTATGCAGGCGTTGCGAAGGCATTTCGTCTGAATTACTCCACTAGCTTTGTAGCTTTGGATGTGACCGGGGGTCGGTAATTGTTTATAGAAAAACGTTAGACCCGGTAACGCGGCATATAGATTGCAAACTTTAGGGTAATCACAAGCGAAGGCAAGTAGAAGAGCCTTTTCTATTCACTCTCTCCCCAAAGTCGAATGGAGGCAAACCATGCATTATGAAATTAGTGTCTTAAAACGCGCTATCGCGTCACTCGTAATTACGGCAACCATGCTCTTAGGTGCGGGGGTTACAACGGGGGCGTTAGGGCAGAAGGCTCCCAAGCCCGGGCAGAAAGCTGTGAAGACCGAACGCAAGATCGAAGCGGGAGCGCTCAAGACCCATCAGCGGGCGGAACGAGAAGCGTTCAAGCAAACGTGGCGTCCACGGCACAGGGCGCCAAAAAACTGGAAACCTGCCAAATGGCCCAAGCCACACCCCAGGTACGATCATTCTGCGCGCAAGCGATGCGTCAAGGAATGCAACCTGGCGCACAAGAATGCCCAAAGAGCTTGCACAGGCAGAACCGGCGCTGATAGGCGAGCTTGCGAGCGAGCGGCCAACCAGGCGCACCGCAGCTGTCAGTCAGGCTGTCCGAGATAAATCATAAAAGCTTCGTGCTGGGAAGTCGAAAAAAAAATAAAAGGCGCTGCTCATATGGGCAGCGCCTCTGAATTGCAAAGTTCGTTAGGGTTGAGATTAACCTTTCCTTATCGCTCTCCGTTTGCGAAGGAAACCCATCGCGCCTGTTAGGCCGGTACCGAGCAGAAGCATCGTAGACGGTTCAGGAACCTCGCCAGGGGTAGTAGTAAAGTGTCCGGTAGCGCTATTCGAGCCCGTAAAGTTCGACCCGCCACCGCCTCGCGCTCCTCCGGTTACGAAAGGCTCAAAATTTATCGGCGTGCCTGACTGGCGCCCCCCGTCTGCCGCCAACACACCAAGCGCATTGTAACCAGTGCTGAAGTTTGTATAGACCGCTGCGCCCCATTGCCACGAGCCACTTATTCCCGGAGTATCGCTGGAGAATTTAGCTTGCCACGAAACCGGATTGATGCCGCCTGGCAGGCCCCCGTTTGGCACCAGAAAAGCTAAGCCGGTCATGAAGGGATCCGAACCTGCCTGGCCGGATGGAATAATCGATACCCAGGCATTTGTCGCAGCGTCGAACGATGTGGAAGCGGAGGTCGCGGTCGGACTGAACGTGATTCGCGCATCGGGTGTAACCAGACTAAAAAGCTGTCCGTTCGAGGTGAATGTGATCACGGAACTTGTTATGGACAGAGTTACCGGCTGACTGCTCACCCCATCAACTTTCATGTGGCTGCTAAACCAGACCGTATTGCCACCCTGAATAGCGGTACCGTTGAAATTCGAGTTGACGATGCTTAGCGAATCAGCGCGGGCCGTTCCACCAAGAACCGTCAGGGCGAGAAAAGCAAGAAAGAGAAAGGATGTTTGGCGAATCATCAAGTTACCTCATGCTAGACCTGAAATTAGTTCCTATTGGACATGATTTAGTATCAACCGACGTTTAAGCGTGTCCACTTACATTCTGGAACAAACGGGGAATCGGTAGGAGGTTCCCAGAAAGGATGTAACAACCATGAAATCTAAGGCGCTTCAGATTGTCAGCTAAGTTGACCTTATAGGTATTCCTGAAGATGGCGAGTCATTGGGCTTTTAGATTAAGTCTAGAACACCAATTTAATACGGTCCGAATCAAGCGCGAGCACGTGAACGGACCAAAAGACACTGGGAGGCCTCTGATCATGCGAAAGTTTGGCGTACTTTTCCTGTTTGCTTTATTGCTCGGCTTAGGATGTGCCTCATCCGCTTCGGCCGACACAGTTAAGCTAATTAAACTTGGTGAACAGTTTGCGCCGGGTGAATTCGCGGGACCTTACCAGGCCACTCTGAATGGTGATCCCATTACGATGGTTTGTGTGAGTTTTGACCGGCATGTCAGAGTGGGCCAAACGTGGGAAGTCTCGGTCAACGAAATCACACTAAGCGGCGTTGCCAACGCGCTTTACGGCGGAACCGCCAATGCCTTGTCAAAGTATCAGCAAGCAGCGTTTCTTACCGATCAGCTCGCCCTCAACCCAAATGAAAACGGCGCAATACAAACTGCCATCTGGAAACTATTTAATGCCGCTACGCCTGACTTTGGAAACGCAGGCGCCTGGCTTGCGCTCGCTCAGAATCAAGATTTTAGTGGCTACGATTTCAGCAAGTTTCGCATCTTGACTCCGACTGATCGCAGCGCCGGCGGACCTCAGGAAAATCTCACCACCGTCCCCGAGCCAACGACTATGCTCTTACTTGGTACGGGCCTAACCGCTATTGCCGCGAAGGTTCGACGAAGACGTCGGGTTATCTGAGATATTGAGATATCGGCGCGACCCTCGAAACTGAAAAGCCCTCCGGTAACACGAGAGGGCTTTTCTTATGCCCTTTCTTTGGCAAGAGTTAACGGTTGTCTGAAAGTGGGCGGTGATTACAGCTTTCAGCTAGTAGCAGATTTCACAGATGCTGAGCCGACTAGCAGGAGACCAGAATGTTTCAAAAAATGTTTTTAGTGAGTATGGCAGCGTTGGCAACCTTAACCATTGTAAGCGTTGCTCAAGCAGATCCCTTAACCCTTGGTTCGGCGTCGAACTATTCGGTTTTAGGTTCGCAAAGCGTAATTCTGAACCAGGGAAACGTTAACGGAAATGTCGGAATCGGCGGCGGGAACGGCACATTGGAGAAGTCCACAGTCCAGGGAAATCTTGTGTTGGCACCCGGCGCAAACCCGGACGTACACAGCAAGGATTTTTTTGTTACTGGAACCACAACGGTGAACGGATTGTCCAGGGCCTTTCAAGATGCCATCAACGCGTCGGCAGCATTCGCTGCGCTTAGCCCTTCGCAGTCGTTTGGTAACATCACAAGCAGCCTGGTGATAATGGGAGTTGGCGGCACAAATGTCATCGCGGTAAATGGTATCGATATCAATGGCGGGTCGATCACTTTTAACGGTGGTGCGAATGACATCTTCGTTGTCAACGTTACTGAAGGAATGCAGTTGAGCCACGCACAGATCATTCTGGCTGGTGGCGTTACCTCAGACCACTTGATCTTTAATTTCGCGAATACGGGAAGTGAACTCAAAGCCAACAAGGCTGATACCGTTGTTTTCGGAACCTGGCTCGCTCCCTCTCGCGACATTGAGATCAAAGATTCGGGTTTGGTTTTTACTGGCAATGTCATTGGTGCCAACGTCCTGATTCATTCGGGGGCGCAATTGAACGGACCGCCGCCTGAAGTGCCCGAGCCGGCGACCATGGCATTATTGGGAACAGGACTGGCTGGCTTGGCAGCGAAAATTAGACGACGCAAGAAACAAATGAATTGACCTCCACACTCGACTGAGTCTTTGCGTATAAAAAATAGGCCGCGTGTCCCGAGCGGGATTCGCGGCCTTTCTTTTTTGTCCGTCGCTTTGATCAGCGGTCATAGCGAGAACCAATCTTTAGAACTTGTTCCAACTGAAGCCAATGGAGCGAAATCCACCAACGCCAGCCAGCAACTGGTTCTGCAGTGCGCGGTCGTAATGAATCGACGTTCCGCCACTGTTAAGGATCGTGCTGCCAATTACTGCGCCAAACAAATCTCCGCCTCCGCTGATCGTAATGGCCGAATTGGGAGCATAAACGACTGCGTAGTCTCCCGAACCTCCCGAAAGGATGATGTCAGCAGCTCCGCCATAGACAACTTGGAAATTGGAGGGAATCCCGCCGATATTGGAAACCGTGCCGCCACTGAAATTCACGGCGCAGCACGTTCCGGCAGCAAATCCGGTTCCTGTTGCTTGAAGAATGACGGGGCCAGAATCAATGATGATAGTCGACCCGCCGCTCAACGCTATCGTATTGACGTTATAGGTACCGGCCGACAGATGCATAATCTTGCCACCACCCATCAGAAGGTCCGCATAGTTGCCCGGAGTGAGTTTGTAGGGACCGTTGTTGGTGCATGCATAGCCGCCGCCT
>JANMKA010000082.1:0-3965 GCA_031371765.1 Blastocatellia bacterium
CGGCAGGAATAACCCCACTCGTTGTCGTACCACGAAAGCACCTTCACCAAATGACCATTAATAACTTTGGTGTACTCGGCATCAACGATCGACGAGTTTGAGTTACGTTTGAAGTCGCTCGACACCAACGGCTCTTCCGAATACTCAAGAATGCCGCTCAGCTCTTCATTCGCTGCATCTTTAAGTGCGCGGTTCACCTCTTCGGTGCTCGTTTCCTTTTCCACGTCCATCACCACGTCTACCAGCGATACGTTTGGTGTTGGAACGCGCACCGAGATGCCGTCAAACTTCCCTTTCAGCTCCGGCAACACGAGGGCAACGGCCTTCGCCGCTCCGGTTGAAGTTGGAATCATCGAAAGCGCGGCGGCACGCGCGCGGCGCAGATCCTTATGCGGCAGGTCAAGCAGTTGCTGGTCATTCGTGTAGGAGTGGATGGTGGTCATCTGCGCCGACTTGATGCCAAACTTTTCGTGAATCACTTTCGCCACCGGCGCCAGACAATTGGTCGTGCATGAAGCGTTGGAGATGATGTTGTGGACGGCCTTGTCGTACTTCTCTTCGTTCACACCCAGTACGATCGTGATGTCCTCGTTCTTGGCGGGAGCCGAGATGATCACTTTCTTTACCGAGCCGCGCAGGTGTTTCTTCGCGTCCTCGGCCTTGGTAAATATGCCGGTTGATTCAATTACAATCTCAGCGCCCACCGAGTTCCAATCAATCGCCGCCGGATCTCGCTGCGAGAAAACCTGAAACTCGTCGTTATCGACTTTGATTCCGTTTTCCGTTGTCGAGATCTCGTGATCGAGGTTGCCCAGGACGGAGTCGTATTTAAGCAAATACGCGAGCGTCTTGGTGTCCGTCAAATCATTGACAGCCACGATGTCGATATCCGGATCGCCAATCGAAGTGCGATAGATATTCCTGCCAATGCGACCGAAGCCATTGATGCCCACCTTTACCGCCATTTGCAAAACCCTCCTACGAATTCATGAGTGGCACAAGCTTCAGCCTGTGTCCTTTGGGTCACACAGACTAAAGTCTGCGCAACAGGGAACAGAAACTTGCACTTGAGTAAAGAAGAGCAAGATTATGCGGCGCAGCTTGGCAGTGTCAAGCCGCGGTTCTTTTCATCTTTTTGAAACCGCCTTCAACTAAATAGCGTAGTAAAGACTTGATCGCACGAGACTTGTTTGCTAACAGTGTGTTCAGTCCCCGGCGATCCAATTAGCGTCATTTGAAGGAGTTTGCTCGTAATGTCGATTCTCGTTTCTCGTAATCAAGTCAGCCGGCTGCTGTGCTGCGCAGTTTTTATTGCCGCCACAGCAGTAGCCAGCTGGGCGCAAGTGCCGTCGGCGAGTCCCACGCCAAATGCGGCGACACCGCCGGGCCCGGAGACCCAAAGCCCGACCGCTCCGCCAGCCACGCAACAGCCGGCACCGCAAACTCCTCCGGCTGTACCTCCCACTAACCCGGGTGTCCAGACCATCATGCCAGGTGTGACAACCACGCCGCAGCAACAACCGCTGCCGACTCCGGCGCCGGAAGGTTCTATTACAGAAGAGCCGCCCACGCCGGTATTCCCAACAATCGAACAAAGGCCGTTGCCGCCGCTGCCGAACCTGACGCGTCTGGGCGTCACCAGCGACAACACTCTGGCTTTGTCGCTCAACGATGCCATCAAGCGGGCACTGCAAAACAACAACGACATTGAGGTGGCGCGCGATGACGTGCGCTTTGCCGAAACTCAACTGCGCTCGCTCGAGGGCGTCTACGATCCGATCTTCAGCATCACGCCGCAATACGATAAACGGATCACACCCCAGACAAGTATTTTCAGCGGCGCAACCAGCACCGGAACAACTTCGCAAACGGTCTACACGCTGAGCCCAACTATAAGCAAAGCATTTAGCACCGGCGGCGGCCAGTACCAACTGAGTTTCGCCAACACCAAGACAGTCACGAACGCAACCAGCAGCACCTTGAATCCGATCTATGCGTCGAACCTGGCGCTGTCGTTTACTCAACCGCTGTGGCGCAATCGCTCAGTCGATAACAATCGCCATCAAATCCGGGTGCAGAAGAAGCGACTGGAACAATCGGATGCCGATTTCCGGCAGCGAACGATTGATGTAATTTCCCGCGTGCAAAACGCGTACTGGGACCTGGCATTTGCTTTGCGCGACCAGCAAATCCAACTGGCGAACTTAAATCTCACGCGCGAGAATTTGCGAGTCGTTGAGGCACAGATTTCGGTTGGCGTTGTGGCGCCCCTGCAGCGCGCCGAAGTTTTGACAGAAATGGCCACGCGCGAATCGGCTCTGCTGACTGCGACTCAAACTGTTTCGACCGCGGAGAACACTCTCAAACAACTATTGCTCAAGGATACAACTAGTCCGGAATGGTCAGCGCAGATCACTCCTACCGATACACCGACCGTTGATCTCAATCCGGTTGACCTAAATGGCGCGATCGTTGAAGCTCGCAAAAATCGACCAGACCTGCAGCGGTTGCGAATCCAGCGAGAGATCAACGACCTCGATGTTCAGTTTTTTAAGAACCAGACAAAGCCTCAGGTTGATCTGCAAGCGACGCTGGCGACAACCGGACTGGCAGGTGCACGCTGCGTCCCCGATCCCGCAGTGGGAAAGACTTGTCCGACCGCGACGCCGCCGGCGAATCTGGTCGGTGGTTACGGGCAGGATCTGAACAATTTGTTTGGCTTCTCGACGCGCAACGTTAGTCTGGGGGTGGCCATTCAAATTCCGCTCCGCAACCAGACGGCAAAGGCGAACCTTGCCGGCGCCAGAATCCAGCGCGAACAACTTGAGGCGTCAATGAGATCTCAGGAGCAAGTAGCTGAGGTTGATGTGCGCAATTCCGCGCAGGCTGTTGAATCGGCGCGGCTGAGAGTGGTCACGGCGCGAACCGCGCGCGAGAACGCCGAGGTTCAACTCCAGGGCGAACAACGGCTCTATGCCGTCGGGCGTTCGACGACCTTCCTGTTGTTCCAGAGGGAAAACGCGCTGGCTAACGCACGCGATCAGGAGTTGCGAGCGGAGACGGATTACAATAAGGCACGTTCGAGTTTACAGCGCGCGACGTCGACTACGTTGCGGGTTCACAACGTGATTGTTAATGCGACCACGCCGTAGGCTGAAGTCACTCTGTTAAGTTTGATTTGCGATTGCCGGGACTTCCGGCAGTCGCATTTTTTTGTCTTCATCGTGCGGTTGTTTACTCGGTCACCGCAAGGCTGTTGAAATAATATACAATGCTCGCGGCATGCACCTTTCCCTAACAGCGATCTCTCCGGACCTCGGTCTAATTCCCCAGCCATTCTTTTACATCGTCGTCGGCATTGTAGGCGCGATCATTGGCAGCTTTCTGAACGTGGTCATTCACCAAGTGCCGCGCGAAGAGTCGATAGTTCTGCCCAGCTCCAAGTGTCCTGAATGCGGCACGGCGATCGCGTTCTACGACAATGTGCCGGTGTTGAGTTACCTGATGCTGGGCGGCCGCTGCCGCAAATGCAAGACGGGGATTTCGCCGCGCTATCCGGCAGTTGAAGCATTGACCGCGTTTCTTTTTGTTGCCACGGCTTGGCACGACGGCTTTAGCGTCGCGCTGCCGTTCGATCTCGTGTTTGTGACCGCAGTCACTGCCCTGCTCTTCATCGATGCCGAGCACATGATCCTGCCAAACGCGATCACCTATCCGGGAATGGTGTTTGCGCTGATCGCGCGCGTAGCTATTCCCTATCTCGCGGGCACGCCCCACTTTGACGACGTACCGATGCTGCTTAATGGTGTGCTGGCGGGAATGCCGCTTTGGGCAGCGTCGCTGATTGGCGCATTCATTGGCGCTTTGATCGGCGGCGGCTCGTTGTGGCTGATGGGATGGACCTGGGAAAAACTGCGCGGCATCGAAGCGATGGGCCTGGGCGACGTGAAGATGATGTTTATGGT
>JANMKA010000014.1:0-16170 GCA_031371765.1 Blastocatellia bacterium
GCACTGAAACAGGAAGTGGCTCACTACTCGCCGGCGTCGATACCTTTTTTCACTTCGTCAATCGCGCTGTTAACGTAACTAATCGCTCGCACCCGATGGCCGCCCTTGTCGGAAGTTGCGCCTTCCAGATTGCTCTTCGCATCACGCAGCAGTTCCAGCGCGCGTTGCATGCGTGGCTGGTCCGGCGAAGTTGCGAGCATCGCGAACAGCGCATGATGGTTGCGACGGTCAAAGCGGACGCCGGCGTTGATCTCAGCAATGGCGGAATTGATGTACGCGATCGCCTGCGCACGATGGCCGCCCTTGTTGCGCACCGCTCCCTGCAATTGCGCGCGCGCTGCTTGCAGACTAGCGCGCGCGGCCTGCATTCGCGGCTGATCGGCATAACTGACTGCGGCAAGGCTCGCGAGTAACACCAGGATTCCAAGGATGCGTCTGCTATTCAACATAATGATGAATCTCCTAAGGCTGGACTGGGGAAAAACAAGTGTCTTGAAGCGCGCTAATCCTACAACTTTCTTTGTTGTTGTAACAAGATTTTTGCGATAGTGGCGTAGACTGCTGTCGTGTGACATGAGGTCAGTACCGCCTGCTGTAGCGGGTGGGTGTTTTGATGTTCCGACTTTTATCATCGTGGCAGGAATCTCGGTGCGCAGGCAATCCCAGCTCCTCACCCGCTACCGCAGGCGGTACCGACCTCATGCCGCCAGATTAACGTCTATGTCGCTTGGAACGCTGGGCGAAACCTCAGTTCTGAAGGAGCTAACCATGCCGAATAATCTAAAACACTTTGCGGTTCATGCCGACGACGTTGAACGCGCGCGGAAGTTTTATGAACAGGCGTTCGGCTGGAAGTTTACCGCCTGGGGACCACCAGGATTTTTTCTCATCAAGACGGGAACTGATGACGACCCGGGAGTGCAGGGCGCGCTGCAGGGACGCCGCGAAGTCGTGGCCGGCAAACCGATGTTTGGCTTCGAATGCACGCTCGGCGTTGATTCAATCGATGAAACAATCACAGCCGTCGAGGCGAACGGTGGCAAGATCGTAATGCCCAAGTTTCACATTCCCACCGTCGGCACGCTCATCTTCTTTGAAGACACAGAAGGCAACGTGGTCGGCGCGATGCAGTATGACGAAGGCTCACCGGGGATGTAGCGAGCTTCAGTTGGGGGGCAGGGTTCGCGCTCGATACTTTAGTTTCCCTCCAATTGATTGAGGCGGTCGCGGAGTTCTTTCTCAACGCGCTTATGCTCGGTCAAAGATTTTGTGACTACCGAAAGTTCCCGTCGCAGATCGAGCTGGGCCATGACCTGGTTAGCGAGCATCCGCAAGACCGCAACTTGTTCTTGATCGAGAGTTCGCGAAACGCGATCGATTACGCATAACGTCCCCAGGCGAAACCCTTCGGGCGTGATCAAAGGTGAACCGGCGTACATCCGTATGTAAGGCTCTTTGGTAACCAGCGGGTTGTCCGCAAAGCGAGAGTCATGCATTGCGTCAGGAATAACCAGCGGCGTTTCTTCGAGAATGGCGTGAGCGCAAAAAGCGCAATCCCGCGAAGTTTCTGTCGGACCCAGTCCAATGCGCGCCTTAAACCACTGACGATCCTTGTCGACAAGTGAGATCACTGCAATCGGCGTCTGACAAATGTAGGCCGCCAGGCGCGTGATGTCATCGAACACTTGTTCCGGATCAGTATCGAGAACCTCGTATTGGCGTAAGGCCTCCAGCCGGGCAGACTCGTTTTTTGGCAGCGGCGCGATCATACGGATCTCCTTTTATACAACTCTATTAGCGCTTCACGCCGAGGGCAGGCAATTCGGCCTGGTCATCGACGTTAAGAAATTTTTCCACGAAAGGTTATACTCGGTCCGCCGGAATCGCAATCATAAGAGCTGAAAAGATGAACGAAAAGAACTTTCTGAAACAACCGGATCAAGTCAGTTTCCAGGGCCGCATTCTTTTCTTAACCGAAGACACTTCGCTTATCCGGCAACAGCTCGAGGCGCAAGGTGACGAACGCGAGCGAATTGAAGCCGGGCTCGCTGTCCGCCTGGCGAACGATGATCTGCCGTTGCTGAGCAACATCTCGACGGACGAAATCACGCCGGGTTGGGTCTGCTTTTACTACGACGAAACGCTTGGCCAGTATGTTTACGTCGGCATGCGCGAAGGCGCGGTCAAGAAAGACGAAGTGAAGCAGGGCGGTTTTGCTGTCGTCGTTTCCGGTTTGTCCAAAGGCTGTGGCTCATCTCGCGAAACTGCGCCGTACGCCGAAAAGTGGGCCGGTATTCAACTGGTCATCGCGAAAAGCATTGAAAAAATTTACGGCCAAAACTCGCAAAATATCGGGCTGCTGACCTCGAACGATTTTGGCCTGGTCCAGCGCATTCGCAAGGGCGAGGAAATTCCGCTAAGCGAATTTACTGACGGTCTCGATCCCATCGCGAAAGCTATTGTCGAGCACGGTGGCTTGTTCAATTACAACAAAGCCCGGCTCGCCGGCGAGGTTTCACCGCCGCCTTTGGAAACAAAAGCGCGGCCAATGACGATTGTAGAAAAGATCATCGCGCGTCATGCGTTTGTGACCGCCGGCAAAGTGGGGGTCGCGGCAGTGAAGCCCGGCGACGCTTTATTTGCGGTTGCCGACGTGCGTTTTTCGCATGAATACGTGACGCCGATGGCCGAGTCGTTGTTGAAGCAGGCGCTTGGCCCTGACGCGCGGGTAACGGAACCAGAATCCGTATTCGCGTTTCGCGATCATTTGACTTTTCTTGGCAGCGTGATGTCGCAAAAGCATCGCGAGATGGGGCTGCTGGAAAAAGCCGAAGGCCTGGCGACGACCCAGGAAGATTTCACTACGAAGCAAGGCATTCGCCTCTATGGCGAAAATCCTGAAGGCGGCTCGGAAGCAATTTGCCATAACGCCGTCGTCGAAGATCTCGCCTTGCCCGGTCAAATTGTGATCGGCACGGATTCGCATACCTGCATGGCGGGCGTGCTCGGCTGTTTTGCATTCGGCGTCGGTTCGACTGACATGGCCAATGCCTGGTACGCGAAAGACATTCGCATTCGCGTGCCGGAAACTGTGCGCTACGTTCTAAAAGGTCGAAAGCGCGCTGACGTTGCCGCGAAAGATGTGATGCTTTACATCCTGGCGAGTGAGTACATGAAGACGAGCAAGGGCATTGCTAAAGTCCTGGAGTTTGCCGGCGAGGACTTAAAGAACTGGTCCATGGACGAACGCGCGACGTTGACGAACATGTCGGTTGAAGCGGGCGGCACGACCGGCATCATTGAGCCGGATGAAGTCACGCTCGCTTACATTGTGAAGATGCGCGGACTTGATGCTGAAGAGGTGCGTGAAGGTTTTACCTTCAGCGACCCGGACGCTAAATACGCGGCGGTGTTTGAAATTAATCTTGACGAGATTCGACCGATGGTGGCAACGCCCGGCGATCCGCGCAATGGAATTCCCATCGACGAGCTGGTCGAGGAGGTGCGCATCGACGCGGCCTATGGCGGCAGTTGCACTGGCGGCAAGATGGCGGACATGGACATGTACGCCGAGGTGTTGCAGAACGCGCTGGATCAGGGCAAGCGCGTCGCGCCGGGTGTTCATCTTTATCTTCAATTTGGATCGCAGAAGATTAAGCAGTATGCGCGCGAGCGCGGCTACCTCGAAATTTTTGAGCGCGCGGGCGCCGAGTTGATCGATCCCAGTTGCGGCGCCTGCATCAATGCCGGACCCGGCGCTTCGCCAAGCGCTGAGACCGTGACCGTCAGCGCGCAAAACAGAAACTTCCCCGGCCGCAGTGGTCCAGGCAGACTTTATCTTGCTTCACCTTACGTAGTCGCCGCTTCCGCAATTGCCGGCAAAATTGTCGAGCCGTTTGAGTTTTTGCGTGCGCGAGAGACGGAGTTGGTCGAGGCCTGAGACCTACTTCCCTTCAAAGAGTGGGTTCCGAGAAATCTGAATTCGGATTAGGACGCGTTGCTGGTGAGGTTGCCGGAGACTCCGGCCGCCAGCAGTCGCGCTACCAGTCGATGCATGCGGTTGAAGTCGATTGGCTTCGTCAGGTAACCAGAAACGCCCGCGTCGTAAGCCGCTCGCTGAAAACCTTCAGTGCCGAACGCGGTAACCGCAATGACAGGTATTTCCCGCAGCGCTTCCTGCTCGTGAATCCGGCGCGTGGCGCCCAGCCCATCCAACTGCGGCATGCTAACGTCCATCAGGATTAAGTTCGGCAGCGTGTACGCCGCGACGCTGACCGCTTCCTCGCCATTCGTGGCAGTCACCACCCGGTAACCCTGTTGCTGCAGATCCAAACTGAGCATCGCCACGTGGTCAGCAGAATCATCAACTACCAAAATCACAAACTTTTTCGCACTGTCCCGATCCATAGTGACGTCAATGCCACCGCTTGGTGACGCTGTGCCTTGTTCCGGAAGGTCGATTTCCGGAAGCGCCGTAGTTGCCATAGGATCTTTGAATGCCATTGCCTGGATTATAGGATACAACTCGACTAGTTCCCCACCGCTTCGTGCTTCGGTGACACTTAAAACATGAATGTGAGTAGGTGGTTAACAAGGTAGGCAATAAAATACGCTTGAGAGTCGCGGTCTTAGCTAGTACCTTTTCAGATCTCTTATGCCAATCAAACCAATCGTTGACTATCCCGCCCCGGTGCTTTTGGAACCCGGCGAGCCGGTGACCAATTTTGATTCTGAACTCGAACTACTTACACGCGACATGTTCGAGACGATGTATGACGCGCGCGGCGTCGGGCTGGCGGCGCAACAGATTGGTTTGCCGCTGCGTTTGTTTGTAATGGACTGCGATGGAATAAAAGTGGTGGCTGCCAATCCGGAAATTATTTCCGCCGAAGGCGAACAGGATGGCGAAGAAGGCTGCCTGTCAGTTGGCGCGATTCACGCTGAGCTTAGGCGAGCCGCCAAAGTGAAACTACGGGCGCAGGATGTGACCGGAAAGTTTTTTGAAAAAGAGGTCACCGGGCTCGCCGCGCGCTGCTTCCTGCACGAAACCGATCACAACGATGGCATCCTCTTCATTCGCCACCTCAGTCCCCTGCGGCGGGATTTACTCGTCCGAAAGTTTCGCAAATCAAAAAAGAACGTTGAATAGTTTCCTGACCTGGCCTTGCCCTAAAAGACGTTCGATGGTGTGGCTTCGGCTTTGACGCCGGATGTGAGGCGGCGAAGCCGAACCTAACGTTTTCAATTACATTTGAGGCAACGCTTCCTAACATCCTGTTGTAAGACAAATCGGGCTGCGACGAACATGGTCCATCGCAGCCCTAAAGTAAACAACACGTGACCGTTTTCTTAACGGTTCACGGTTCCCGGTTAACGGTTCACCGCCTAGGGCGTGGTTGCCGGCGAAGCTTTCGTCGCCGGTGTGTGCGTCATCGCTGGTGACGGCTTCATCGCCGGAGATGCTTTCATAGCCGGTGAAGCGCCCGCTGCCGGTGAGGCTGTCATTGACGGCGACGCGGCGGCCATCGGTGCCATTACGCGCACCGACGCGCCCGCAACCAATTTCCATTCACCATTGCGCCTGGAAAAAGTGTCGATGAATCTGTATTCGCCACTAATATCCATCGCCTTGCCATCCGGCATCTTGTACTTGCCGTTACGCACCGTGCTGTGACCGAACACAAACGCCGAGTCGGCATCGAGCACCGTCACCGCAAGATCGGAAACCGTCCAGGAGTCGGCGGTCAAGGCGCCGGTTTGCGTGTCCTTCACGTCCTGGGCCTTATTTCCTGCGCTACCGTCCGGGTATATGAAAACTGCATCGTCAGCTTCGACGCGCTGAACCGCGGCTACATCTCTTTCTTTGATAACGCGCGGCCAGTCGTTTTCTATCCGCAGCAGTTCAGTTTGGATTGCAGCCGTATCAACCCTCTCTGGTGAAGGACTGGTGACGACGACCGGTTGATTGGTATTGGCTGCAGGCTGGCAACCGCTCAGCAACACCGACAACCCCAGGGAGCAAGCCCCCAAAAAGACAGTTCGTTTCATTGATAAACTCCTTGGCGTGGTCCCACGCCGACGAAAGCAAATTGTTGGGAAAAGCATGTTGCTTCTATGCCAAATCGGGCGCGGAGTCAATAGGTTGACTAACACTTTTTAGTGCTTTCTCAGCGGGACAGCAGGCCTCGACAACGCTGGGCGGAAGGATCACGAAAACGGGACAGCCAACCATTGACATCCAGAATTCCTGGCGATATTGTGCGCAATGTTGAACTAACTGGCGGCCGGCGCCAGCCCCCGACTCTACCAAAGCGCATCCTGTGCATCCTTCGGGCGCTGTCTGACCGCACTTCCAACCGGGCGGCCTTGTCCGCCTCGGGTTCCCGGTAATTTCTTCGAGAGGAGAAATCCTGATGATTAAGCTAATGATTGGTCCTCCCGCGTGGCTCCGCGTTTTCTTTCTGATAGTAATGGGCGTCGCTCTCGCTTTGGTAATGACTGTGCCAAGCGCGCACTCGCAGCGCAAAGCCGAGGACGATAGTTCAGTGCTTCACGACTATCGTGGTGTTCAACTAGGCATGCCCGCGGACGAAGTTCGCAAAAAGCTAGGCGATCCGAAAGACAAGAGCGACGAACAGGACTTTTATCTTTTCGGCGAAACAGAAACCGCGCAGATTGTTTATGACAAGATGCGCAAGGTGGTCACAATCTCCGCCGACTTCCTGACTGCAAGCGCCAGCGTTCCGACTTGTAAACAGGTCATGGGCGCAGAAGTTGAAGCCAAAGCTGACGGCTCAGTTTACAAGATGGTGCGCTTTCCTAAAGCAGGCTACTGGCTTTCCTACAATCGCACCGGCGGAAACTCGCCGCTGACGACGGTGACGCTGCAAAAGATTCAGTAAGGCATGGCCTGGCGCGTCATCGCCTCAGACCATCCCGGTCGCCACCGTTCCCCGGTAGACGCACGCACAGCCACAAACGTATGCTACGGATGAAATGTCCGCGATTGCATTCGTTCATCCAGCAGACAAACTTCAAGCGCCGCAGGCGGAATCCACCGCGGGACAGCCCCGCTGGGATGCAAACTCGCGCGAGCTTGTACGCTTGATAAAGGAGCGCGCGATCGGCGAAGGCTTTGAAAAAGTCAGCATCGTGCCAGCCAGGGCTCTCGATCGCGAATACGATCAATTAGGCGATTGGTTGCGCCGTGGCTATCAGGGCGAGATGAAATGGATGATGCGCGATCCGGAAATGCGCGCCGATCCGCGCAAACTTTTCCCAGCCGCCCGCTCGGTAGTCGTAGTTGCTAAAAACTATTACACGTCTGCGCAGCACGAAAACCATGACGAAACCGGCAAGGTATCGCGCTACGCCTGGGGCGATGACTATCACGACGTGGTCGGCGCTCGCTTACATTCACTGCTTGCCTGGATCAAAGAAACTATTCCCGGGGCGGAGGGAAAAGTATGCGTCGACATTCAGCCGATGATGGACAAGGCTTGGGCAGTGCGTGCCGGGCTCGGCTGGCTGGGGAAACATACGAACGTCATCACAACGGAATATGGATCCTGGGTTTTCCTTGGCGAGTTGCTGTTGAATCTCGAACTCGAATACGACACGCAGCGGATCGAGGATCACTGCGGCAGTTGCACACTTTGCATCGACGCCTGCCCGACCGGCGCAATTACGCAACCCTATCTGGTTGATTCAAACAAGTGTATTTCATACGCCACCATCGAGCTTCGCGAAGCTGAGATTCCGGCGGAAGTAAAAGAGAATCTTGACGGCTGGCTGTACGGTTGTGATGTTTGCCAGGATGTTTGTCCCTGGAACCGCTTTGCGCAGGTGACGGATGAAACTCGCTTTCAGCCGCGAGCGGGAAACGTGAACGCCAAACTTTCCGAGGTGCTCGAGCTGACACCTGAAACTTATGCGGATCGCTTCCGTAGTAGTGCAATGAAGCGCGCAAAACTGACTGGACTGCAACGCAACGCGCGGGCGCTGCTGGAATAGACTTCGATGGCGGCACGGACTTCAGTCCGTAGCCCCAACATCAGCACAGACTAGGAAAGCTTTATTCAAGTCTGAATTGCTCAAATGTTCATAGAGTCTAAGCTACACAATTTGAGAATCTCCACCGACTAAAGTCTGTGGCACTTCCGAGGCCTAACCCAAATGAAAACCTTCGTCTTATTGCTAATCGCCATAACCGTCATGTCAATTCCGCAATCACTTTCCGCTCAGCAGCCGAAGACTCCAGCCGACCTGCGCAAGCTGGCGGACGATTACTACAACTGGCGTAATCGACAGTTTCCGGTTTTCTCGAGTGACGCTGGTCTGCACACCTGGGACAGCAAACTCACCGACTACTCCTTGTCCGCAGTGCTGGCGCGAAAGCTCTACGTTCAGGAAGTGCTGGCAAAAGTCCGCGCGATGTCCACCGCCAATTGGAGCAAAGACGATCGCATCGACTGGCTGCTGTTTCGTTCTCAGCTTGATGGCTCGGATTTTTTCAGCAGGGTAATCAATTTTGAAGAGAGTGATCCACAAACCTACGTCAACGAGTGCAGCAACGCGATCTTCTCGCTGTTGAAAAAAGAATACGACACGCCGCGCAACCGTGCGCTGGCGGCGACGGCGCGCATGAAGCAGATGCCGTTCGTTATCGCACAAGGCAAGAGCAACCTGACGAAACCGGTGCAGCTCTACGCGCAACTCGCCGTCGACTCCGCGCGCTCCATCGACAGTCTGTTTACCGACAGCTTGATGACACTGACGAAAGACATGTCGCCGGCGGAAAGAAACGATCTCATCAAGGCGCGCGATGCGGCCCTGGTTTCAATTCATGGGTTTGCGGATTGGCTGGAAAAGCGGCTGCCCGGAATGCCCGCCTGGAAACCGATGGGCGAAGAGAACTACAACTACCTTTTGAAAAATATTTATTACCTGCCGCTCGATGCGAAGCAGGTTGAGATGTTGGGCCAGGCCGAGCTCGCCAGGTATCGCGCGCTCGAATCGATGTTGCCCGATCCGTCGTTGGCTGATCCGAATCCGGCGCGCAGTGCGAACGTGCCGAAAGATCAAGCCGCTTTCTTGAAAGCTTACGAAAGCCGCGAAGCCGAGATGGTCGACTTCCTGAAAGCCAATCACCTGGTGACCTTGCCTCCTTATCTCGGACGGTTTGAAATTCGCCAACTGCCCGAAGCGTTCAAACCGACCAGTCCCGGCGGTTTTATGAACCCGCCCGGCGTTTACGACAAAGACGATAGCGGTTTTTACTTCATTCCCACTTACAATCCGCTGTCGAAAAACTTTTACATTCGCGCGGCCATTGAAGACCCGCGTCCGATCCTGGGCCACGAAGGAATTCCCGGCCACTTTCTGCAACTCTCGATTGCGAATCATTTAAAGGATGAAATCCGGCGGCAGCATGGCGACGGAGTATTCGTCGAAGGCTGGGCGCTTTACGGCGAAGAGATGCTGATGCGCACTGGCTTATATCCGGTGAACTCAGCGTCACAGGGACAGGTGTTGCGGTTGGCGCGTTATCGCGCCGCGCGCATCGGCGTCGACGTAAATCTGCAGACCGGGAAATGGACTTTCGATCAGGCAGTCAACTATTTCATGGAAGCGGGTGGCCTGGATCGTGAAGCAGCTACGGGCGAAGCGGCGGGTGCGGCGGCAAGTCCAACGCAAAAGATTTACTACATGGTCGGCAAGTGGCAGATCAATCGGCTGCTCGGCAAGTACCGCGACAAGCAAGGCGCTAACTTTCGCCTCGGCCAGTTTCACGACGACCTAATCAAGAATGGCAGTCTCCCGCTTTCAATCGTTGAATGGATTCTGCTGGATGATTCGTCATCGCTGGACCAGGCGCTGAAATAGAAGTAACACCGACTCTAGTTTCTTCAATCTGCGACGTCTTTTGCTAATCGCACACGGACTAAAGTCTCTGCCACTTATGGACGCTCCTAATCCAGCTTTCGCTCAAGAAGTCGAACAGAGCTTTGCGCGGCAAGCAATCATGAATCTGATTGGCGCCAGGCTTTCGCTAATTAAGCCGGGTGTGATCGAGATCACGCTTCCCTATCGTGCCGACCTGACCCAGCAACACGGTTTCCTGCACGCCGGCGTGGTGACGACAATCGCGGACTCAGCCTGTGGTTACGCTGCTTACAGCTTAATGCCGGCGGGCTCGGAAGTTTTGAGCGTAGAGTTTAAGGTAAATCTTTTGCGGCCGGCGCAGGGCGAATCCTTTGTCGCGCGCGCAGAGGTGATCAAGGCCGGACGCACGCTGACGGTGGTGCGGGCTGATGTCTTTGGTATCGCAGGTGGTAAGCGAGAATTAGTAGGGACAATGCAAGGCACGATGATCGCCGCTAAGGTGGCATAGACTCTATCGTCTCTGCTTTCTGGGAGGCCACAGCCTTAAGCTTAGACTGAAGTTCCTTTAATCACAGAAGCACAGACTAAAGTCCATGCCTTACTCCTTACAAGGAATCGAAGGCAGACCCAAAACATTTCTCATCCAGCAAATTGTTGCGGCTGGTTTTTCTTCCTGAGGCACGTGCCCGCATTCTTTAACCAAATCCAGACTTGAGCCTTTAATTTTTCGGTGCAGCATCTCGCCAATAGCCAGGGGAATCACTTTATCGTCGGCGCCCCATAGGATGAACGTGGGCACGGTGATGGTGGAATATTGGCGCATTATTTTCTTGATGTCTTTGGGCACGGCCCCTTTCGCTATTTGCAGCAATGCATACTTGCCATTGGTAGCAGCAAGCGGCGCGGCGTAAGCAGCAATCTGTTCCTTCGTAATCAGGCAGCTATCGTAATAGGCATTTTTCAGAACAGTGTCGGCGGCTTCTGCGGGCGTCAAAATCTCCAGGGCCAACCATCCGAGCACCGGTATTCTCATAAGTTTTAAGTACCAGGGAAGCAGCTTGTTGGAACCGCCGCTGTCGATAAGTATCAACTTCGTGAGGAGCCCGGGGTTCTGCTTCATTAACTTCATCGTAAGTATCAGGGATACTGCTCCGCCGTATGAATTCCCCACCAAGGTTAGGTTCGTTAGGTTTTGCTCCAGAATGAATTGGTAAACAAGATCGCGCTGCGTCTTGATGGAGTAGTTCTTGTTCCGAGGCTTTGCTGAATTTCCCGAGCCCTTCAAGTCGATCAGAATAATCTGGTAACCGGGAAACGTGTCCTTTACCTTCACGAATTCGCGCCACGAGTACATGCTGGCGCCCAGGCCATGAATCGCCAGCAACGGCTGTCCCGTTCCGTACATCGCGAAATAGAGTCCAGTCTTAGTACAACCAGATTTGTCTGGCGCGGGCATTGGCGGCGGGGTATCGCCACATTTTGCGAACGCGGACGTGCAACAACACAACAACAACACCGCCGCGCAGACCACCATTAGGAATGAAGACTTGATTGAGGTCATAGCCAGAATGATAAGGCGCAATGGGCTATTCGTCACTAAAAATTCGTCTGCTTTTTTCGTTGCTTGGTCCAGCCGATTGCATTAATCTGCTGCCGCGTCCGCCCTTTGAAAGGAGCCCCCATGAGAACTAACCGTAGTTTTCTTTTTTTCATTCTCGCTTGCTTGTCGTGCCTGTTGATGCCCAGCCTGGCCGGCGCGCAATTCAAACTCAAGTTGGAAACCTGCGAAGCGTTGAAGATCACGAACGCGCAATACGGCGTCAATGTGGTTGAGACTGCAACCTGCGTCAATTCTACGAAGGCCTTTGAACCGAAAGGCACGTTGCGAAACGTGTTTGTGCTGGCGACCTTCACACAAGTAGCGACAGGCGCGCGTATCACCTTCATGATCACCAAGAATGACGTCAACGGCGAGTATGTGCAGAACATGGATTACTACGCGTCGCCGCAGCACACGACTGCTTACATTCCCTTCACGATAAACACGCCCGGAAAATATTTTGTGCGCATGGTGAACTATTACGACAAGTCGCAGGTGTGGGCCACCACCGATTTCAGCGTCGGCGAGGATACGGTTGGACCACGTGCGGTGGGCAACACTGCCGCTGGTCAGGGCAAGGTCAGCATCTGCAAAGAGATTGACGACGACTGGAAGTGCGTCGGCGGCTCGAATCTATGGAAAGCTGATACGCCTTTCAATGTCTTGTTCGAGAACCCAACGCCGTCAGGCGTGGATTTCATCGGGATCGTTTTTCACAAGCAAGGCGCCGACGGCAAAGATGTCGAATTCATAAAGGACTATCAACAGAACATCGGCGAGCAGAACCGCAAGTACGCAACTATCGGTGACAGCCTAAGTTTGCCCGCCGGCGTTTATTCCGTTTACATCATCGCCTGGGGTAAACGCGAGACGATGGAACATCGCGGCAATTTGACTGAGTATTTTGCCAAGACGACGTTGACGGTAAAGTAGATTGGCCACCTTCGTTCGAAAAACAATTCAGCCGCGTGTTCATTCGCGTTTATCCGCGGCTAATCTTTGGTTTGCTGCCACATTCAAAGTGACGCGGCACCAGAACGGAGCGAGTTTGGCGTTGTCTCGGTCTCCCGCGTATCATTTGAGCCAAGGCAATGTCAGGCATTCTCAAAGATTCCTACCACCGCCCGATTCGCGACCTGCGCGTGTCGCTGACCGATCGTTGCAATTTTCGCTGTTTTTACTGCCTGCCACACGGCGAGCCGCCAATTGCACCGAAAGAGCAAATGCTGTCGTACGAAGAGATCGAGTATGTTTGCGACATCTTCGTTGAACTCGGAATTGAGAAGATCAGGTTGACTGGCGGCGAGCCGATGATGCGCCGCGATATTGAAACGATTATTGAAAAGCTTGCGGCGTTGAAATCGAAAGGTCTGCAAGATCTCGCGCTCACTACCAATGGCTATTTCCTGCCCGACCGGGCCCAGGCATTAAAAAATGCTGGCCTGGATCGCATTACGATCAGTCTGGATAGTTTAAAGCCCGACACGTTCAAACAAATGACTGGCGTCGACGTGCTGGATCGCGTGCTGGCTGGAATCGAAGCCGCAAAACAAGCGCGGCTCGAGCCAATCAAGATCAATGTGGTAGTGGTGCGCAACCATAATGAAGCTGAAGTCGCCGACTTTGCGGCTTTCGCGCGCGAGCACGACGTGAAGATGCGCTTCATCGAATTCATGCCGTTGGATTCGGGCCATGACTGGTCGCGCGATGATGTGGTCGCCGGCAAAGAGATTTACGAAAGAATCAACGAGCGCTTCCCGCTCCTGGCGCTGGACGTGGTGCGCGGTTCGGAAACCTCCTCGCGTTATCGTTTTGCGGACGGCGGACCCGGCGAAGTTGGCATCATAGCTCCGGTCACCGAGCCGTTTTGCGGCGCCTGTTCGCGCATTCGGCTGACTGCGGACGGGCAAATTCGTACCTGTTTGTTTTCAACCGTCGAGCATTCCTTGCGCGATGTGGTCCGCACCGGCGCCAGTCGCGCCGAAATTATCGACTTCATTGAATCAGTAGTGCTAAAGAAAGAACCGCGCCATTACATCAACGATCCTCAGTTCGTCGCGCCTTCGCGTTCGATGAGTTTTATTGGCGGGTAGAGTCACAGTTACAATGAACGCACTAGCATTACGGCGAACCCTATTACACGCTTCCTTATTACTCCTCATTACGTTTGCTACAGCTTTCGCGCAAAGCGGCCGTACGCCTGGGCCACCAAAAGAACCGCCTGTAGGCTCTCGTTCATCGACTATGCAAGTTGAACTACCAACGCCTGTCGCAGAGACACCGGTGCTTCTGCTGGGCAGTCGAACTGGGCAGTTGCAGACGCTCAGCTTCACAACTCCGGATACAAACTTTGACAGGGTGTTAGTTGAAGGGGCAGCATTTTCGGCCGACTCGGTCACGGAGCACGTGCAAACGCTGGCGGACGGCAATCGCATGGGGCGAAAGTCGGTGGCCCATATTTATCGCGACGGCGTCGGACGCACGCGACGCGATCATGAACTGCAACGCGGCAACACGCTCGCTCCGGATGGCCAACCGCCGCGCTTGATCATCATCAACGATCCCATCGGTCGAGTGAACTACGTCATCGACACGCAGTCCGGCACGGCGGAGAAACGGCAACTGCCACCGGCAAGAGTGATGGAAGCAATGGAACGTTCGATGGGAGGCAATGCGCCTTTCAGTGTCTTGATGCCGACGAGCACGGCACACCGGCGCAGGGCCGAAGGCGATGCAGCTCCACCGCTTCCCAAACCAGTTACGGAAAAATTACTGCAGCAAACAATCGCAGGCGTGCTGGCGGAAGGCACACGCGTCACGATGACGATTCCCGCCGGCGAGTTTGATAACGAGCAGCCAATGGTCATCACTCACGAAGAATGGTACGCCCCTGAGTTGCACATGATCGTATTGATGAAGCATAACGATCCACGCTTTGGCGAAACGACTTTTCACTTAACCAACATTCTGCGCGGCGAGCCGTCGCCCGAACTCTTCCAGGCGCCTACAGGCTACAAAATTACCGACAGTAGAGGCCGTGGTGGAATGATTGGTCCAGCCGGCGATAGACCACCAGTCCTGCGCAAACCTTAAGAAACCAAAACTACCGTTTCTACGCCTGCATCGCTTTGATATCGTCCAACAACACGCGCTCGTGGCCTTCGGGGTTCACCTTCAGATAAACCTTCTTTAGCGTGCCCTGCGGATCGATTACAAACGAAGTGCGATCCCAGTACATCGTGCCCTTGTAATCGCTTTGGCCCACGCCGGCGGCATCGAGCAGTTCGTGATTTGGATCGGCAAGTAAATCAATCGTGAACGAAAACTTGTTGCAAAAATCTTGGTGCGACGCCACGTCGTCTGCACTGACACCCACCACGGCGATGTTCGCATCATCAAATTCCTGCTTGGACGCGGTGAATGATTTCCCCTGTATCGTGCAGCCGGGTGTGTCGTCTTTCGGATAAACGTAAACGACCAGCCACTTGCCAGCGAAATCGTTGAGCGTAACTGTCTTACCATCCTGATTCTGAAGTTTGAAATCAACGAAGCGTTTGCCTTCTTCTGTAGCCATATTATTTTCCTTTCAGAGGTATCCGATATCGAGCGTTAGTTTTTCCAGGGAAGCCTGATTGTGCCACGGCTGCCGCGCCGTTGCACGCACTCGCAAACAGACATAGAATCGACTTCAGATTGATAATTCAGAAGCTTTCGGGGGAGCCCTGGTTTTGCAAAAGACCGGGCTGAGAGTCCCGCGAATGCGGATTGATGATTGCGGAATGCGGAGTGAAGCCAGATGGTGCTGGTAAATCCGAAATCCGCCTTCCGAAATCCGAAATTCAGAGGAGACCCCTTGAACCTGATACGGTTAACACCGTCGAAGGGAGAAACAGCCATCCGGCCGCGAAGCGAGTCCCGGATGTGCGACCGTTCCATCCTTTGAACCAGGTGGAACGGTTTTTTTTTGGACTGCGGTGGCGTGACACCGCTTTAGCCATCGCTACACGCATGCGAATCTCAAAAGCGGTGTCAAGCCACCGCAGTCCAAATGGAGTCCTTATGAGCGCCGCAATCACAAAGTCAGAACCGGGAGCGGTAGCGACCGGGTCAACCGATCAACCGCAAATCGAAAACTCAACTTCCGATGTCGCGTTACCAAACTCGCGTCGCATCTACATCGATGGCAAACAGCCCGGGGTCCGTGTCCCTTTTCGCGAAATCGATCAAAGTCCGACGCGAAATTTCGACAACTCACTGGACGCGAACCCAGCCGTGCGCGTCTACGACACGAGTGGTCCATATGGCGATCCTGCGATGCGATCCGATGTGCGTGAAGGGCTACCGACGTTGCGGCGTCATTGGATTCTTGAGCGAGGCGACGTTGAGGAATACCAGGGTCGTTCACTGCAACCGATCGATGACGGCTACCTAACATTCGACGCCGCGAACCAGGCGCGCCAAAAAGAGAAAGCCGTTGCTGGCCTAAATCGCTTGGAAGATTTTCCCGCGCTCGTTCGCACGCCGCTGCGCGCGAAGCAGGGTTCGTGCGTCACGCAGATGCACTACGCGCGACAAGGCATCATCACGCCCGAGATGGAATTCATCGCCATCCGCGAAAACCTCGGCCGCAGTGGCGCCGACTTAAGTCTGTCCCAGGATCGTTCGTCACTCAATCACCAACACCG
>JANMKA010000107.1:0-12700 GCA_031371765.1 Blastocatellia bacterium
GCGAATGTATTCATCGAGCCGCATCGTGGCAAAGCAACTCAAGTGAAAATGGTTTTCCATGAGCTGAAACAAGCGCCTGCGGGACGCACTTATATTCTCTGGGCCGTTTCGCCTGACAACCAGTTTCAGAAACTCGGGCAAATCATTAACCTGAAGAACCGTAATGAAGCGGAAATCAAAGCTAAAACGATGCTGCCTGACTTTGGCTTGTTGGTGACGCTGGAAGACATCGGCGTTATCAAGAATACAGTGATCGTGCCTGCTGGTCCGCGACTTGGTGTAATTGAAGTCATTCGTTAATCACCAGCAACAACTGAGGAGAGGAACTCCTGTTAAGGTCGTCAGCAATGGCGGCCTTATGCTTTTGGTGTAGTCAGTGACACCTCGCCAGCGGGACCGTGATCGAAAAATGCAGCACCCACCCGCTACCCTAGGCGGTACTGACTCCATGCCACAACGTTTGCCCTGACTGACGACCGCAAAAGTTTGGGAATTTTGTTGTTCCCAACCGGCCATTCGGCTAAGATGCGCCCCACGGATCGGGTGTCCGTAACCCCGTCCGGTCGAGCTCCCTGGCCTCGTCCGCGAACAACGCTGAACTCCTTTAGGTTCGGCACCCTATCAACCGCAGGATTTGGTTGTTACAACTGAAAGCTATGAAACGCATCTTCCCCCAGTTGCTGCTGCTAGCTGTAAGTCTTTTCTCCTTCCAACAAACCTACGCGCAGGAAAGTCTTCCCGATCTTGTCAAACGCGTTAAGCCCACCGTGGTTGCGATCGCAACCTACGATACGGACGGCGAACCGATTATGACCGGCAGCGGGTTTTTTCTGCGACCAGCCGAGGTGGTCACCAACTTACACGTCATTCGCGGCGCGAAACGATGTGAAGTAAAGACGCTTGACGGCAAAGGCAAAGTGTTTGCCGTTAACGGGACGCTGGCTGTTGATGAAGAAGGCGACCTGGCGTTGCTCAGCGTCGACATGCCCCGCGAGCGGCCGCGCGCCAGCGAGATTGCCAACGTCTTGCCGGATGAAGGCGAATCAATTTTCGTGATCGGCAATCCGTTGAAACTGGAAGGCTCGGTTACTAACGGCATCGTTTCGGCCGTACGCGAAGTGCCAAACGTCGGTAAGATTATTCAAATCACGGCGCCAATTTCGCACGGCAACAGTGGCAGTCCGGTATTTAATCTTAAAGGCCAGGTGATCGGCGTGGTGACGGTAAAGGTGACCAATGGGCAAAACATAAACCTCGCCATCGGCGTAGCGCGACTCGCAGAACTAAAGCCGGGCGAGGTACGTTCCCTGTCCGCGCTGCCGCAGCGCGACCGCAATGGCGACATCGCCGATTCCTCATATCGCACGGGCCTCGATTCGCTGTGGTTGGGAAACTACGACAACGCGCTTGGCTATTTCGAGACAGCAGCCAACCGCAACCCACGCCGGGCTGATGCCTGGGTGCAGGTGGGTTATTGCAAGGTCAAGCAAGGGAAAAATGCAGACGCCATTCGCGCCTACCAGCACGCCCTCGAGTTAAAGCCCGAGTCTGAAGAAATCCATAATAAGCTGGGCGACGCCTATTACTACGCAGGTCGCATGTCCCAGGCGATTGCTTCGTACTTGCGCGCGATCAACTTGCAACCGGCTTTTGCTGATGCTCATTACAACCTTGCCGTCGCGTATTGGGAAAGTGGCAACCAGCGGCTAGCGCTGAATGAAGCAAAGATTCTGCGAGAGCTTGATGGGAAACTTTATGAGAAGCTGATGAGCGAGACGAGGCTGGAGCAGTAAGCCGTCGCAGACGGCGGGCGCAGTAGGCAGTAGGCAGTAGGCAGAAAGCATAAAACGTTCGTTCGCGAACCTGCAAAAATAAAAACGCCGCGCGATCTATAATCGCGCGGCGTTTTCTGTTTCTGCCTACTGCCTTCTGCCTTCTGCCTTCTGCGTTCCTACCCTTCTACCCTTTCTCCGCCGGTCCCATAAAGATCTTCGTATCCACGCTCTTGGGATTGCCCAATACGACAAAGCGCAGGTTGTGCATGTACTTTTGCGCGACCCGCTGAACGTCAGCGGGCGTTACCGCATGCAGCCGCGAGATAAGCTCGAACGAATTGCGCCAGCCACCGCCTATCAGTTCATATTCGGCCAGGTTGGCAGCCTGCGCGGCATTCGTTTCCTGCTCCATGTAGTAAGTCGTCAGGTATTGCGAGATGACGCCGTTGATGTCGTCGTTATCGATCGGCTGCGCTTGCAAGCGACGGATTTCATCCAGCATCACGCCCACGGCCTGGTTCGCATCAACAGCAGTTACATAAATGCCGCCAACGTTTGCTCCCTGACTCCCCAGAAACGCATTGGGCGCATAAGAAAGATTCCGTTTGACTCGCACCTCCTGAAACACGCGATCCCGCAGAATCGAAGAACCCACCATCATCGGATAAATATCCGCAGAGGTCAGGGCTGGCGCGCTAAAAATGCCTTGTACATAATTCGTCGGCAAAGTTCGATCCGTTATTTCCACTGTCGAGGCTGGAAAAGAGAGGACCGGCGTGGCCTGATCCTTGTAAGTTCCGCGTGGGAGTTTTCCCAGCGTCGCGGCAATGCGCTGCTTGAGTTGAACTGGATCCAGATCGCCCACAATCACCAGCAGCAGTCGCGACGTTTCCATGGTCTGCCGGTGATAACGGCGCAAATCTTCCAGGGTCAGGCTGGTAACCGATCCGACAGTTCCCTGCGGCCGGTTCAAATAAGGATGGCCGGCATAGGCGACCCGTTCCTGCAATCGTTGCAGGTAGGTATCGGGATCGTCCGAATCGTCGCGCAGAGACGAGAGTGCGCGTTCCTTCTCCAGGTCAAAATCGTCTTTGGTAAACGCGGGATGCAGCACGACATCGGTGAAGATGTCCCACGAGCGATCGAAATTCACGCGCGTAGAAGTTAACGACAGCGCTGAGTAATCATAGTTCTCGCTGGAGCTGAGCACCGTACCCATGCGCGCCAGTTCGTCGCGCATGCGCGCCCGCGGATAGGAAGCGCTGGCGTCAGTAGCCACGTCGAGCATCAATGCCTCGATGCCCGCGTCTTTGGCTGTAATGTTTCGCGAACCGCCGCGGATGAAAAGGCCGGTGGCGACCGTCAAGCTGCCCTCACGCCGTTTGACCAAAACCTTTAGTCCATTGACGTCAAACTCCGTAACCAGGGCCGCTTGTTTGGCGACGACGCTTTGCGCGCCTTGTAGCGCGGTTGCATTCGCGGGTTCGGTTGGTTTCTGCGCGGCAACCGAAAGCGTAAGCGCCGGCAGCAGAAACAATGAGACCACTAGCGCCAACATTCGCAGCCGCATGGCGAAAGGGTTCGCGCGAGCCACACGAGTCACGCGTCCGTCGGGCAAGAGGGTTGCGGTGTTCGAATCACCTGTCAGGCCTGCTGATTCCAAATTCCAAATTCCAAATTCCAAATTCATTGTATTGTTGCTCATTGACCTATTAGCTCTGCTGGTTCAATTTTGATTTTTTGCTGGGCATCCGCTGAGACGAGTGCCAATCCAATATGCGGCTTACCCTGGATGTAGGTGGTCACGTAACGGCTGATGTCGGCGCGCGAGGTGGCGCGCAGACGGCCCAAATAACCACGAAAGTAGTCGAGCCCCGTCGATGCCCACCAAAAACTCAAGGTGTGCGAATAGTCGCTTAACTTTTCGCGCGAATAAAGATCGTCAGCTTCCAAAAGTGCTTTCGCGCTTTCCAGTTGATCGTCAGTGAAGTAGTCCTTGTCATTAAAGTGGGCCACTTCGTTGTAAATCGCTTTGAGCGCCGCGCGCGCTTTCTCCGGCGACGTTTGCGCAAAGATCTGAATCGGGCCGACGTTTCGTTGAGTGTAGTAACCAATGCTGACCCCGTTGACCAGGCCGGTATCAACCAGCGCGCGTTGGAAGCGCGAGTTGGGCTGCGTCAGGATGAAAGAAAAAACATCCGCCGCATAAGTCGAGGGATTGTCTTTGCCGATCGATGGGCCATGCCAGCCAATGGCTATGATTACGTTCTGGACCGGCTGCGTGATAACCACGCCTTCGCTTTTTGCCAGTGGTGGATGTTCGACCAAAGGAAACTCGACGAAGGGATCTTTTTCGCGGCGCGGCCAGTCACCATAAAGGTCCTGGGCCATCTTGAAGATCTCTTCCGGGTTCACGTCACCCGTAATCACCAGCGCCGAATTGTTTGGCACGTAGTATCGCGACTGTATCAGCCGCATCATGTCCGTGGTTGCCGTCGAAACCGTTTGCCGGTTGCCGAGCGGGTTTTTGCGGCTGGTGTACTTCGGGAACATCCGCGCCGTCATCTCTTTGTTGAGATAAAAGAAGGGGTTCGACTCGTTGCGATCGATCTCGCCGATCACCACTTCGCGCTCGCGTTCAAACTCGCCCTGCTCAAACAACGGATAGCGTACGGAATCGCGCATGAACTGCATCGCGGTGCGCAGGTTCGGCGTGGTGGTGGTGAAGTAATAGTCAACTACCTCTTCGCGCGTGGTGCCGTTGTATGCGATGCCCAACTGGCCGATCGTGCGCAGGTAGTCTTCCGCGTTAGCCACCGCGCGGTTCGCCTTAAAAAACATGTGTTCGTACAAATGCGAAAGTCCGTTGAGTTCCGGCGGCTCGGTATAAGATCCGTTTTTCACCGCCAGTTCCAGCGTCACCAGCGGCACCGAATGATCCTCGAGCACGATAATCTCAAGACCGTTGGCCAGTGTGTGATTGACAAGCTGCGCCTGCTGGGGCCGCGCGGGGACCGTCGCTTTTTGCGGCGCGGTAGCGGTTGCTGAAGCTCGCGCATTCTGGGGCGCGGCAAAGGCCGCTGGATTCAACAGAAAGGATGAAAGCAGAAGGAGTAGCAGTAGACTACGTTTCACAAAAATCTCCCGCGAAAAGGTTCGTCGTGTTTTCTTAAAAGTCTGTTTCCCGATTTGCCGGGGTGTTTCGATGTCGCGCCGCAGGATTAGGATGTCGGCCACTTCAGCCTTGATACGATTCGTCTTGCTCAATCCGCGAAAGGACCCAGTCAAACTCTCCTGAGGTTATCTTTCCGCCGCAGAATTCACAAATGCCCGCGGCATTCACTTTCAGGGGCGCCCCACAGTTGGGACAGTTTAGATCCGCGCGCGCGGCCGCCGGCTTGGCGCTACGGTTTCGGATAAAGGTCCAGTATTCGCTCCAACGCCGCAGGTTGGTTGTCGACCCGGCCACGACGCGCCCGTTCGCATCAGAAGTGTAGTCGTAACCCTGGGCGCCAATACGCATGGTGATGGCATTGTAAAACTTGTCTTCCGTAATCTTTACCGGCTGCATCGCGGTGATGGTGCACTGATCCAGCTTGTTGTGGAGTCCCTGTCGCCGGTAGGCATCAATCCAATATTGATGCATTTGGAAAAGGCTGTCCGTTTCATGCGGGCGCGCACGGTCCCAATCAAGCGTGGACCAGGCGGCCTGCAGCTCGTCAAAAATCAGCCGCGCGCGCGCCTGAAATGCGCCCCAGGAAAAATCAGGATTGTTTTTTTCGAAGGCGACGCGAATGTTATCAAAGCCGGGCTGAACCACACTGCGGTAATCAGTGCCAACCTCCGGCACGTCGGAAGTGAGCAGCGGTCCTTTTGCTTCACGGGTGAGCAGCGCTACGTCGCGCACGTACCACTGAAATTCGCCGCTCTCGATTTTTGTTCCGCAGAAAGCACAAGCGCCAGCCGTGTTCTTCTGCAGCGCGCCGCCACAGCGCGGACAGTGAAGCGCCGTAGCCTGCGCCGGCGCTGGTGACAACACATCGCGCTTGCGCTCGAGTTCCCAACGCTCGCGAACGTAGTAGCTCATCGCCGCCTGTTTCTGATTCGCCTGGACCACCTCGGTGTAGTTCGCTTCGTATATCAAACTGATCCTTACCAGTGGCGTTTCCAGACCGCTGACGTTGGCGATGTTTAGTGCGCCGACGATTATTCCCTTAACTTCCTTTAATCCGGGCGGGCTCCGTTGCAATAGATTCGCGCGCGCGGCGTCGCTCAGGTACGGCGAAAACTGATCAAGCGCGGCCGCGCCGCGACCACGAGCGTCGTGGGCCTTACCGTAAAGCGCGTAAGCAAAGTCGGTAAAAACTATTTCAGAGAAGTTGGGATCGAACTTGCGTAACTGATCAAACTGGCGCGGAATGTTTTCTGGACTACTTTGCTGCGTATTCAATCCCAGCGGCGTTGTTGGTTCAACCCGCCTGGCGCGCCTCACAAAGTAATAAATCACGGCGGCAGCGATTAGGATGTCGAGAGGAATCCCAACCACCGGATACTCGATCGTGAGATATGCGAGGACGCGTAACAACTGAAAGATGAGCCAAATGAGTGCTCCCCCACCACCGCCTCCGCCGCTTCCGCCATGCCCGCCGCCGCCGCTATACGAACCGCCGCCACCAACACGCGCCCAAGTCTCCACCGCAAGCGCGACCGACAACATCATTGCGCCGCCGATTAAAGAGGCGCGGCACAACAGCCGCATAGCCAGGTTGGTCCGGTTTGCAGGTCGCATCACAATTCGAAACGCGGCGCGTCGGGAAGCTCGTTCGGATTTTCAGCGCTGGCTGGCAGGCATTGCGCCAACAAAACGCCCAGCTTCTCTAAACTGGCTCTTAAGGTTTCAGGGTTCGGTTGTTTCCCCGCTTGATGCAATTCAAAAATCGCCTGGTTCCATTCCAGCGCCGGAACAGCTTTAAGAATTCCGCGGTCGGCGATTAGTTCGAGCCTGCGTTCCAGCAGCGAGAGATAAACGAGCACGCCCAGCTCGGCTTTTGTGTTTGCTATGCCCGCTTCATAGAACATGGCCGCCGCGCCCGCGCGCGCTGCCTTGTTGCGCACGACCTTTTGCGTTAACCAGCGCCGAAGCGCGTTACTGCGAGAGGAAACGTACGTTCCTAAAACGAAAAGCAAAGCAATATCGATTGGCACCCAGACTTGATGAAAATTAAAAGGTGAGAAAAGCAGGAAGTTGAGACCGGCAAATGCGAGCAACGCGCCAAACAAATAGTTAGCCGCCGCGTACGAATGGGAACGAGCGCGAACTACCAGCACCAGCTCAGCATCAGTACGTTTCTCGATTTCTCGGATGCATTTGGTGAGGGCGGTGCGCGCTGCGGTATCGAAGTCGCTGCTCATCTTTATTGCGTGACGTTGGGAATCCAGAAAGTTTGCCCGTCAACCACGACGCTCTTCAGGCCATTCTTTGGCAAGTCTTTTTCTTTCAGACCAAGAAAAGTGAAGTGGGGTAAATCACTAAGCACCGTTTGAAACCAACCGTAGTCGGCGAGAAGCTCGCGCACGCGAGCATTAGCAAATTCGTTAACGTCGAACGCCAGCATCGCGATGTGCTGTGAAGTGCCCGGCGCCGCGATCGAATACAGAATCGACTTGGAAAGGTCTTTGCTGAAATAAATGCCGCTGCGCTCAAGCTCCAGCACCTCGCCGATTTGTTCATGCAGCGGCAACACTTTAAGGCGCGCGACTTTTTCTGCGGTCAAGCGCCCCTGCCGCAACCAGTAGTCCAACGCGGGAATAAAGCGCGTGTTCCACAATTCGTAACTATCCTGGTAACTGCGGCGCGCGGCTTCGGCGCCGTCGCGCGGCGTGATATTCAAACCTTCCTTAAGTGCCTTTTCGCGCGCTTTCAGCAACTGCTTCATCGCTTCGGGCTGCAGCTCGACGTCCGCGCCGTCGATGTTTTCGGTAGTGTAATCCGCCTCTTCCTGAAACTTCGCAACTTCTGCTTCGCTGGTGAAGATACAAACCGGCGGCGGCGTCACTTTCTTGGCCAGAAACATCGCGCCATAGTCTTCAAGAATGCGGCGCGCGACGGAATCACTGTGCGGGCAGATGCGGTCCACGTCGGTCTTACGCTTCTTAAGAGTCTTGCGCAGCACTTCATAAAACGAAGCAGGCGCTTCGTCGCGAGATTGTTCAGCCCTTGTTGTCATTGCTGGAGAAGTGTTTGAAGGCATTCGATATGGATTGTTTTGCGATAGCCCGAGCGAAGTGTCAAGCAGAATAAAGAACACCAGAAACAAAAACTTGCCGTAACGCGAGACTCCCGGCGAATTCCTTTTCTTGGGCTTGCATTCGCCGAGCAATCGCGAGCAGTTCTGATACAACAGCACTTTCCACAGACTCGAAAATTCGACCTTAGGTCGTGGCAGCGATGATAGAGGCGCGGCGGCGCGATGGTCAAACAAGCTGTTGCTGGGACCGCTGGCGTCCCGCCCGCCATGCGTCGTCAGACGCTCCGACGGTAAGGGAGAATACTTGCGAAACATCTTCGCGCTACACACTCATTGCGGGCGGAACGCCCGCGGTCCCAATAGCCCCGTTTCGGTTACTTCATCCGGTATACTTTTCACGAAAATGAAAATAGACGGATTAATAGAAGAGATTCTCGCTGTTTATCAAAAGCACGGTTGGCAATTGCGGCGGGTGCTGCTGCGCCCGGAATCTCGAGCGGAACTTGAAGCGGGGATAACGTCGCTGGGCAAAGCTGCGCAGGAAGAAGCGGAACTCGACGCGCTCTGGTTTTCGCGGCCTTCGCACGAAAAGCGCGAAGCCTGGGAACTCCGTCTCGTAGCGGAAAACCCCTACGCGCTGTTTGAAACCTTTGAAGCAGATGAGTCGGAAGAAGAACGCGAAGAAGTGCGGCGGGAAATCGAAGCGCGGATGCGCCAGTACTTCAAAAGTGAAGAGTGAACAGTGAAAAGTGAAAAGAAAAGACTAATAAGGTCCCCCCCTCTTCACTCTTCACTCTTCACTCTTCACTCTTCACTCTTCACTGTTTCCCCATCTTAACCGGAATCTCAATACGCTCGCCGTCACGCATCACAACCAGCTTGACTGTGCTGTAAGGGATCGCGCGCCGGACGCGAGAAAGAAACTCGTCGGAGGTGCGAATCGGAATACCATCGAACTCGATAACGACGTCGCCGGCTTTGACGCCCGCGATGTCCGCCGGACGGTTTGACAGGATCTCGCCCAGGCGAACGCCATACATCTTCGTTCCCGGTATCGCCACGCGTTCGGCGTCGCCATCTTCATAACCAAACTGACCGCGACCCTCCGGCCGGCTGCGATAGGCGCTGGTTAAGCGGTCCAACTCTTCTCTCGAAATGGTAGTTAGTTTGGTGTTCTTGATCTCGCCATCGCGCAAGTAGACCACGTCAAAAGTTTTTCCGATCGGGGCGCCCGCCAACAGAGCAGTCATCTCGTCGTCGGTGTGAATTGGCATCCCATCCATCGAAGTGATGATGTCGCCGCCAACCAATCCGGCTATGTCCGCAGGCGAACCCGGCGGTTCAACGTTATCGAACGTGACGCCGACGCCATTCTCCGCAGTGTCGAACGAATTGACGCCCGCGTACGACTTTTTCATGGTTTCCGCAATTTGCACCCGAACATTTTGTCGAATGGGCTTGATAATCGCAGTAAAGCCTGCCGCGGCCACGAAAAATACGATCAAAACAATAAACATCCAGCTCATGCCACTCATGCGCTTCTTCCGCTTACGCATCGGGCCACTTGGAGAAACTGCCATCCCGCGATACTGGTACTGTTGAAACTGAGCTGCACCGTTCCCCGTTAGCGTACCGGGCGGAACGTTCTGAAAACGAACTGTCTCAGTGTACTCAGCCGTACCTTCGCCGAGGCGAAACCCACAGTTGCGGCAGAATCGCAGCTCTCTGGGCATGGGCGCGTTGCAGTTTCCGCAATTTGTGACTGAGGTGTTCGTTTCGGGAGTCATGGCTATTTCGCAGATCCGAGCGTTCGGCCTTTTAAAACAGGCTAAGGATAGCAGAAGTCTATACGCCAAATGGAGCTTTCCGGTTGCATTTTGCCGGCAGATAAAAAATCACTTCGGCTGTGGCTAACAGGGAAAGCGGGCCTTCCAGGGCGCGATTCCGGTCTTTCTTCCAAGTTATTCAAATAGACTTTCAACGGCTTCGAGCGCATTATATTTGAACCAACCTCCCCCTTTGGCTCGCTATTCGCATTGCCTTCGGCTACTCGCTTCAAGGTTTTAAGGAGAAACAGCAAAACGTGGAAGTAACCAAAGCACTGGCGGCACTCCAGCCGCTTTACGGGAAAGACAACGTTGAAATCGTAACCCTCGATGGCCAGCGCGTTCGCGGCACCGTGCGCAGCATGAAGACCACCCAAGCATTAACTACGCCGAGCGTGAAGATCGAACGCGCCGGCGGCGAGATCGTTAAGATTCCGTTTCCCAGCATCGCCGAGATCAAGGACCACAATCCTGTAACTCAGTAGGCAGTAGGCAGAAAACGAAAACCTCTTTCTTTCGCCTGCTGCCTACTGACTACTGCTTTTGTTGTCCCTGCCCGGTATTCGCTCAAACGCCAATATAACTCTGTTTTTCGGCAGGAGTGTTCCGCCTCAAACGTTGTTCGATGGCTGGCAAACGGCGACTGGCCTGTTGGTTGTGCTACCTTCTTCCCTGACGGCTACGGGCTTTTTTTTTCCGACCGGCATCGCGTATAGTACGCCGTTTTAGTTTTCAGCCTTGAGGAGAGATTTTTAGGTTGTCTTTACCGATTGAAGATTTTGGTGGGCGCCTGGCGAGTGTTTGGTCGGAACTGCGTCCAGCCACGCGCGGTCTCGTCGAGCATGCGCTGCAAAATCCAGCACCGGCCCCGGCACGCAGCGCCCCTTATGATGCGCGCGCCGACCACGAACTCAGCCGCCTGCTCACGGCGCTTGATGAACGAACGCACGAGGCCGACCATTTAGAAACCGAAAAAGGAAATCAGCTTCGGCACATCGCGAACACCTGCGCGGCGGTGTTGCAGGAAAAAACGCGATCGGCGGAAGTCTTTACTCAACTCGTGCGCCGTGCCGACAAACAGCGCGACTACAAGCGTATCGACGCGCTGGCTGATGCGCTTACGCGTTTTGCGCCCAGCGAGGTTTGCGAGCTGGCACGTTCGCCGGAGGTCGTCGTCCGCGCTCTATCCAGCGAGGCGCTGGCCCAGTTGCCAACTTCAGTTCTGATTGGACTGTTGAGTGATCCAGTTGATGCGGAAATAGCTCGAGACGCCTTGCGGCGCCAAGCTGACGACTACGGCTCGGAAGAAGCGCGACAAATTGTTGGCGCGTTGGACCAGATGAGTCCTGAAGATTTGTAGGCTCCGGCTCTTCTCCACAATTCACTAGACCACCCGGCCTGTATAAGTCTCGTTCTCTCGAACCCACCGATATTGAAATCCCGGTCTGCTTCCCAAACAATAAGTAACTCATCAGCACGTTATGCCGGTAGCCGCGGAGAGCAGCGAATGTAAGCGTAGCGCCGCATCTTCCAGTTTCGCAGGATCGTTCAGAAATAGTAGTTCATCTGCGATCTGCTTTAACTGATGCGGCATAAGAAAGTCCGGCGCCGGAAGGCCCAACGCTTTAGCAATATCCGCCTCGAAATTCCTGTTGCTTAGTTATGCTGGCCGAGATGATGGAGCCGGCTGACCACTTGATCGATCAGCCAATTTGGAGTTGAGGCGCCGGCGGTAACGCCAACCCGTTGGGCGCTTTCAACGTCTGCGGGATTGATTTCGGCGGGCGTTTCAATCAAAAAACTCTTTTCGCATTGTTCCTGACAAACCGCCAGCAGCTTGACGCTGTTTGAGGAATGGCGGCCGCCAATTACGTAGAACACATCGACCTGCCCCGCAAGAGCGCGCGCCGCGTCCTGTCGATCGCGCGTTGCCGAACAAATTGTGTTGACGACTTGTGGTTCAGCATCAGTCTTGGCGCGCACCGCCTCGGCAACTTCTAAAAACGTCTTCAACTTGATAGTGGTTTGCGAAACGACCAACGGCGCGCGCAACTGCGGCAAGGTTGCGACTTCGCTCGCATCGCGCACCACGTAAGTGTTCTCAGGCGCATAACCCACGACACCAATCATTTCGGGATGATCGGGATTGCCCGCCACCACCACGTCACGCCCATCCAGCGCCGCGCGTTCGGCCAGGTGCTGGACTCTGGTTACAAAAGGACAAGTCGCATCGATCACTTTAGCGGCCCGGCCTTCCAGGTCGCGCTGCACTTGCGGCGTGACACCATGCGCGCGTATTACGGCAATGGTGTCGGCATCAGCTTCGGCGGGAACGTCAATCGTTGAGACTCCCAACTCACCGAGCCGTTCCATCTCCTGCGCATTATGAATCAATGGCCCAAGCGAACGAATGGGACGCACGCCTTCGTCAAGCGCGTCCTCAACCATCTCCACGGCGCGTTCAACGCCGAAACAGAAACCGTATTCGTCTGCTAGTAAGACTTCCATCTTTGAGTTGGCAAACTAAGGTTTGCTCTACTTTAGTTGACTGGCTCTGGCGCGCCTTCAGATGTTTGCCGGTCGCATTTCTGTTGCCATTCTTCGCGCACTCGATCTCCTCCAGCCACGCGCGCATCAACCCACTCAATGTCCTTGTCAATCAGGGTTCGCAGGTTCTTCAAAAAAGACTTTTTCAAATCGCCGAGATTGTGCGCTATGTCTCTGGGCAAAACTGCGTACGAAACGTCGCCAAGGTAGCGAATAGCGTCGCAGAGCTCGTTGACTACGTTTTTGCCGGCCGATTCTGTTGTTTCTTCCATGATGTACTCCTTATCAAACGCCAAACCGCAGA
>JANMKA010000112.1:0-13787 GCA_031371765.1 Blastocatellia bacterium
GCGTTGCTTGTTCACCGAGCACCGCAACGGCCGGGTCGCCCGGGACAAGTTCAATCAACAGGGTAACTAAAGAGACGACGGTCCAAACGACGAGCAGAAAGATTGCAAAACGCCGCAGCGCCGAAAAAACTTTATGCTTGAAAACTGAACGCACTCTGGCGTGTCTCGATTAACGGAAGGATCAAATTCGTGAGGATGATAGCATAACGGGTAGCAGAGCCATTCGTTGGTGACAGCGAGAAAACCTCGAATGTCCGCTGCCGTTAGTTCAAAAAAAATAAGAACGTAGCCTAAGAGGAAACTGAAATGAGTGCGTGGCCCCGACAACCGCGCATTCGCCAGGATATTCCTCCAGGCTACGCTCTTAAGTGGTTCCAAACACCTCGTGCTTGCAACCAATCCTGATTCTTATCCTAAGCCACCGGCCGCCTGCCAATATGCAGCGCCGCAATCCCGCCGGTAAGATTCCGAAAAGTCACCTCACTAAAACCGGCCGCTTGTAACAGCGCCACAAGTGAAGCCTGGTCGGGAAAACGCGACACCGAATCCGGCAAATACTCGTAGGCGCTTTTCGAACCGCTTATCAAACCGCCGAGCAATGGCAACAACTTCGTAAAGTAAACTCGAAACACCGTCCGCAAAATCGGCATGCGGGGCTTGGAAAACTCTAAAACAGCAACCGTTCCACCGGGGCGCAGGATTCTGAACAACTCGCTTAAGCCGCCTTCCAAGCTCGCCAGGTTTCGCAAACCAAAAGCAATCGATACTCCATCGAAAGAACGATCTCGAAAGGGAAGTTTCAGCGCATCGCCTTCTAAAAAGGGAATCGGTAGCCCGCGATCCGATGCCTTGACCGTCGCGATGTCGAGCATGGGCCGGCAAAAATCCAAGCCCACAACTCGCGCGTTCGTTCCGCCTGCGATTGCCAGCGAAAGGTCGCCGGTACCGCAGGCTACATCCAGCACGCGAGCGTTGGTTTCGGGAAGATTCGCGGCCACCGTCTTCACCAGCAAACGTCGCCAGCGCTGATCGACGTTTCCTGAAAGCAGGTGATTTAAAAGATCATAACGAGTGGCGATCGCCGCAAACATTTCGCGGACGCGCTGGGCTTGCTCGCGTTTGGTGGCGCTCTCTTCGTCAGACACAGTTAAGCGAATGTTACTGTCGTTATGGTTGCAGGCAGATTGCGAATGATTTGTGATTGCCCGGGTTAAGGAGTTGGTTTGGTCCGTTGCTTGGAAGTTGAAGGATCCTTTTTCGCGTTAGACGCAGCGGGGAGTTCACCAAAGAGTTCTATCTTTCCATAACGTTCGAGTTGTGGTTTTAGAACTTCCGAGTTTCCAATTACTGCCACCGCCATCGGGACCTGCCAGAACAACCGGTTCGCAGCGCGTTTTAGATCAGCCGAAGATATTTTCGCGAGGTCGCGCAACCGATCATCGCCTGATTTCGCAGAATGAGTGTCGACGTCGAGCCACGCGTCGGCGGTTCCATCTTTCGTATCAAGTTGCTTGCCTAGCGCGGCGATCGCCAAACCCCTTGCAGTCTCGAGTTCTGGTTCGCTTACCGGTTGACTGATTAATGACTTCACTATTTCTTGCGCGGTCGAGAGACTCTTCGTGGCCAAAAGATTGTCTACCGTAGCGCCCATCACAAACATTCCGGGCAAGACAAAAGCATCGTGCCGGACGAAAACGGGACTTCGAGCCAGGTCCGGAAGAAGCGTTTCCCAGCGCTTGCGCGCGATGAGCGCCAACAATTCCGCCGCCTGCGAGTCAGGGTCGCTGCGCGCAAAGCCTCGCACCGCTAACCTGACTTCCGCGCTCTGTTCTGTGGGTGCATTCATGATGAGAATGCGCGCATCGGGAACCGCCGGCTGCTGAAATGTCGCGGGGATAACTCGTTCACTCTTCCGCCAGGCACCGAGCAACTGTCGCAAGGCGCGGCTGGCTCGAGCTTTTTCGACGCCGCCGATAATCACCAGCGTGGCGTTGTTTGGATTCAAAAAGCGCTCGCGCGCCAGCATCAGATCACCGCGCTCGATGCGCTCGAGCGATTCTGGGGTCCCATTGGACGGACGACCATAAGGGAAATCGCCGAACAGTCTGGCGGCAATCGCGCGGTCGGCCAACGTGTTGGCAGAAATGCTGGTGTCTTTTATGATCTTGACGCGGCCGTTACGCGCCTTGTTCACGTTTTCTGGTGTCAGTTGGGTCGTGACTAAGGCGGTGCGAAGAATCTCGACAATCTTTTCAAACTCGCGGGTCCGGCCTTGCAGCGTAACTGTGATGCCGTCGTAATCAGTAACCACATTGAGGCGTCCTTGCATTTCCTCGGTGAAGAACTCGCGCGTGGCAGGGTCCGGAAAGAGCAAATCGCCAAGCAGCGCCATACTGCCGCCCTTGCCCGCAAGGTCAAAAGCCGAGCCGCTATGGATTCTCAGTTTCAGCAGGACGTCCCGGTCTCCCGGACGCGAAAGCAAGAGGATGCGCAGTCCATTCAAAAGCTCGAAGCGGTCGGGAGGCGTCAAAAGCTGTCCCTGAACCAGGGACTGACAACTGGCCGCAAGCGCGACAGCCACTGCCATCTTTCTCAGAAAACCGGCAAATACAGGAAGTTTCATAGAGGTTTACAAAGCGAACCGCTCTAACCGTTCATGATTTCGGCCAAAAAAGAGGGAAGCAAAACATCTTAGAGGCACGATATTTAGCCGTCAACCGTTTGGCCTCTAAATGCATCCAAAGCCTCGGGTTGAACAGTACTGGCCGGCTGTTAAGCTTGAACAAGCTCACAAACACGGTACCGCTGTCCGCCGTTTTTTCAGTTCGGTATTTGAAATGGCGCCCGGCGCGAACGAAAGTTGACGGAAGGCCGTATCCTTTATCTGTTTTCCGGTAATACTAGTAGGAAGCGATTCCTGCAGAATCGAGCGGCGATTGCCAGATAGAAACACAGACGAACTTTTGCTTGAATTCGCAGGAGCGGGCGACGCGGCGGCGTTCCAACAGTTGTATGAGCGGCATCGAACGGCAGTCTTTCGCTTTGCCTATCGCTTGTCAGGCAGCGTCGAAAACGCCGAAGACCTAACCCACGACTGTTTCCTGAGTTTGATAAAGAGGGTCGCGAGTTTCGAGCCAGGGCGCGCATCGTTGCGAACTTATCTTTTGGCGGCCACTCGGAATCTTTGGTTAAAGCAGTTGCGCACGCTCGGAAGAGAGTCAGCGCTCGATGAGTTTGATGAGAATGATTTCGTAGCTCAGAGTAAGGCGCCGCTCGGCAGATTGCTGGATAACGAAATGTCTTTAAAGGTCGCCGAAGCAGTGGCAAGCTTGCCTCCTTTACAGCGTGAGGCACTCGTTCTTTTTGAATATGAAGGCATCTCGCTAAACGAAATTGCGAGCATGGTTGGCAGCGACGTTGGGGCCGTAAAGGCGCGTCTGCATCGCGGGCGCGAACGCCTAAGGAAAGCGCTGCAACCTTATTTGAATAGCCACAGGGAAATTGTTACTTTGGAGAAGGCTTAAATGAGTAGCATTGAACCGGGAGACAGCTTTATCTCGGAAGATGATTTGAAGAGTTTGCTGGATCGATGGATTGCGCCGGATCCTTCAAAAGGACTCGATCAGCGAGTAGCTAACAGTTATCATAGGGAGTTTGGAAGCGTAGATGCTGCTGCCAATTCAGTACTGCTCCCCCAAAGCCAAAAAGAGGTACGTGCGATGAAGTTTTGTTCCACTTGTAAAGAAGAGTTTGCTGACAAATTCAGTTTTTGCCCCGTCGATGGCACTCCCCTGGCAGCGCCAGTGGCGGAGCCAGAAAAGAACGTTGTTAGCAGCTCGACCTTTAACCAGAGCGTCCCAGCGCCGGTTCCTGCTGGAGCTGCGGCTGCAGCGCTCTTGCCGCGTGGCGAATATCACGTGACGTTTATGGACGACGCGGGATTGATGTCGCGCCTCAGCGGTGCGCTTCGCGAAGTGGCTCATGAGTCGGAACTGACCTGGCCCGAATTCAAGCGCGACCCGTTTGGTTTCTCCAAACGTCTGGTGGTGGGTTATGGGCAGGCAGGTTGGAAATTCTTGTCACAACCAAATGTGGCTACCGGCGTGCTGACGGCACTGCTCGTAATGATCACAGCCGTGCTGGGACTGTTCTGGATTGACCGGGTGCAGACGCGCCGCGCTCAGGAACAGGCAGCGCAGGATGAATTAGTTGTCGAAAACTTGATCGATATCCCCGCTGACCAGCCGACGCCTGACGAAGGAACCGCAGGACAGGCAAAAGGTAACGGCGGCGGCAGCAAGCCGAAGCAGGAAAAGGCCGGCGGCGGCGGCGGCGGCGGGCGGCAGGAACAGAAGCCCGCGTCGTTTGGAAAGACTCCGCAAGTTTCGCTGACGGTTCCGCAGGTCGTCGCGCCGGATCCGCATCCACCTGCGATTAAGAATCCCTCCTTGCCAGTGGCGGCTACGCTGGTTGCCGACCCAATGTTGTTTCCGCCGGACACGCGCAATCTGAACTACGGCCTGCGCGAGTCCAAGAGTACTGATCCATCGTCGGGTCCAGGCACCGGTAATGGCATGGGCACCGGCACTGGTGGCGGCATGGGACCGGGTGAAGGTGGTGGTTATGGACCAGGTCGCGGCGGCAATACCGGCGGCGGTGATCGCAATGATGGCGGGGGTGGACCCGGCGGCGGTGGCGGCGGTACTGACTACAACAAGGTGTTTAGCGGTAAGGACGTGAACTCGAAAGCGCGTGTTCTTTCCAAGCCGGAGCCGCAGTACACCGAAGAGGCACGAAAGAACCAGATAACCGGGACCGTGGTCCTGCGGGCGGTGTTTACTTCTGGTGGGCAGGTTACCAACATCAGTGCTCGATCCGGTTTACCGTTTGGTTTGACGGAGCGAGCGATTGCAGCCGCACGACAAATAAAGTTTGTGCCGGCTACAAAAGATGGACATCCTGTTTCGATGTACATCCAACTGGAATACAACTTCAACCTTTATTAGGGTTGAGTTCAAATAGCAGAAGGGCGGCGACTGATTTCAGTCGCCGCCCTTTTTCTTTCCGGAGTTAATCCACAGATTACGCAGATGACGCAGACTGGAGATCGGCGAATACTGGACGGAACGACTCCACGAGGCAAGTCAAAATTGTCCTTGTTCTGCGTAACCTGTGTAATCTGTGGATAAGTTTGCCTGGCCTTTCTAACTCAATCGCTCGACGAAGCGCTTGATGCGTGTTACGCCCTCACGCAATTGTTCCATTGACGTGGCATAAGAAATTCGCACACAACCGTCGGCGCCAAAGCCTGCTCCATCGGTGATCACTGTTTGTTCTTCGGACAGCAAACGCAGCGCAAATTCACCGGAAGTTTTGACCTCCGCGTTCAGGCAGTTCCGCACGTTGGGAAAAACATAAAAAGCGCCTTCCGGTTCGGCGCAACTCAAGCGGGGGATTTCTTTCAGCGCCTGCAGCAGCCAGGCGCGTCGCGACGTGTATTCACTCAACATCGCAGCGACTGAATCCTGCGGACCATTCAAAGCTTCGACGGCCGCGCTCTGTGCTATTGAGTTCGCATTGCTGGTCGAATGTCCCTGGACCGTGAGCATTGCGCTGGTCCATTCCCGCGGCGCCAGCGAATAACCGACGCGCCAACCCGTCATCGCATATGTTTTCGAAAATGACCCGGCAATGCACAACCGCTGTCGCAGCCGTTCCGGCAAACCAGCCGCGCTGAAAACCTCCGCCGGCGGGTAAACAAAACGCAGATAGCATTCGTCTGAAATCACATAGATACCGCGATCAGAAAGCAGTTCCATGATTCGCTCGAATTCAGCGGGTGGAATCACGCGACCCGACGGATTGTTCGGCGAGTTAAGAATTATCAACTTGGTGCGCGGCGTGATTGCTTTCTCAACCTGCGCGGCCGTCAGCAGAAAATCAGTCTCCTCTGTATCGATGAAGACCGGCGTCGCGCCAGCGAAAATCACAATCTCGGGAAAGGTCACCCAATAGGGTTTTGCCAACAACACTTCGTCGCCGGGATTTACCAACGTGACAACCGCGTTGAAGATCGCCTGTTTGCCGCCCGACGTCGCCATCACTTCCAAGCGCTCATAACCAGTGCCAAACTGCCGTTGGTAAAAGTCGATGATTGCTTGTTGCAGTTCGCGCGTGCCGGCAGTCGCCGTGTATTTCGTGCGGCCAGCGGCCATCGCCAGGTCGGCGGCTTGTTTGATGTTTTCGGGAGTATCAAAGTCCGGTTCGCCCGCGCCAAAGTCCACCACGCTGACGCCTTGCGCGCGCAAAGCTTCCGCGGCTTGCATGGCTGCAAGAGTTGCGGACGCCTGCATCTTTGCGACGTTTCGTGAAACAGGAAACAGCGATGCGGCTGGCTTAGTCATTTGTTGCAGGTTTTACTTTCTGTTTCATGCGCGCTTCGACCGCCGGTGGCACCAACCCGTCAAGCGTGCCGCCTAATTGGAAGACTTCTTTCACCAGACGAGAGCTGACGTAGGAATAGGTTTCAGCAGGCATCATGAAGACAGTTTCGATTGACGGTTCTAAGCGCCGGTTCATCAAAGCCATTTGCAGTTCATATTCATAATCAGAAATGGCGCGAATGCCGCGCACGATTGCATTCGCCTGTTGTGCAACAGCGTACTGGACCAGCAATCCTTCAAAGTGGTCGACGCGAACTTTGCACGAGCCGTTCTCAATCTGTTGCAGCACCTGCGACAACATTTCGCGTCGTTCATCAATGGTAAAGAAGGGCTGCTTTTCGGGATGGACCAGGATGGCTACGATGATTTCATCGAAGAGTTTGCAACCACGCTCGATGATGTCGAGATGTCCGTTGGTGACTGGATCGAATGAGCCGGGGTAGATTGCGCGTCGCATTGGGCCAAATGGTAAAGGCTAAAGCGCGAAATGGGAAATGCAAATTCCGTTACACCTCGCGACGCTGGCGTTGTGCTTGACAGCCTACCGGTGCGATGCTTCAATAACTGCCGGACCAAACGTGGTGAGTTAAGGCGACTTGCGGCCACGTAAAACAATCGGCTAAACAGCTCGGCGAGTCTTGCTTAACAAGACTGACGAAAAGGCTTTGGCAAGCCCCGCGTTGTTTGGCGCGGGGCTTTTGTCATTGCCGATTGCCGAATTCCATTTGCCGATTGGAATGGCAACGCAGTCGAATGGCATGGCGGTGATAGACGGCTTAGCAAAGCGCGAATCGGCAATTGGCAATCGGCAATCGGCAATCAGAAATGAGTAGTTTTCTCGACACATTAAAAGAGCGCATCGTCGTCTTTGACGGCGCGATGGGCACCAACCTGCAGGTCCAGAATCTTACCCTCGAGGACTTTGGCGGGCTGCGGTTTGAAGGCTGTAACGAAAACCTGCTCGTGACCAGGCCTGACGCAGTGGAGAATGTTCACGTCGCGTTTCTCGAAGTTGGTTGCGACGTGATCGAGACGAATTCATTCAACGGCACGCCGGTCGATTTTGCCGAATACGACATGGCTGACAAGGCGTACGACATGAACGTCCTGGCCGCAAGTTTGGCCAAACGGGTTGCCGCCGATTATTCAACTAAGGACAAACCTCGTTGGGTTGCGGGCTCGATGGGTCCGGGTCGGAAGCTGCCGACGCTTGGTCATATCACCTTCGCTGATCTCCGAGCGGCGTATGCCGAGCAGGTACGTGGTCTGCTGGATGGCGGCGCAGATTTACTGATTGTTGAGACCTGTCAGGACTTACTGCAAACAAAAGCAGCGCTCGCCGCGATCTTTGCGCACTTCGAGAAATATCGTGTGCGCGTTCCCGTTATCGCGCAGGTCACCATTGAGCTGTTCGGGACCATGCTCAACGGAACCGAGATTGGTGCGGCACTAACTGCGCTCGCTCCATTCCCGATTGACATCATCGGCATGAACTGCGGCACCGGCCCGCGACACATGACCGAAAGCATTCGTTATCTGTGTGAGAACGCGCCGCTGCCGGTATCGGTGTTGCCTAACGCCGGCTTGCCGTCCGTCGTCGAAGGCAAAATGCATTACGACGAAACGCCGGAGACTTTCACGAATCAGGTAATCCACTTCGCCAGCGACTTCGGCGTAAACGTCGTTGGTGGTTGCTGCGGCACAACGCCGGCGCATTTGAAGTTAGTGGTCGAAGCCATGCAGCGCATTTCGCCCAAAGCGCGCGACGCTAAACTTGTTGCGGCCGCCTCGTCGATCTATTTCCAACAACCCTACGTCCAGGACGCCTCGTTCTTAATTGTGGGCGAGCGGGTGAACGCCAGCGGCTCAAAGAAGATGCGCGACCTGCTGAACGCTGAAAACTGGGACGGCCTGGTTGCTTTGGCGAAGGAGCAGGAGCGCGAGGGCGCACACGTCTTGGACGTCAACGTCGACTTTGTCGGCCGCAACGGCGAAAAAGATATGCATGAGCTTGCTTCCCGGCTCGTCACGAACATCAAGCTACCGCTGATGTTTGACTCTACCGAGTGGGAGAAAATGGAAGCCGGACTGCAGCACGCCGGCGGCAAGTGCATTCTGAATTCGACGAACTATGAAGACGGTGTCCCGCGCTTCTCCAAGGTCATCGATCTTGCCAAACGCTACGGCGCTAGCGTGGTGATTGGAACTATCGACGAAGAGGGGATGGCGCGAACTGCTGACGGCAAGTTTGCCATCGCCAAACGCGCCTATGAACAAGCCACTGGTGAGTTAGGTCTTCCCGCCGGCGACATCTTCTTCGATTCGTTGGCACTGCCGATATCCACCGGCATTGAAGAAGACCGCCGCAACGCGCTGGAGACAATTGCAGGAATTCGTCGCATCAAGCAGGAACTTCCTGGCTGTTTCACGATTCTGGGCGTCTCAAACATTTCCTTTGGCTTGAATCCCGCTTCTCGCGTCGTACTAAATTCTGTATTTCTTCACGATGCAGTGGAAGCTGGCTTGGATGCAGCCATAGTCAACGCCAGCAAAATTGAACCGCTGAATCGAATCGGCGAACAGGAACTGAAAGTCGCGCGCGATTTGATCTACGACCGGCGCGAGTTTGACGGAGACGTTTGTACTTATGATCCCTTGACCGCGTTCACGACGTTGTTTGAAAACGTCAAAGCCAAAGCCGCGAAGAAAGAATCGAAAGGCGCGACTGTCGCAGAGCGTCTCAAGAATCACATCATCGACGGCGAAAAGATAGGGTTGGAAGCAGAATTGACTACGGCCCTCGAGACTTATCCTGCTCTCGACATCATTAACAATATTCTGCTTGGCGGCATGAAAGTCGTCGGCGATCTTTTTGGCAGCGGTCAGATGCAATTGCCGTTCGTGCTGCAGTCCGCAGAAGCCATGAAAGCGGCGGTGCGTTTTCTTGAACCGTTTATGGAGAAGAAGGGCGGGGCAACGGCAAAGGGCACCTTGGTGCTGGCCACCGTCAAAGGCGATGTTCACGACATCGGCAAGAATCTCGTCGACATCATTCTGACCAATAACGGTTACAAGGTAATCAACCTCGGCATCAAGCAGCCGATCGACAATATTCTCCAGGCGCAAGAGGAACACCAGGCGGACGCGATCGGCATGAGTGGCCTGCTGGTGAAGTCTACGCTGATCATGAAGGACAATCTCGACCTCATGAACGAGCGTGGCATTACCGTGCCGGTAATTCTTGGCGGCGCAGCCTTAACCCGGCGTTACGTCGACGAGGATCTGAAGTCTATCTATAAGGGCACCCTTTACTATGCGGGTGATGCGTTTGCCGGTTTACACACGATGGACAAGCTCGTCGGTGGTAACGGCGAACAAGTAATCACCGCCGATCTTACGAAGGCAGCGGCAGCAGGCGGCGCCGGCGGCGAGCAGCCTGAAGACGTGGAAGATCGCGTCGGAGAAGAAGCGAAGCTCGGCATCAGTAAGCGAGCAAAGCCGCGCGGAGCAAAAAGCGACGGTGATACGACGCACACGACTCGCTCGGCGGTTCGCACCGATGTTGTTATTCCCGAAGCGCCGTTTTTCGGTTCTCGCGCGGTCGACGATATCGATCTCGACGATGTGTTTTCTCTCGTCAACGAAACCGCCTTATTTAAAGGACAGTGGCAGTTCAAACAAGGGAAACGACCGGCGGCGGAGTACGAGGCTTTGGTGCGGGAAACTGTGCGTCCGATTTACGAGAATTTAAAGGAACGAAGCAAGCGGGAACAACTGCTGGTTCCGCGCGTTGTCTATGGATACTTTCCAGCTCAATCAGAAGGCAACGACCTGGTTATCTATGGCGAGGATCAGAAAACGGAGCGGCTGCGTTTCACTTTTCCGCGCCAGCCGGCCGGCAAAAATCTTTGCCTGGCTGACTTCTTTGCGTCGAAAGAGTCGGGGCGAATGGACGTGGCAGCTTTCCACCTGGTAACGATGGGCCGGCGGGCGAGTGAATACGCACACGAGCTGTTTAAGTCGGATAACTACGCCGAGTATCTTTATTTTCACGGGCTAAGCGTTGAAGGCGCGGAAGCGTTAGCTGAATTCTGGCATCAGCGGATTCGCAAGGAGCTTGGAATTGCCGGCGACGATGCTGCCGAAATCAACAAACTGTTCCGCCAGCAATACCAGGGCTCTCGTTTCAGTTTTGGTTATCCGGCCTGTCCGGACCTTGAAGATCAGACGAAACTTTTCGAGCTGTTGGATCCGGGCCGGATTGATGTGGAACTGAGTGAAGAGTTTCAATTGGAGCCTGAGCAATCGACTTCCGCTATCATCGTTCATCACCCAGACGCGAAATACTTTTCGATCGAATAACTCAGTCCAATGTCCAAAGTCCAAAGTCCTGAACCCCGAGTTACTTCCCCGATGGAAGGGAACGCGGGTAAGACAGAGATCGGACGTTGGACTTTGGACCTTGGGCCATTCCCCGAACCGACGCCTGAAGAGTTCTCGGTCTTATCGCCGTTCGAACGGTTCTCGTTCAATCTTGTCCGCCGCATGAACCAGGGCAACTGGAAAAGGTTTTGGACCTGGTGTCAGAAAATCTTTGGAGCGGGTTGGATCCACTTCGCTACTTACAACCTGATGCAGGTTTACGGTTTGGAGAATGTTCATGCGCTCGCGCCCGAACGCCCCATCCTGCTGGTCGCGAATCATCGTTCTTTTTTCGACATGTACACCGTGTCGACGGTGCTCTTCCGCAATACCACCTGGCGCAAACAACTTTTTTTTCCGGTGCGTGGCCGTTTTTTTTACCAGGGACCGCTGGGGTTGTTCGTGAATCTGGTTATGGGCTGGTGGTCGATGTACCCGCCGTTTTTCGCGTCGGGCGAGAAGCCGTTGATTGAAAAGCGAGCTTTCGATAAGTATTCGTTTGCGCTGCTGGCTAGTCTTTGCCGGGAGGGAGCGGGGAATGTGATCGGTTTTCATCCCGAGGGCACGCGCAACAAGAGTTCCGATCCTTATTCCTTCCTGCCGGCGCAACCCGGCGTTGGTAAGTTGATCAAGGACGCCGCGCCACAAGTCATTCCAGTTTTCATTGCGGGACTGGGAAACGATTTGCCGAAGCAGGTAATGGGGAACTGGACGGGCGGCGAAAAGATTCGCATTCACTTTGGACCACAGTTAGATCTGACAGATTATTTGTCGCGAAAGGACCAGGCGAGAACTTATATTGAGATCTCGCGATTTGCGATGAGCAAGATTGCTGAGTTGGGAGAACAGGATCGGCAGTTGAACTCCTCTGCGGAAACTAGGAGCGGGGGCATGCCCGCCTTCCCAACCTCGAGCTAATGGGAGTTGAACTTTCTTATTTCACGATGGAAAGCCCATCAAGACGAAGTTAAACAAGCAAGTAAAGAATCTCTCAGGTCGGGAAGGCGGGCATGCCCCCGCTCTTCGCGCTTACAAAAATGCCTCTTCCATTAGTCATTATTAATCCTGCTTCTGCCGGCGGCACCACCGGCGCTGCGTGGCCGAAAGTTGCCAGCGACTTGGCGACTCACTTTGGCGCGTTTCATCCGGTCTTTACCAGCAAGCGTGCAGAAGCAACTGAGATTGCCGCCGACGCTGCGCAAAAGGGAACGAAGCTGATAATTGCTTGCGGCGGAGACGGCACAATTTCGGAAGTCGCAAACGGAATCCTCACTTCTGGAAAGGACGCGGAACTGGGAATCTTACCGAGCGGCACTGGCGGCGATTTCCGTCGCAGCCTCAACATTCCGGCCAAAGCAAGAGAGGCAGCCATAATATTGCGCGATGGCCAGACGCGCAGCATCGACGTCGGCCGAGCATCGTATGTAACGGACGCCGTCGAACAGGAGACGCGCTATTTTCTGGGCGTCGCATCCTTCGGAATGAGTGCCGATGTCATTGCACGCGTAAAAGCTGGCCATCCTGAGTGGCTGCTGGCGAAGATGCCCCAGTGGTTCAGCGGCCGGGTTTCTTTTGGCGCCGCGATGTTGCAAAGCGCTGCCAGGATGAAACCGACGCGGGTCCTGGTTCAACTTGATGATAAATCCGAGCTGCGAACGACCGTCGCAAATCTGTGCATCGCAAACGCGCGCTACTTCGGCGGCGGCATGAAAATAGCGCCTAACGCAAAACTTACAGATGGGAAGTTTGATGTTATTAGTATCGGCGACCTGGGTCTGAGCCGCATACTTGCCAATGCGCCATTATTATATTTCGGTGCGCATTTAAATATGCCCGAAGTACAACATGCGCTGGCCGCCAAAATTACGGCGAGTCCAATTGATAGGAATCAGCGCATTGCACTGGAGTTGGACGGGGAACTCCCGGGGTTTCTGCCGGCAACTTTTCAAATCATCCCGCGCGCTCTGCGCCTTCGTTGTCCGCGCTAGCGTCCACGCAAATCAGAAAACTTCTTGCCAGTAATTCGCAAAACAGGTTATAAATACGCACCGCGCCGCGATTCATAAGATTTTATTTGGCTCGGGCACTTCATGTATAGACGAATATCGTGTTCGTGCGCAGAGGGTGATCCCTGCATGGCGGGGAATTGTATACTTCACTCTGCGACTCACGTTGAAGTGTATCTTCCGAACTTAATTGACGGAGGTCGACCGTAGTGGATAGCGGAAAAGATCCACAATCATCCAGCGAAGTGCCGAGCACGCCTACTGCCCAGGCGCCTGCAGGTGCTGGGCCCGCTGCGCCTGGACCGCCGCCCGCCGCCGCGCCGCCAGCTCGTGCGGTTACAGCTAGCGCTGCCAAGCCGGTTGGCGCCGTTGTTGAAAGCACACCCGATCCGCCGGTGAACAAGATGCGGCGCCGCATTGTTTGGGCAAGCGTCGTCGGATTTTTAACAACCTGCTTCTTAATGTTTCTGCGATTCTTCCTGCCGCGTTCTATTCTTGAGCCATCCAGCAAGTTTTCTGTCGGCTTTCCTTCCGACTATGCGCTGGGAGTAGATACCAAGTGGCAACAGCAGTATCGCATCTGGGTTGACAAGACTTCCGACCGCATTTTTGTGATCTATGCGCGCTGCACGCATCTGGGCTGCACCCCTGACTGGAGGGCAAGTGAGAACAAGTTTAAGTGCCCTTGCCACGGCAGCGGCTACGACAGCGAAGCCATCAACTTCGAAGGACCGGCTCCGCGGCCAATGGACCGAGCGCATGTGGAATTAGATGCCGAAGGTCAGATCGTGGTGGATATAGCCAAGCTCTACAAATGGCCCAAGGGTGAGCACAACGAATTTGAAGACCCAGGCGCCTATATTCCGCTGTAATTTCAGAAGAGCTTATTGAGGTTTCATGGACGAAAAGCCCGAAC
>JANMKA010000114.1:0-7211 GCA_031371765.1 Blastocatellia bacterium
TGGCGAAACAGTTTCAGACGTCGCAATGATCTATGCTTGAGTCAGCCGCATGGGCGGGCCCTGTCGCGAGTGGCGCAAACGATCCCTCAGCCAGCCACCCAACAACCACAGTGCGCAGAAGACAATCATCGCCAACGAAAACCACTTTCCATAAATCCCATCCGGCGAATATTTTTCGGTCGCGGCATGCAGCACTTCGCTATTTGGCAGCAGTCCCGCTTCTGAAAATTCATGGAGAGAATAAATGGCGACCTGGATCATGAAGAGCAATAGAAAAATTCCCGTGACCTGAAAGAACCTGCGAACATTGATCAGATGAGCAAACCGTGCCCAACCCCAGGCAAACAAACCGGCGGCGCAGAGACCTAACAGCGCGCCCGTGAGCAGTTGTTCGCGAACCTGCAGCAACATCAACGCCGTTTCCATTCCTTCACGCGTGATCATCAGAAATGTAAAAAGAAACACGCCAGCCACCGCCGCCAGTTTTGAAGTTCGCGATGACACCTGGCCCAGCCGTTGATTCATTCGCTCTCGCAGCTTTGGTCCCGTCCGCCACATGTGAATGACGAGTGTGCCGACCATGACGATAGCAACCACGCCGAGCACGCCTTCGCGCAGCGATTCGTTTCCGAGAAACTGGCCGATGTAGGCGCCGGCACTCGCGCCGAACAGACGCTCCAACCGGGATTCATCAACGCCGGCAGAGAGCAGGTAGCCAAGACCCGCGCTGGCGGAGAGTCCCGCCACGATTGCGGCGTACACGGCAGTGGTAAGCCATTTGGCGCCTGATTTTTTTACGTAGGAAAGGATGACCGCGACCAGCAAAAAAGATTCAAAGCCTTCGCGCAAAACGATAATGAAAGAATTAAGCATTTAGGTATTAACTTTCCGAGCATTCTGGCTGGCACCGAGGTGCGGGGGACTTACGTGGAAACCAGCTAACCGCAGTATAGGCTAATTGAAAACAGTTTTCAATTTCATTAGGACGGTCTGTGGCACCCCGCTGCAAAAACTGACTTTTATTGCCTGGTAACCGGGATAATTGCTAAGTCGGCGCGGATTGGGCCCAGTTGAGTCACTGCCGTCAAACGTAAGGGCAGACGGCGCGAATCGTCGCTGATCCAGGCCCGCAGTTGGTATTTGTCACTTTCCGCATCATCGGTGGTCAGGGAAATTTGAATTGCCGGGATGGTTTGCGAACCTATCTGAACGTTTTCTTTTCGTATCGCACTAATGAAAAGCGTCTTCGGTTTGTTGTTGACCAAAATTGAGATAGCGCTGCGTCGCGGGGGCACCAGATTGAAGGTGCGCAGGGCATAGAAGAATGACAGGTAGTCATGCGTGCCCACCGGAATCTCAATCCGATCGCCTTTTTCTGAAACTGCCGAGCCGTTGTCCTGATTGATTGCGAGTTTGCTTGCGAAACGACGCCGCCCTTCGTTCAGACTAAATTCCGTGTGAAACGGAAGTAGGGTTTTGGGATCGACATAAGAGGTAACAACATCGTTGGCGACGAACAGGCTCTGAAGCGCGTTACTGGTTTGGGCGCTCAACGTAAACAGCAAACCATCGTGATCGAAATATTTCGAGCGCGCACGCACTTGAAAATTTGCAGCGGCAGCGGGTAAGGCGATGTTGGGAAGAAAGACCTGGTAGTTTAACTGTTCACCAACTTTGAACGGCAGTTCCGGCAGCGCGCCAGACTCGTCTGGTGACGAATCAGCACTGCGTGCAGGAGGCCTGTTATTTCCTCCCGGCGGCGTGATTACCCGTTGGGGATCCGTTACCGGAGTAATCGCCATCGGCGTTGGACCAGGCGCTGGTGGCACAGGCGGCGTGGCGACAAATTCCGATCCCGCCAGCTCAGCGTGAATGTCTCCAGCGGGATGGTGCGCAATAATCAAGACGGGCACATGCCGTTGATCGTCGCTGAAGTAAACCTTGACGTCATACTTGTTAAATTGCGAGTTGTTTCCGATTCGCAGACGGGAAACGATCGTATCGAAAGATCCAACGTTTGTTTTGATCGCCACTTTCCCCATGACGCTGACCTGCAGGTCGTAAGAATCATTCCCGTCGCGCACGGTCATGGAGTAGGTCGAGTTTTGACTGAGCGGCAAAGCCCTGACGCGGTAAATCACCGATAGAAAATCGTAGGTGCCAGGAAATTCTCCAGTTCGTTTTTCGGGGAGCGCAGCAACGCCGGCGGGCTGGTTAAAGTCAGCCGAGGTATCAAACGTCCGCGAAGCAGCACGCAGGATTTGCTGGCCACGAAAGGGCATCCCGTTGGCGGGATCAATGTAGGTGATGTAGTCGTTGTTCAGTGCCAACAGCGCGGCGTTGACCATTCCGGTAGTTTCGATGTGTCCTTTTAGTTGGATCGCCTCGCGGCCAAAGAAATTTCCCCGAGCGGCGACCAGCAATTCGATATGAGCCGCGCTAATGAAGTTTGAAAAGGAGACGTTATAGGTGAGGCGTTCGCCCACGCGATAAGGAGCTGGAGAAAAAGGCTGAGAGCCCTGGCCGCTTACGACCTGACTGCCAGATGAAACAGCCAGGATTGCCAGCAGAACAAACGAACTAAAAATAGCGGGCGGTTTCAACCTTTGGTTCACTCCCTGAATCATAATTCAAAACTCGGCGAGAGCAAATGCGCCAGACCTTCGACATTGCCAATTTTCGATTGCCGATTGCCAATTTGCCCGAGTTGCTAGACACCAATCGGAAATCGGCAATCGCCAATCGGCAATCACCCGACCTCGAGCATAAACGCTCCGGCCACCCGGTAGTTCCTATCATTCAATAACTGCTGCCCGCAGCGCTACTCTGCATTTCATCAAGAATCAGTTGTGCCGCGCGTGCCGGATCAGTGGCCGCGATGATTGGCCGGCCTACCACCAGATAGTCCGCGCCCGCCGCGATTGCTTCACGCGGTGACATCACGCGCGCCTGATCGTCCTGGCTGGCACCCGCCGGCCGTACGCCGGGAGTAACAACAATGAATCCTGGTTTCGTGACCGCAGTTCGGACCAGTGATACTTCGCGCGCCGAAGCGACCACGCCATCCAGGCCGCTGTCCGCCGTGAGTTGTGCCAGGCGTGGGACTATTTCATCGGCTTTCTCTCGCACGCCAAGCTCGCGAAGTGTGGCGTCGTCGCTGCTGGTCAACACCGTCACGCCCAGAATTGCCGGACGGGCGCGTCCTTCGGCGGCTGCACATTCAGCCACTGCTTCCGCCGTGCGACGCATCATTGCGCGGCCGCCAACGGCATGAACATTAAACATCGAAACGCCGAGACGGGTGGCTTCGACGCCGGCGGCGGCAACAGTGTTTGGGATATCGTGAAATTTTAGATCGAGAAAAATCTTGTCGCCGGCCCTTATCATCTCTTTCACAAAGTCGGGACCAGCTGCTGTAAACAACTGCGAACCGATCTTGAACAAGCCTGCGATACCTCGCAGTGAAGCCACCAACCGGCGCGCTTCGTCTGTGGTTTCGACATCAAGGGCAACGATTAATTTGTTTTGCACAACGTTCATAAGCTATCTTCGCACACTCTTAGTCAGCATAGTCCGCTGCACGACAACCTACTGCTTCGTCGAATGAAACAAAGCCCTCGCTCGAGATAATGCGCCGCAGTCCGTCGTTAATGTCCTTCGCGATCGCTGGCCCTTCATAGATGAAACCCGTGTACACCTGAATCAGGCTTGCACCCGCCGCAATTAACTCCCAGGCATCGTTCGCATCAAAAATGCCACCCACACCGATGATAGGCAGCGTACCACGTGTCAGGTTGTAGAGCGTGGCAATCGCTTTCGCGGCGACGGGACGCAACGGTGCGCCGCTAAGACCGCCCTGGCCGCATGACTTAACTTTGTTAGCGTTTGTTCGTAGTCCGGCGCGTTTGATGGTCGTGTTGGTCGCGATTAAGCCAGCGACTTGATGCCGTTGCGCCACTGCGACCACTTGTTCAAGTTCATCCTTTTCGAGGTCAGGCGAAAGCTTTACTAACAATGGTAACAATCCCGAGCGTCCGGTTTTCATTGCGAGTTTGTCGTTGAGCGTTTGCAACGCTTCCAGCAACGCCTGCAACTGATCAGCCTGCTGCAGTTCCCGCAAGCGAGCGGTGTTGGGCGAACTGACGTTAATGGCAACGTAATCGGCGATGGGATAGACCAGCGCAAAGCTTTTTAGGTAATCATCAACCGCGTTTTCGAGATCGACCACCTTACTCTTCCCGATGCTGACGCCAAGAACGCAATCGGGTCTATTCTCTGCCACTCGTTTGACGAATTCGGCGGCGCCCTGGTTATTGAAACCGGCGCGGTTGATCAGAGCCTGGTCCAACGGCAAGCGGAACAAACGCGGGCGCTCGTTGCCCGGTTGCGGATGATAAGTAACCGTCCCTGCCTCAATGAAACCAAAGCCGAGCGCCGCCAGGCTTGAAAGTGCAACGCCATCCTTATCAAAACCGGCCGCCAGTCCCACCGGGTTGTCGAAGGTTAAGCCAAACCGGCGCAACTTGCCGAAGGGACTTCGCCGGTAACGATCACCGATTATTTTTTTGGTTAGTGTCGAACTAAAAGACAGGGAAGTGAGCGCCAATTCGTGGGCTGTCTCGGCTGGCAGGCGAAAAAGTATCGGTCGCAGCAATGAGCGGTAGATCATTAGAGGCAGTGACAAGTGAAAAGTGAAAAGTAATAAATGACGAGCGGAATTCATTGTATCTTTTTGCACGGGTCCGGCGCATCTGCGCACTGAGTTCAAAAAAGACCACACCCGACCTGTGGTAATTCATGCCACTGGATAATACACATGCTTGGCACCTGTCACTTGTCACTGTTTAGTTGTTCTTGTTAGTATCCGGCGCAATGGATTTCCTGGAAAAAGCGCGGATCATGGACAGTCCGCGAATCAATCGCGCGCTTGCCCGACTTGCTTCCGAAATCGTTGAAGAAAACCACGGCGCCGGCGATCTTTATCTGGTTGGCATCAGGCGCCGCGGTGTGCCGCTGGCAGAGCGCATGGCCGACAAGATCGCGGACCTGGAAGGCGATCGGCCGCCAGTCGGCGTGCTCGATATCACGCTCTATCGCGACGATCTTTCTACAGTTGGAGCCAAGCCCATCGTCAATCGCACCGAACTTCCGGGCGACATCGAAAGCCGCAACATCGTTTTGATCGATGATGTGCTTTACACCGGTCGCACGATTCGCGCGGCGCTGGACCAGTTAATCGACTATGGCCGGCCAAGGCGCGTGCAGTTGGCGGTGCTAATCGATCGCGGCAAGGAGCATCGCGAACTACCGATTCAGGCGGATTACATAGGCAAGCTGGTGCCGACCAAGAAGAGCGAAATCATCAAGGTGATGTTGCAGGAATTTGATGAAGAAGAAGGCGTAGTGATCGTCGAACGACCGGCGACGGAAACTACTTGAAGTAACAGGCGGCCAGCGATGGCCGCTTTTTTTATAACTTGTGGGTCTTTGGTTTTTGGTCTTTGGACTTTGTACGCTTGCCGGAGGTGAGACAGCCCCATTTCCAAGACCAAGACCAAGACCAAGACCTAAGACCTAAGACCCGAGACCAAAAAAGTTATTGTGAACGGAAACTTTAACCGCAAACATCTATTAGGCATCCGCGAACTCGAAGCGAGCGAGATAACTCATCTACTCAACACCGCTGATTCGTTTCGAGATGTTTCCAAACGCGAGGTCAAGAAAGTTCCGGCGTTGCGCGGTCGTACCGTCATCAACCTCTTTTTCGAGTCGTCTACCCGAACGCGCACCTCATTTGAAATTGCAGCCAAGCGGCTTTCCGCCGACGCCATCAACATCAGCGTTTCGACTTCCAGTGTCAGCAAGGGCGAGACGCTGCTCGACACGGCGCGAAACCTCGAGGCGATGGCGCCTGACTGCATTGTGGTGCGCCACGCGATGTCGGGCGCAGCGCATCATCTGGCGCGAATGGGCAAGGCGCCGATTGTGAATGCCGGCGATGGCTCGCACGAACACCCGACCCAGGCTTTGTTGGATGCGTTGACGATTCGCGAATACAAGGGCCGCATCGAAGGCCTGAAGGTTGCGATCATTGGCGATGCGTTGCATTCGCGTGTGGCGCGGTCGAACGTCCACCTGCTCACCAAACTAAACGCTTCGGTCAGTATTGCGGGTCCCGGCACGTTGGTGCCGGATGAATTTGCGGAACTGGTGGACAATGGTTTGCGCGTCGAGCGGCGTATCGAAGCTGCCATCGAAGACGCCGACGTCGTAATGATTCTGCGCATCCAACGCGAACGGCAGCAGGAAGCTTTTTTTCCCTCGATGCGCGAATACGCAGTTCACTATGGCTTGCGTATGGACCATCTTAAGCGGGCCGCGCCCGACGCCATTGTCATGCATCCCGGTCCGATGAACCGTGGTATCGAGGTGTCCTCAGAAATTGCCGACAGCAGTCGCTCGTTGATTCTCGATCAGGTGACGAACGGCGTAGCGGTGCGCATGGCCGTGCTTTATTTGCTGGCCGGCGGCGCGCATAACGATGGAGAAGAGAAGGGCCACTAATTAACAAAGTTGCTTTACCTGAAATGAAAGTCTTAATCGCAAACGGCTATGTGATTGATCCGGTGCAGGGAATTAACACCGGCAGAAACTTGCTGTTTGAAGCAGGCCGGATTGTCGGAGTGTTGGAACGAGGCGAACAGGCTCCCGAAGGCGTGGAAGTTTTCGACGCAACCGGTCTAATCGTCGCGCCTGGTTTCATCGATATGCACACGCACCTGCGCGAGCCTGGCGCTGAGTACAAAGAAACTATTGCCACGGGCGTCGCGGCTGCAGTGGCGGGTGGTTGGACCAGCGTGTGTTCGATGCCGAACACCGATCCGGTAAACGACAGCGCCGCTGTGACCAGATTTGTAATCGAGCAGGCGCAACACGCACAACTTGCAAACGTCTTTCCCATTGGCGCGCTAACCAAAGGTTCGCAGGGAAAAGAACTGGCCGAGATGGGCGAGATGCGAAGCGCGGGGATCGTCGCGGTTTCAGATGACGGGCGGCCGGTTGCGAGTGCGGGCATGATGCGCCGGGCGCTGGAGTATGCGCGCGACTTTGATCTTCCGGTGATTGATCATTGTCAGGATTCAACCTTAAGCGCCGGCGGCGTTATGCACGAAGGCCACTGGTCGTTGTTGCTTGGTCTGAAAGGCATGCCG
>JANMKA010000129.1:0-54299 GCA_031371765.1 Blastocatellia bacterium
TTAACACATTAATAGAGTTGACTCGTTGAGATTTCGATCGAAGCTCTAGATGCATCTTTGTGTGTATCTTGCTGGGCAGTGATGCCGTTTCCATTAGGCACGGCGCAGTGGCAATGAGGTCAGTACCGTCCGCGGTAGCGGATGGGTTCCGACATTGCGAAATTTCGATTGCCGCTTGCCGATTGGCCCGATCGCGAGACATCAATCGGAATCGGCAATTGCCAATCGGCAATCACTAGACCCATCCGCTACCGCGGACGGTACTGACCTCATGACACCCCGGTGCCTTAAATCAAACTGCATCAGTACTCCATCTGCGAACGATTGACAGCGTCTGACGGTGGCGCTAGCATCCGGCCAAGCAACAAAACTCTTCACCACGAGGAACGGCTTATGCCGAAGAAAACTTCTCAAAAGCGAAAGTCCAGGCAAAACGTCGGAGTAATTTTTGACAGTATTAGAAAACCTGCCGCTCCGCCGGGCCATCCCCTGAGTCACGCAAAGCCGGAAGAGAAGGCGAGACCGGCGGGCAGGAAAGCAAAACACAAACAGAAACCCGAAACGCTTATTGACGAGGACGCATAGATCTTATGGTTTAGGAGCACGCAGCCCTGCGAAGCTTTCAAGTATGACAACACCAGCCAGTCAAACGGACCCCGGAGTTTCCGGGGAATTTATTTCTCAGGCACGTTACCTGCTGCGGGAGGAGTATCTGCCGAAGATTGAGCGCAGCCTGGAACAGTTAGCCGATGAGCAGGTGTGGTGGCGTGCGAATGAAAACTCGAACAGTATTGGGAACCTGATCCTGCACATCTCCGGCAATGCGCGGCAATGGATTGTTTGCGGGCTTGGCGGTGACCCTGACGAACGCCAGCGCGATGCGGAATTCGCCGAACGCCGCATTGTCCCGCGCGACGAACTACTCGCTTACCTCAAGAAAGCCGTCGGCGACATCGATCGCACACTCGAGAGTTTTGCTGCTGACCGGCTGCTCGAACAGTTTCAGATTCAGGGAACGACGACCACGGCGCTGGCGGCAATTCTTCACGTGACCGAACACGTCTCGATGCACACCGGTCAGATCATCCTGCTGGCAAAGCTGCTGGCGGATGTCGATTTCGTCTTCTACGATTTTTCGGCGGGAAAACCTGTGCACACCTGGCATGAGCCAAAGAAATCGTGAATCGTAAATCGTAAATCGGACGGGGCTATCACGCAGTTTCGCGACTCTACTCCCGGTAACTAACAACACTTATCCGCAGATTACGCCGATTACACCGATTGGGTGAGACAGATTATTGGTAGGTACTGGTTCAGTTTGCAAGAATTGCGCAGGCATTCCTTTGCGTTTCTTTGCGCGTTCCTCGCGTCCTTTGCGGTAAAACAAGTAACCGCAACCGCAAAGAACGCAAAGTCGCCGCAAAGGTCCGCGAAGTTAAGCTGCACCACTACCTATTGTTAGTTTGTTTGGAACTTTCGGTTCTGAATAGGTGGTCTGCGTAATTTTGCGGATGTTTCTCATTCTCATCTTTCAAAAGTTTCCGTTTCGTGCTTAATATATTGTGCAGACTCAACCGATCGGACAGAGAGGAATTTCTGTCCTACTTTAGGAGGTCATTACCGAATGACGTACGTGGTTGCTGAACCTTGTGTGAACTGTCGCTACACCGATTGCGCGCTTGTCTGTCCGGTGGAAGCTTTTCATCTCGACGACGACATGCTGCACATCAATCCGGAAACTTGCATTGACTGTGATGCTTGTGTTCCCGAGTGTCCGGTCGAGGCGGTCTTTGCCGAGGCTAATGTTCCGCCCGAGTGGGCGCACTTCACGCCAATGAACGCCGAGAAGGCGTTGAGCGGTCTGCCCACGATTACGGCGCGTTTGGATCCACTTTGCGAGCCGGTCTCGCATTAGGCATTAGCGATGAGAAAAAGTACCAAGCGCGTGCTGGGCGGCCTGGCGTTGGCTGCGGGAGCAGTGGGCGCGGCCGGCGCTTTTGTTGGCCGGAAGAAGAAAGTGAAGTCAAAGCAACCGCGAACAGCGGAAAACTCAGCAAACGTTTGGGCGCGCCCGGGAATGACAGTTACGTTTAGAGCTGAATTGAAGCCTGGACGTGATCGCGAGGCCCGCACCGCTCGAGTTAAGGATCTACTGCCGAGCGGCCGTGTGACGTTGCAGGAAGTCGCCGGCGAACATGCGCGCAACGAATTCGAGGCGATCTAGCCGCTACTCTCGCCACTGATTAAGAAGCCTACCAGTTGTAGTTTCGACCCGGTTCCATCACGCCGAGGCCCTTGATATTAAGAGCTTTGAGTTCGTCGATTACTGTCTGACGGTATGAAGGTTTGATGTGCACGGCCAAAATGTCGAGGCCGTTGTGAGTTAGTTTGCCCAGCTCGCGGCCCAACGAAGCAGGCGTGAAGTGACGCGTAACGTCGGCGAGTTCTGCCATTGAGTCAGGGAAAGACGCTTCAATCAAGATTGCATCCATGCGCTTCGAATTATTGACGAGGGTCCAGAATTCTTCAGTCTCCGCGGTGTCGGAACTAAACGCCACGGTGCTGGTGCCATCGGAAATCATCAAGCCGATGGTTGGCACGATATGATTAACCGGCACGGCCGTGACCGTCAGATGGGCAACCTTGAATTCCTTGCCTGCGGGGATGGGCACATACTCCATGACCGCCCCATAGTCGTTTTTCAATTCTGAAAATCGCGGGTAAACATTCCAATTGAATATGTCGCGCTCCAATAATTCGATAACTTCCGGAGTTGCATAAATTCGTACCGGCTGTTTGAGCGCTGGGAACAAGTCGTCGATGAAGATTGGCAGACTGGCGATGTGATCCATGTGTGGATGGGTCACGATGATGTCGCGCACGTTCTCTCGTTGGTCCGCAGTCAATGCCAGCGCAATGCTGCCGGCGTCAACGGCCACCCGCTCGTCGATGAGAAAACAAGTGAGACGCTGTTCGGGGGTTGCGTGACCCCGATCGTCAAAGGTGCTGGGTAAGAGTTGGATTTTCACGGGGGTTTTTGTTGGCAGCGAAACTGCAGCCGCTTAGTTAATATCTAGCTAGTATAAGGCAACGACCACAAAAACGGATGCACTTTGTGTTTGTCTCAATGGCTGCCGGCGCGTAATTGTTTTAGCAAATCCTCCATAGCCAGGCGATAGGCTGCTTCGCGTTCGGCGGCATCTCGTATGGCAATGCCGCGCGCCAGACGAGCACGGTGGAAAGCGAGCTCGCTCGCCGTTTGGTTCAATTCACGGCAAGTCTGCCAACCGCGAACGCCACCGCGAGAAAAGGCGCCGTAGGTTGCCCCAATGCGCCCAAAGATCGAGCCAAGTTGTTTATATTCCTGTTGGTTAATCAAGCCACTTTGAAAATCGGGAGTAAGATACTCGCGCACGACCTTACCTTCGCGCCAGAGAGCTAGAGCAATGACGACGAACATGATGAAAAACGAGGGCACCATGATGAGGAGGTAAGCCAGAATGAAACCGCCAGGGCCAAAGATCACTGCCGAACCATTCCAGATACTATGCATGCAGATCGCTGCGGCCAGTCCGAAGATGGGCGTGATGATCTTGACTAGCATGTTTCGCGATTGGCGCGCCAGGCCCAGGCCGATGCCGGTCAGGCTGGTGAACATTGGATGTGAAAAAGGCGCCAGTGCTCCGCGAATAATCAGGACGATTCCCAGTCCCGCACCACCGCCTTGCAGCACCGCACGACCGTAGTACTGGATGTTTTCCGTCATCGCAAAACCAAGACCAACCATGGCTGCGTAAACAATGCCATCAATCACGCCGTCGAATTCGTCTTTCTTCAAAAAGAAAAAGATGAAAAGAATTAGAGCCTTCGCGCTTTCCTCTACAATCGGTGCGGAAATCACTGCGCCAAACGACGCACCGGCGCGCACGTCGTTGGTCAGACCGGTGACTACGATAGCGGATGCAGTGTTTATTAGATAAGCAAAGAACACCGCTACAAACGCGCCCCAGAAAAATGCAGTTGCCAACATCCAAACCGGCTCTGCCTCGTAGCGATCAATCCACAGCACCAGCATCAAATAAAGCGGCACCGGCAAGGTGGCCGAGATCAGGCCGATCAACAGAGGCACCAGACCAGTCTCAACGCCGATTAACAGCAGGACGATAAGCCCGAGCAGCATGGCCACCAGCGCTGCAGTGATCCCAAAAATTATCTTGAAGATGCTCTTGCTGGCGTTGGGCTTCAAACGCATAGGCGCGATTGGAGTTGCTGCGGCTACGGCGCGGGGATCATTCATCATTAGAATAGTCCTTCCTGAGATTCGATTCAGACTGCAAGCTGGTGAAGTAGTTGTGGCCGATTTCTAAAAAAGACTCTTATCAGTCCAGGTTCGCTGACCTAACGACGAATTAATTTCGGCAGAGTATATACAGACAGGGTTTTTAGCGCGAGCTTTTTGGTTGGGCCTGACAATTCATCTGGCACAAGTCTGGGCCCGGCCGCCATCGATCGAGTACGTCGCCCCAGTGATCCAGGCCGCGCGGTCCGATGCCAGGAACGCGATTAGGTCGGCAATTTCCTCCGGCTGACCGACTCTTCCCAGTGGGTGTGTGCTTTCGGAGTGCTTGAGAAAAGCGGCATATTGCTCGTCGTTCATGCCGCCGCGTTTATGTATTTCGGTTATCACCACGCCGGGATTTACCGCATTCACACGAACTCCCTTAGTGGCCAGCTCGAGCGCGGCGCAACGCGTTAGCTGGTCCAGGCCGGCCTTGGAAACACAGTACGCGAGGACGCCGGGAAACGCGCGCAGGCCCGTCACGCTGGACACGTTGACGATGTTGCCGCGGCGTTCAATCAAACTGGGCAGCGCTTTTTGCATCAGCAGAAAAACAGAGCGCAGATTAATATTGAGCATCGCATCCCAAGCTGCGGTGGTGGTGGTTTCAATCGTGCCGTTGGAAATGTGTCCTGCGGCATTCACCAGAATGTCCACGCCGCCGAGCGCCTCAATAGCCTGGGCCAACGCCAGGTCCGCCGAATCATCACCAGCCAGGTCGGCGGAGATCGTCACACAGCGAACCTTCAAATCAAGCAGTTCTCGCTCGAGACTTTTTAGCTCAGTTTCATTCCGGCCAACAGCGGCAATGTTCGCGCCCGCTTGGGCAAAACGCAACACAGTCGCTTTGCCGATTCCCGAGGTGGCCCCGGTAATGAACAAATTCTTTTCCGCAAATTCTCCGTCCATAAGTTTTTTCCAGCTGCTTTCTTGATTAAAGAAGCGGTCGCTTTTGTATGGCAGTCAGGTACTGGTTCGGTTTGCAAGAATTGCGCAGGCATTCCTTCGCGTTCTTTGCGGTAAAACAAGCAACCGCAAAGAACGCAAAGTAGCCGCAAAGGTCCGCAAAGTTAAACTGCACACCTACCGGCAGTCATCATATATTGACAGCGTGTTAGTAAAAAGCTGACTATTATGCTTTATTCAGTTTGGGCTACCGGCTCAGACGACCCCCCCGACTATGATCGCCGTTAAGTTGGTGATAACAGTTTAATCGTATCTCCTGAAGAGTAACGAATTTGAGCAACAATTCAGCGGACGATTTCTTTGCGAAAGCTCCGCGCTCTCATGCGCACAGCGCGACTGAAAACTCCCGGCGTCGTCCGTCACGGGCGCGCATGCCGTCGAGTGCCGGCTATCTTGCGGGCGCCTTTGTCGCCGCCCTGGCATTGTTCTTTGGGCTGTGGTGGATGCTGATTAGCGGCGGTGACGAAGCGCCGTGGATCCCCGCGGGGCTCGCTGCCAGTGTGGTGCTATTGGTGGCGTTGTCGGCGCGCGAGGTGGTGATGCGCCGCGCCTGGACTAAATACTTACTTGAACAAGGCGGAGATCCTTCGCTGCGTGCCAGCGGCGAACACCAACGCTCGTCATCCAGCAAGAGTCGCACTTCGTCAGTGTTGTCCGCAGCGGCGCGTGTTATTCAAAAACGGTCTGAAGAAGCCGATTCCGGATCGAGTGCCGAGTCGCATTTCGAGGTCTTTCAACTTTGCCTGGAATACCTGGCAACGACCGATGAAGCGCTCAAGTCAAATAATTTTCCGGGCGACAAGCGCATGGCAGTTAAGGCAGGGCAGGAGCGCGTGCGAACCTTGCAAAAGCATCACCTGCTGACCTGGGCCAGGAATTCATCGCGATCGCTGACTTACGAAGCGCAACAGCGTTCACGCACGTCGGATAAGATTGAGGCTGCAAATCGCGCTTTGCATTGCCTGGAATCGGCCCACAAGTTCTATCCCGAAGAAGCCGATCTTAACGAATCAAGCGTGGCGATTCGCGAGTTCATTGCGTCGGTAAAAGTTGCTCATTGGGTCGAACTCGCAGAACGCTCAGCATTCAAAGGCCATTACCGCCGCGCTATTGAACGATACAAAGACGCGCTTTTTTACCTGAACCGGGAAACTGTCAAGGATGAAATTCGCCTTCCCGGCGCCGAACGCATCGCGCGTGAAATTGAGGCGCTGCAGTCTCAACTGAGCGCACGGAAAAACGGAAACCGCGAAAGAGCGCCGAAGTAATCCTGTTAAGGAGCTTGCACGAATGATCTCTCAGAAGTGTCCAAAATGCCGCAGTTCGCGCATTAGGAAGGGATACAAGCCCACTCCGTTGATTCTGCGGCTGGTTGGCATCCATTATCTTTTGTGCAATCATTGCAACTTGCTTTTCACTGGTTTTGCCGTTCCCGGAACAGTAAACCGACCCAGTAAGAAAGGCCCCAAGAAGGCCGGTGTCTAACCATAGACGAAGTAGCACAGGGTTTCGGCCCGCCTGCCACAGATGTTTTCTGAGGCATCGTTCAAGGGCTAAGTAACATCCTGATAAGGTCCTTCAAGCGGTACGAAAGATTTAGAGGTTCTTATGAAAAGAAGTTTGGTATTAATCGCAATCGCAGTCAGCCTCACGTTCCCCGGTTTGGTCCGGACGCAGGAGCCGCAGAGTGGTTCCAGCCAGGAGGGACTTTCACGCGCCTCGACGACCTCAGAACCGGGCGTCGATAATCAGGGAATTCGAAATTACCTGCTGGGTCCTGGCGACACGTTGGACGTGAGAGTTTTCGCCCAGCCCGATCTCAACGCGATTGTCGAAGTGGATAGCGACGGAAACATCAGTTCGCTGCCTTTCCTTGAAGCACCAATTCCCGCAAGATGCCGGACCGACAAGGACGTACAAGCTGACATTACCAAGGCCTACGCAAAGTACCTCAAGAACCCGCAGGTCAGTGTTCGCATCTCTGAGCGAAAGAGCCGCCAACCCGCGACGGTCTTTGGCGCGGTTCGACAACCAACGCGCGTACAGATGCAGCGCAAGATCAGGTTGAACGAACTAGTGGTGGTTTCGGGCGGCTTTACGGAGCGCGCCTCGGGTACGATTCAAATTCTGCATACCGAACCGCTGATGTGCCCGCAGCCTGGTGAAGAAGCGCTCGCGGCGCCGATCGACGGTACTAAGGTTCCTTTTGAACTGATCAAGATCTCTGAATTGAGGACTGGAAAAGTTGCGGCGAATCCGGTAATCCGGCCAGGCGATTATGTTTTGGTAACCGAAGCTGAGCCTGTCTACGTCACCGGCAGCGTTACTTCTCCCCAAGGAATTTTCCTCCGCGACCAACTGACCCTTACCCGCGCTTTGGCGATGGTGGGTGGGGTACGGAAAGAAGCGAAGCTCAGCGATGTGCGAATCTACCGGCAGAAACCCGGGGCTACGGACCAGGAAATGATCCGGGTGGACTATTCAGCGATCAAGAAGAACCAGAAGCCCGACTTTTTCCTGCAGGCATTCGACATCATTGAAGTTCCGGAAGCGGGGATCTTTTCGCCCAGCAGAATCGGACAGACGCTGATGGGCGCGGTCTCGGGCAGCCTGGGCACCATGTTCACACAGGGCGGCAGCTCATTAGCGACCAGAGTGATCTATTAGTCGCTCGATGCCGCTTAGTTGGAAGTTAGAAAAAAACGCTTTGAGCACGCTGTCTTGATTCGCTCAACGGCTTAGGAGTAACGAATGAAACGCAGGAACGCGGCCGGTGATCGTCGCCGGCGAAAGACCTTTACCATTGTTTGGGCCGCGGTGCTGGCTATCGGCGTAATAACTCTAATGTATTACGAGATGTCGGCTTTGCTTTACATACTCGCTACTCTCGGTGTTACCGCTTTGCTTGTGGTCGTTGCAGTTTCGGATTTGCACGCCGGCGAAAAACAGCCGGGTAATGCTGCTCGCCTGGATGACTCGGCCGCGATCGGTAGTGGCAAAAGCCCCCAACTCGGGCAGTCTAGATAGCACTCGATCACCAACCTTATTTCCCAATCAAATCATCGTTTTCAGCGCGCCTATATTCTTATTTTTTGAATCTAAGATGCGGTTGAAACTTTAAACGGACTGATGCATAATCCGGCTGCGTTCACCTCCCCGGTGGACGAAGTGGTCGCGTGGGGTGAGGACACGTGGCCTTAGGGTGGGGACTGTGGGAGGTCCCCGCCCGCTTTTTTTGAATGGCTTTGTTTCATGAATGTTCCGTGCGTCTAAATGTACTTGACGCCGGATCGAATCAGCGTAGAATTCCGCGAGTTCCCAGGCAGACGTGAAAAGGTCAAAAGCACGCGGCGTCGTGCGCGACATCGAATGTCTCTTCTCGATCGATCAAGGCGAAATTTCAAGCTCTGGTTATACAAGGGCGGCAGACAGTCGGCTTCAAACGACGATCAGCCCGGCTCTCACAAACAACAGCCCTGGTGGAAGGTGATGTGTTTGACGGGCGTCGATTACTTTTCGACGCTCGGTTATCAACCCGGCATCGCCTTTCTGGCGGCCGGCGCGCTCTCACCAATCGCCACGTTAATTCTTATTCTTCTAACCCTGCTCGGGGCCTTGCCAATCTACAGTCGAGTCGCTCAGGAGAGTCCGCACGGCGAAGGCTCCATCTCGATGCTGGAGCATTTGCTGTCCCGCTGGAAAGGCAAATTGTTTGTCCTGGTCCTGCTTGGCTTCGTTGCCACAGATTTCATTATCACGATAACCCTTTCCGCGGCTGACGCTACGGCTCATATTATCGAGAACCCATTTACACCCGACCTGATGAAACATCAGGTCGGAGTTACATTGGTGCTGGTTGCTTTGCTCGGTGCGATTTTCCTGCGAGGCTTTAAGGAAGCCATTGGTATCGCGGTTATTTTGGTAGGCGTATACCTGCTGTTGAATCTCGTCGTAATTGGTTTTGGTTTATTCCAGTTGGTAACGCATCCTCACTATTTTCCGGCATGGAAACAGGCGTTGCTTCAACATCCCGCAGTGCACGGCAATATTTGGCTCGCCGTTGGTATTTCATTGATTCTTTTCCCCAAACTCGCGCTAGGACTATCAGGTTTTGAAACCGGCGTGGCGGTTATGCCTTTGGTCAAGGGCGATGAAGACCTGACCGAAGCTGACTGGGAAGACATTCACGTCACGCGCGCCGGCCGGCCGCCGCAACCACGCACGCATGAATTGCTCGAGGGGCGAATAAAAAACACGCGGCGGCTGTTGCGCAGTGCGGCCCTGATTATGAGCGTGTTTCTCTTCACCAGCAGTCTGGTGACGACGATGATGATTCCGCCGGAAAAGTTCCAGGTCGGCGGCGAGGCAAACGGGCGGGCATTGGCATACCTTGCCCATCACTTCTTCGGCGATATTTTCGGCAGCGCCTACGACCTGAGCACAATCGCAATTCTTTGGTTTGCCGGTGCTTCAGCAATGGCGGGCTTGCTGAACATAGTGCCGCGTTATCTGCCCCGGTACGGGATGGCGCCACAATGGGCTCAGGCAACGCGACCGCTTGCCCTCGTCTTCACTTTAATCGCGATTGCAGTAACCTTGATCTTTAACGCCGACGTCGATGCGCAAGGCGGCGCCTACGCTACCGGCGTTTTGGTCCTGATGACCTCGGCGGCCGTTGCCGTAACCCTGGCAATGCGCCGTAGAGGACAAAACTGGATTCCGTTTCTGGTAATCGCCATCGTCTTTGCCTACACAACGATCCAAAACATCCACGAGCGGCCCGAGGGAATTAAGATCGCCTCATTCTTTATTCTCGCGATAATCACGGCGTCACTTTTTTCCCGGGTATGGCGTTCAACAGAACTAAGAGTCGACCGCATAGAATTGGATGACGTCGCGCGCGAGTTTGTGCGCAAAGCCGCGGCCGGCACCGTGCGCATCATCGCCAATCGTCTCGACACGGGCGACGCGTTGGAATATGAAATTAAGGAACGCGAGAAGCGAACGGACAACCACATCCCTCCCGGCGAACCGATTCTTTTCTTTGAAGTGACGCCAGGCGATGCCTCCGAATTCTCCGGCATCCTGCACATTCGCGGCGAAAAGGTGGACGGCCACCGCGTGCTGCGAGCGGTTTCGCCAGCGGTGCCGAATGCCATCGCAGCTTTTCTGCTTTTCCTGCGAGATGAAACCGGCAAACTGCCGCACGTGTATTTTGGTTGGAGCGAAGGCAATCCGTTGTCTTATCTGCTGAAGTACATCGCTTTCGGGGAGGGCGACACTGCTCCTGTGACGCACGAAGTTTTGCGGCAGGCGGAAAAAAATCCCGAACGGCGGCCCATTGTTCATGTCGGCGGCTAAAACTTTGCGCTCCGCTGGCTTGCCAACCCGCAACCAGGACCGAAACTTCTTTTCAAATTCGCGACGAACTAAGTATCGATCCTTGGGCCAATAGCCTTACAATCGGCTCGTGTGGAGAGCGCTCGCCGGTAAAAGGTTTCTTGGCTACATTGCGTCGGTAGTTGTGATTGCTGCGGCCACCGCTGTTCTCAGAGCGCTTGGCAGTCGTATTAATCCCACCACAGTCGCCCTGACGTTCCTGCTCATTATTCTTTTTGTTGCGACCGCCTGGGGACCGAAACCCGCAGTCTTAGCTTCACTGCTTGGCGCTGCTTGCTTCAACTTCTTTTTTCTGCCGCCCGTTGGCACCTTTCACATAGCCCACCCGGAAAATTGGATTGCGCTGCTTGCTTTCCTGATAACGGCCATGACAGTTGGGCAACTCTCATCCAGAGCAAAACTGCGAGCCGACGAAGCGACTGTTGCCCGACAGGAAATTGAGCGGCTATATCAGGAGTTGCAGGATACCTTTGAGAGGTCGAGCCAGGCGAAGGCACTGAAACAAAGCGAGCGCTTGAAGTCTGCTCTACTTGATGCAGTGACGCACGACCTGCGCACTCCGCTGACATCGATCAAAGCGTCGGTGACCATGCTGTTGGACGATCTGGTTGAGGTTAAGAGAGCTGCAGGCGAACGATTGGGCGATGAAGGTCGTCAGGAAATGCTCGAGGTGATTAACGAGGAAGCGGACAGGCTTGATCGCTTCATTGGAAGTTTGATGGATCTGGCGCGCATCGAAGCGGGTGAGATGCAACTGCGACGGCAATCAATCCCGCTCGACGGAATAATTATCGCGGCAATGAAGCGAGCTGAGCCGCGAACGCGGGACCACCGTATTGAAATATCTCTCGACGATCAGTTGCCTCCAGTCGATGTTGACGAACCGGCACTGGTGGAAGCCGTATACGTGCTGGTCGATAACGCTGCAAAGTATTCACAGCCCGGTTCAACTATCAAAGTCAGCGCCCAATCAAAACCAGGTCAACGTACGGCCCGCGTTGTAGTCGAAGACCAGGGAACAGGAATCCCGCAGGAGCTCCGCGAGCGTGTTTTTGACAAATTCTTCCGCGCGCTGCGCGATGGAGATCACGGCCAACCTTCGGGAACAGGAATGGGTTTGGCAATCGCGCATGGCATCGTGGAAGCGCATGGCGGGCGGATCTGGATCGAAGATGGTCCTGAGGGTCGCGGAACAAAATTTATTCTTGAGCTGCCCGCTAGTGGCCCGGTCAAATATGCCTGATAAGCAACGAATACTAATCGTGGACGACGAACGCCAGATTACCCGAGTGCTTAGCCGCGGACTGACAACGAAAGGTTATGACGTTCACGTAGCTGCCGATGGCGAGTCTGCCTTGCAGACATTCAGCGATTGGCATCCGGACCTGGTCGTTACCGATCTTTCGATGCCCAACATGAATGGCCTGGAGCTTTGTCGCAGGTTGCGCGCCTTCTCGGCCGTTCCCATCATCGTTTTGTCTGTCAAAGGCGAAGAGCAGGCCAAGGTGGAGGCGCTTGACGCTGGGGCAGACGATTATGTCACCAAGCCATTTGGGATCGATGAGCTGCTGGCACGGATACGCGCGAGTCTGCGCCGGGCACCGCCACCAGAGGGCGCTAAAGAGGTTTTAGCGGCCGGGGACTTTAGTATTCAACTCAAGGAACGCAAGCTCACTGTGAAAGACCAGGACGTACACCTGACGCCGAAGGAATATGATCTGATGGTCTATCTAATGAGTCACCCGGGGCGAGTTCTCACACATCACGCATTGCTGGGGGCCGTTTGGGGCGGTGACTACACCGAACAACCCGAGTACCTTCGCGTCTTCATAGGCCAGCTCCGCAAGAAGATTGAAGCAGATCCTGCCAACCCCAAATACATTCTCACCGAACCATGGATCGGGTACCGATTCAATCCGGAATAGCGGAAAGCAAAAAACAAACAGCAAGCAGCAAACAGCAAAAGGTCAACAGAGAACGAACAGTAACCAGAACGAAGCAGCGAGCCTAACGAATAGCTACGGTTCCGTTGTTCTTCCGGCTGTCTGCTCTACCGTTTACTGTTTGCTATTTCCCGTTTGCTTTTTACTGTCTCCTGTTCGCTGTTTGCTATTGCCCGTCTTTACGAACTCTTTATAAAACCCTTACTCCATTTTTATGAGCGCGGGCGCAAGTTCTTCTTATGAACAAGCAAAGAACAAAACAACCAGTGCTGTCATGGGAGGCGGTTAGCGCAGTTTGCTGCTTTAGCGGAGGGATCGGCGCTGCATTAGTGGGCAGCGTGTTGACCGCAGCGACCTGGGTTTTCGGCGCACCGTTACATCCATGGGTGCGTGGAGTCGGAACGGCGCTGTTGATTGCGACGATTCCGCTTTTGATTCTCGCCGGCTACTGCATGGATTGGGCAGAACGCGAGCAGGACATGTCGTCCACTCAAAAGTCTCGCAGCGACCTACCGGAGAATCTTCGGAATTGAGCATGCCCGCCGAAGCAGCACGAACGCTCGCGAATGGCCGGACGAAGGTGGTTGTTGCCACCTCCGTAATGTTGTCTTTCATTTCGTTTTGGCGAGCCGCGGCGATTGTGCTTAACGATCTTGGATCTTCGGCCTACTACGTTGGTGGTATCGCAGAGCAAGCTGTGGGACGCTCAGCGCCATGGTTCATTCTCGGCGTCATGCTCTTCTCTTATGCGGTGCGCGCGGTCTATGTTGAGTCGTGCGCAATGTTTACGCGCGGCGGCGTCTACCGCGTCGTCAAGGAAGCGATGGGCGGCATGCTGGCAAAATTGTCAGTCTCCGCATTGATGTTTGACTATATCTTGACCGGACCCATCTCGGGCGTCTCCGCCGGTCAGTACATCGTGGGCCTGGTTGCCCAAACGCTCACCTACTCCGGGCACTCATGGTCTCCGGAAAAGAATACGACCAACTTGCTGGCTGCGGGAATTGCCGTACTCATCACCATCTATTTTTGGTGGCGCAACACGAAAGGCATTCACGAATCCTCAGACGATGCCCTGAAAATCATGTACGTCACCACCGTGATGGTGGTCTTACTAATTCTCTGGAGTGGCATAACTATTCTCACGAGACCGGCAACGCAGCGACTGCCGCCCGCGCCAGCGCCTCATAACCTGGCATTTAATCGTGATGCCGTAGGTTGGCTGCCGAATATTGCTCCCAGGGCGTTGCGTGAACTGCCTGTAGAATCGCCCCCAGCCGATGCTCCAAACCCGGACCAGGCAAGGCCGGAACCACGCTACGGCCTTATTCCAAATGCCGGAGCGCTGCTGGGATTGATCGGCATCCTCATCGCTTTCGGGCATTCGTTTCTCGCTATGTCGGGGGAAGAATCGCTCGCCCAGGTCAATCGCGAGCTCGAGTATCCCAAGCACAAAAATTTGATGAAGGCCGGGATGGTTATCTTTCTCTACTCTATGCTCTTCACTTCAGTAGTCTCGTTTTTCGCTTACGCGATCATTCCCGACAGTGTGAGGTCGCATTACTTCGACAACATGATCAGCGGCATTTCCATGAATCTCGTTGGACCAATGTCGCTTAAATTGATTTTCCAAGCGTTCATCGTGGTGGTTGGTTTCCTGATGCTTGCTGGTGCGGTTAATACTGCAATCATTGGCTCGAATGGCGTGCTCAATCGCGTTTCAGAAGATGGCGTACTTACGGACTGGTTCCGGGCGCCGCATAAGAAGTTCGGCACCACGTTCCGCATGATAAATATGATCGTTATCCTGCAACTACTGACGATCATTGGTTCGCGTGGCAACGTCTATTTGCTCGGCGAAGCTTATGCGTTCGGCGTGATCTGGTCGTTTGCTTTCAAAGCATTGGCGGTGCTGGTCCTCCGCTTTAGAGACGAGTCAAAGCGCGAATGGAAAGTCCCTTTGAATATCAAACTGGATGGCAACGAGATTCCACTCGGACTCGGTATCATCGCGGCCCTGCTCTTTTCCGTTGCCGGAATCAACCTTGTTACAAAAGAGGTTGCGACTGTCAGCGGCGTGGCGTTTACGCTCGTGTTCTTCATCCTCTTCCTGGTTTCCGAACGCATCAACGAGCGCAAACGAGGTAGCGCCGAACACGTTGAAATGGATCAGTTCCGGCTGCAGCTGCAGGATGTCGTAACCAACGAAACAGTTCAGGTGCGCCCCGGTTGCTCGCTTTGTCTGGTCCGCGACTACAACACCCTCGACCATGTGCGCCAGGCACTGGAATTAACGCATACGGGAAAGCGCGATCTGGTTGTGATGACGGTGCAGGTTATGAAAGGGCCTGATGCCGGATATGAAAACATCGGCGAGCAACACCTGTTCACCAATTATGAACAGCTACTGTTTAGCCGAGTGATAGCGCTCGCGGAGAAAGCCGGCAAGCACGTGGATCTGTTGGTTGTTCCATCGTCAAATGTCTTCGAAGCCATCGCTCACACGGCCGCGCAATTGGACTGCGCGGAGATTATTGCCGGACGCTCGTCCGTACTTTCCCCAGAGGAACAGGCCAAGCGTTTAGGCGAGGCGTGGGAAGCGCTGCCCAATAAGCCGCAGCATGAAGTTAGTTTTCGGGTAGTTGAGCCAGGCGGGGAGACCCGAGGCTTTTGCCTCGGAGCCCACGCCCCGCCCCTCGATGACGACGATATCAACATCATTCACAAGCTATGGCTCGACGTAACGCGAGAGAAAAATGGCGAGGCCGCGCATCACAAGGAGATTGTGACCGTCGCCCTGGAGCGCCTCGCAGACGATCTTAAGGGATACGAAAGACGCCGCGTGCTGGAACAGATACAAGATCAAATGCTGCGCCGAAGTAAGGCGGAACGGGCGCACAATGAGAAAAGCAATGGAAACCATAACAGTGCAGGTGTTGCGCACTGAACTCGAAATCGCGCGAGAGTCTCTGGACAGAGCGTTGGAATGTCTTATACCCGCGAGAATAACCAGCCCTCTGCATAACGAGACATGGACCTCTGGTAAGTGTGCCCGGCGAAATCCGACCATCAAGTTTGTTACTGAAAATGGTTTTACGATCGAGCGTGTCTGCGAGTGGGATGGATCTATTACTGACTCGGCCAGCTCGTGCCAGTTTATAGTCGGTAGGCCGCTCGATGAAGAATGTCGCGTGAGAGTCACCTTTGCTGACAAAATACTACAGGTCCTGGCGCGAGAGTCATCCCCAGGGCTGCTGAATACCTCGCGCTGGTGGCGCTGTGCCGAAAGTCATCTGGCTACGTACTTGTGGGAAATGAATAAGGTTCCCCCCGGGAGACGGTTGGTTGTGACTCAGTTGCGGGTTGAAGACCAATACCTGGCAAGGCCCTCCGAATAATCCTCATAATAGTTTAGACCTGACTATTAGCAAGTTGATTCAAGAAGCTTAGAGGAGTAACATCCGCCCGTTGACAACCAATGTCTGCCGAAGTCGCTCGTGCCGAAACGCGTGACGCGGGGGAACCGAAGTTTCGTTTGCAGCGGAACATGGGGCGAATCTTGAACTCGCACTAAGCGAGTTCATTTAGAACACTTCCAGTTCGAGCCCGACAGCTAACCTCGTAGGCTTACCGGAAGGGCAGTGCTGCGCAATCTGTTAAGAGGCGTGGAGCTCATTGCTCCGCGCCTTTTCGTTTTTGCTGGCACCTTTTGCGAAGGAAGGACAAGCAAGAACGCGTGTCCTGCGGAGATGCTGATGTACAAATCGCTGAAGCGCTTTTTTGTTGGCAGTCCGATGCGGACCGAGGAGGCGATACATGAACGCTTAAATAAGAAAACCGCGCTCGCTGTTTTCTCTTCCGACGCACTTTCGTCAGTTGCCTATTCGACTGAAGCTATCCTGCTGGTTTTGTTGGCGGCCGGCACCGTCGCCATCGCGTATCTCCCTTACATCGCGATTGGAATTACCGCCCTGCTCGGAATTCTGGTCCTATCTTATCGTCAAACGATTCATGCTTATCCCTCCGGCGGGGGAGCGTATATCGTTGCTAAAGATAATCTTGGCACGAGGACGGGCCTTGTTGCCGCTGCCTCGCTGTTGGTCGATTACATTCTCACCGTCGCCGTTTCCGTATCAGCCGGCGTCGCCGCGATTACCTCGGCGGCGCAGGGCACCCGCTTCGCGTTTCTTCATGAACATCGCGTATTGCTGTGCCTTTTTTTCGTGGTCTTCATCGCAGTGATCAATCTGCGGGGAGTTCGGGAGTCAGGGGCGTTCTTTGCCGGCCCAACCTATTTGTTCATCTTTTCGATGTTGGCGCTGATCGTGGTTGGTTTTATTCGCTACTGGACCACCCACGAGGTGATGGCCACGCCGACGGAAATCTATTTCGACACGTCAGTTGATCCGTTGGCTCATCATGCGGTGGCTAGCGGAGCATTGCTTTGGCTCTTGATGAGGGCATTCGCGGCGGGCTGTACCGCCCTGACAGGCGTGGAAGCAATTTCAAACGGCATACCGGCTTTTCAGAAACCAGAGTCTAAAAACGCCGCCAGTACCCTGACTTTTATGGCTCTGGTGATGGTAGTACTCATTCTCGGATCGGCTTTCCTCGCCTACAAACTCAACGCGCACCCGGTTGGACCAGAAGAAACCCTGGTCTCAGCAATGGCGCGACACATCTTCGGAGGCGGAGTTCCTTACTACATCCTGCAAGCGGCCACCGCCGCTATCCTGGTGCTGGCGGCTAACACCTCCTTTGCCGATTTTCCCCGGTTGGCCAGCCTGTTGGCCGCGGACCGATTTCTGCCGCGGCAACTTGCCAGCCGCGGCGATCGCCTGGTTTTTTCCAACGGCGTTTTGCTGCTTGCTCTATTCGCCTCGATTCTGATCGTGATCTTTAAGGGGAACGAGCAATCAATGCTGCCGCTATATGCATTGGGCGTCTTTATCTCGTTCACGTTGTCACAGGCAGGAATGGTGGTCCATTGGAAACGCTTGCGCCAGGCGGACGAAGCCAAGCGCCGAATTAAGGAAGAAGAAGAGATTCACCGTACCGAAGCCGGAGACACTGGCGCCACGAGCCACGAAGCCGAGCGACTGCAAGCCCTCGACCGCGATGCTGGAGGAAACTGGCTGCTTTCCATGATTATCAATTCGGTGGGGGCCGTAGTCAGCTTTGTGGTGCTGGTCGTCATTACAGTGACGAAGTTTACGCACGGCGCCTGGGCAGTAGTCCTTCTGATCCCGTTGATCGTGTGGATGTTCAAATCAATCAGGGAACACTATTTGGAAATTGCCAAACAGTTATCCACGGAGGGCTTGGTGCCGGCGAGTTCGATTGCCCGGCACCAGGTTTTGGTACCCATTTCGGGAATCCATCGCGGTGTTATCTTCGCGCTTGATTACGCGAAGTCGATGGCGCCCGGTCATGTCACTGCGGTTTATGTTGACTTCAATGAAGAAGCCACCGAAAAGCTTCGAGAGAAATGGCCGCTTTGGGGAAAGGGTGTTGAGCTGGTAATTCTGCAATCACCTTACCGCTCGCTGACGCGCCCGCTGTTGCGTTATATAGAGCGCCTTTCAAGACAGGGCGACAAGCAAATGATCACCGTGCTCTTGCCCGAGTTTGTTCCGGCAAAATGGTGGCATCAACTGCTGCACAATCAAAGTTCTTTGCTCCTAAAAGGCGCGCTGCTTTTTAGGAAGGGTGTGATTGTGACCAGCGTGCCTTATCATTTGGAAAAATAGTTCGAGGGTTTTGTTGACCGCAAGACGAGTTGACCAAAGCCGGTGGCGTGACGATAAAGCGAGCGCGGATCTGTGGGGACTAATTAGTTGCGGCTTCGCTGTCACCGGTTCGTCCGGCGAGAAAACACGAGCGACAATAAACGGGCCGGCCTTGAGAAGGATAAAAGGGGACAGTAGTCTGTTGACCGCATTGGGCGCATTGAACTGACACTTCAATGCGTTGTCGCACGCCGGAAGTTTGCGCGGCGGTGATGGCTGCTAGTCTTTCGTTCTTCGCTTGCTTACACGGCTTGCAACGCTTGGGTTCGTTCTTTAAACCTTTGTCATGGAAGAAGGCTTGTTCACCTGAGGTCCAAATGAAGTTCTCGCCGCAGTCTACACACTTGATACTGCGATCGGGATGTTCGGCTTCGGAACTGGTTTTCAAACCACCGACTTGATCTTGTTCTTGCATGTTGCTCTCCCGAGGTCGTTCGATCCCACTTTTGGCGAGGCCACTTGGACGCGGTTCTTCGGTTTCTTGTAGGAGCCGCTGTTCTTTCCTGGCGAGTATCGGGGTGAGCGTTGGCTACCTCGAACAGGCAAGCAGTGGGAAAAAAGTATAACTATGGCGAAAATGTGTCAAGGTAAAAAACGAGCGGCCTTTGAAAGGGATGCGTGATTTGCAAACTAACCGGGCCATAATCAAGCAATGAAAATCATGGTGATAGGTTCGGGCGGCCGAGAGCATGCGTTGATTTGGGCGTTAAAACAGAATTCTGCGTCGCCGCTGCAGGTTTATTGCGCGCCCGGCAACGCCGGCATTGCACAAGTGGCCGATTGCGTAGATATCCCTCCCGATAATTATTTGGCGCTTATTGAATTTGTGCGCGCGAATGAGATTGACCTTACCGTGGTCGGTCCCGAGGTCCCGCTGGCCAACGGCATCGTTGACGAATTTCAAAACAACAGTTTGCAAATTATCGGCCCAACGCAAGCAGCAGCGCGCCTGGAATCGAGTAAAGCGTTTGCCAAAGATTTTATGCATCGTCATGCGATTCCGACGGCTGACTATGTCGTAGCGCATTCGCGCGACGAAGCCCTCGCTGCCGTGCGCAGCGGTAGCTTTGGTTCAGCGAAGACGCCGGTAGTCGTAAAGGCGGATGGTCTAGCCGCCGGCAAGGGCGTGATTGTCGCGCGCTCGCGTGCTGAAGCTGAATCCGCCATCGCTGAATTGTTCAGCGGAAGCTTAGTCAGTAAGCAAGCAGCGAATCAAATTGTGATCGAAGAAGCGCTCGCAGGGACAGAAGTTTCAGTTCTCCTTTTCGCCGATGGTCAGGATTACGCGCTGATGCCGGCGGCGCGCGACCATAAGCGCATTGGAGAAAATGATACTGGTCCCAACACGGGAGGCATGGGAGCGATAACCGATGCATCCATCATTGACGCCGAAACACTAGACCAAATCGTACGCGAAGTTGTCGAGCCGACTCTTGATGGCGCCGTCAAAGAAGGATTTCCGTTTCGCGGCGTGTTGTTCATTGGGTTGATGTTGACCGCCGCTGGGCCAAAGGTGCTGGAGTACAACGTCCGATTCGGCGACCCGGAAACGCAGGCGATTTTGATCAGACTCGAATCTGATCTGGTCGAAATTTTCCAGGCGCTGCTGGCTGGTCGCCTGCGAGAGGTTAAAGTTCGTTGGCGGCCAGGCTCGTCTGCCTGCGTAGTCCTGGCGAGTGGCGGTTATCCCGGGTCGTACCGGACCGGTGCGCCGATCGCAGGGTTGGATCGCGTCATTGTCAGCCCGGCTTTGCAAGTCTTTCACGCGGGAACGTCCTGGTCGGAAAGAGGCGAGTTGCTTACCGCGGGAGGCCGCGTTTTGGGTATCACCGCTTGTCAGCCGACTTTGGATGCGGCACTGGCGCGCTGCTATGAAGCCGTGGCGCAGATTAGCTGGCCAGGCAAACAATACCGGCGCGACATTGGACGCTTCGGGCCTAAGCAACAAGCCGGCAGTTCGGAGATCAATTGTTAGCTTTGTTTCCCTGGTAGATGGCCCGCCGAGCCCCAAATCCGCGCTTCTGGAAGCCAATGCGGCTCAACTGCTATACTCCAACTTCATTTGGCAGTCGTATTTTGAACCCTTCGCAATTATTCATCGTACAAACATATGCGGACGGCCAGAAGTTAAGGCGGGCGGGTTCAGCTTGCCGTGGCCCCGGGTTTTGGCAGAAACGATCTAACATCCAATCGCTAGAGGATCGGTGAAAAATGGGACTCCTTAGCAGAATCAAACGCTCGGTGCGCGCGCTGTTCGGCGGCATCATCGAATCAACCGAGAATCCCGAACTCATACTGCAGCAAACCATTCGCGACATGCGCGACCGCGTGCCGGAACTGAATAATTCCGTGGCGCAGGTGATGGCTACCGAAAAGCTGCTGGCGAAAAACAAGGAGCGGCTGGAAACCCAGGTGGTTGACCTGGATTCGAAAATCAAAGCCTCGGTGAAACTCGGTCGCGACGATATTGCGACCGCCTACATCGGCCAGTTGGGTCAGGCGCAGATGGACCTGCAAAAAACCAGTCAGCAGCTCGAGCATGCGACGCTGGCGTCGGCACAGGCATTGAAAGCGCGCGATAACTACGTATTGCAAATGCAGCGCCGCACCGCCGAAGCGATGCAATTGATCAATCAATCAAAGCAGGCGCGGCTTCAGGAACAGTTGGCCGCCACCATGGAATCGTTCCAGATTGGCGACGATGCCTCGACGTTCAATGAAATGCGGGACAAGATTGATCGACGCGCCGCGGCTGCCGAGGCAAAGTTGCAGCTCGGTTCGGCATCTGTAGACAATCAGATGCAGGACATTGAACGCGAAGCAATGGACATGCAACTGCAGGACAAACTGCTGGCTTACAAACGCGAAATGGGACTCTTGCCGGCGGCTTCTGGTAGCGGCGCCCCGCAGGCGCTCCCCGCCGAGGGTGAGAGCGGCGCGAGCAGGAATTAAATTGGAACTCGGAAACGTTGTCGCGTGGTTTTAAGAGCAGTGAAAGAGCGTCGTACTCGATAGTTCAAGTTTTATGGCCGAGTTCCCCAAGTTTGATTACAAGTATTTGAAAGAGGCCTTCAAGGAGCCTCTGAATTTCTGGGGTCTGGCGAGCTTTGCGGCAGTTGCCGCTTTTGCTCAGGACATAACGGTTCTCGCCGGAGCCCTGGTCGCAGAAACAGCCTACTTAGCAACCGTGCCAGCCAGCTCATTTTATCGCCGTCTCGTCGATCGCCGCGAAAAGCAACGCCTGCTCAAACAGCGCGACCAACAACGCGAAGCCTCGATCAAGCTCTTCGATCCGCGCGAGCGCGAAGCCGTCGAATACCTGCGCTGGATGAAGAACCAGATTTACTCGAACTACAAGAAGTTCACCGGCACCAAACAGGTTCCCCAAAATATTCAGAGTCTCGATCAACGGTGGGAAGATTTCGTTGATCTACTCGACGTTTACCGGCGCAGGAAACACCATCTTCGATCTATAAATCGCCAGGCGGTGCAGAATCAACTCGTTCAAGCTGAACGTGCCGTTCAGGTTTCCCGTGACGATCGCGAGCGGCGCATTCAACAGTCGAATGTCGAAATTCTCAGAAGGCGAGTGGCGGCTTTTCAGGATATCGAGCGTTCGGTGAAACTGGTTGAAGGCCAGTTGCAGTCAATCGAAAACTTCTTTGGCTTGGTCAACGATCAGGTTGTCACGCTGCCGACGCCTGAACGCGTCTCGGCGCTCGACTTTGAGCAGCTCAGCGACTCGATTGCTATGACCAAACAGATGCTGGAAGAAACCTCAGATACCTTTGCCGCACTTGATACTCACAATCGCACCATTGGCAACTACGAATTGCTGCTGAACAGCGGCTCCTCGAAATAACCGCAGAACCAGCCGCAGATTCCGCAGATTAAAGAAGAGAGTCAGACAATAGATAAACGCCGGAAATAATGCCGGATGTTTAATGGCCGTTGTCCTGTTTCTTGTTTTTCTAATCGGTGTAATCTGCGATCAGCGGATAGCGCCCGATCATGATTTCTGAATTCATCCCGGGAAATATTTTTTCTACTATCGCTGTGATTGGAGCGTCGGTATCGTCACAAAACTGTGCCGTTTTGCGCGCGCTGAGGGCCTCAAAACGACCGCTAATCAGTAGTTTAGAACTTAACGTAGCGCCTCAATAAATACACTATAATGCATTGAAAAAAAAGATGACCACAACATATTGACATCCGACTTTCAAAGGAGTATATTCCGCTGCGCTTGAGGACGAGGCGGGTTGACTTGGAGCAGCGGCAGGCCCCTGAAACTGCTCTCCATCTGAATTTTTCGCTTCGAAAGAAAGCCAACCGAAGTATCCGCTACACATGATAAGCGAAGGCACGTCTACTATAATGTAGCCGTAGAACCGTCTTTGAAACTCGCAGAAATTGCTCGTGCTGGTGTTACCCCGGGCACGAGAAAGGCAGATTAGAATGAGCGCAGCCATAGGCAAAACAACCCCTGCAGCAAACGTATCTCCAACGACCACTCCAGCTCCGACAACCCGGCGTAAAACTCAGCCGCTGGGACTAAACGCCAAGCGCGTCATCAGCAAGCGCTACTCGCTGAAAGATGCAAAGGGTCGGGCGCTGGAAGAGTGGCCGGATATCGTTCGCCGCGTGGTGGGTCATGTTTCGGCTGCGGAAAAGGACGGGCAAAAGCGCGACGAGTTTTTTGCGGCAATGAGTGATGTGATGCTGGCGCGCGAATTTGTTCCTAACACGCCTTGCCTGGTTAACGCCGGCAAAACAAACGGACAGCTCGCTGCGTGCTTTGTGCTGGACGTGCCCGATTCGATCACCGGCATCATGGATCACGCCAAGGCTGCAGCGACGATTCATCAAACCGGGGGCGGCACCGGCATGACTTATGAATTTCTCCGGCCATCAGGCGCGTTGGTTGGTTCAACTCGAGGCGTTGCTTCCGGTCCTGTCTCGTTCATGAACATCGTTAATCAGGTGACTGATGTGGTGAAGCAGGGCGGCGTGCGGCGGGGCGCCAACATGGGCATGATGCGCGTGACGCATCCGGACGTGCTGCGCTTCATTCACGCAAAGAACGATCAGCATTCACTGACGAACTTCAACATCTCGGTCAACGTTACCGACAAGTTCCTGAAAGCAGTTGATGAAAACGAATGGTTCCAGCTCGAATTTGACGGCGAACCCTGGACCGATTCTATTTACGATCCAATCCGCGATGATGACTACGTTGTCTATCGCCGCGCCGATCAGTCGACCGTCACCTTCTGTGACAGGCACGCTTTTCTGAGCGCCGACCTTTCCGAATGCACGATTGAAGAAGCGCCGCGGCCGGGCATGGTTTACGCGCCCGACATTTGGAACCGCATCGTGGCCAGCGCGCACAAGTATGCCGAGCCGGGCATAGCTTTCATCGACGAAGTGAATCGTCACAACCACATGATGAAGTCGATGGGTCCGATTTATTCGTGCAACCCCTGCGGTGAGCAGTTTCTCCATTTCTCAAACTCGTGCAACCTCGGTTCAATCGATCTCGCGAAGTTTTACGATCCGGAAAAACGCGTCGATTGGGATCGGCTGCGCGAAGTGACGCATCTCTGCACGCGCTTTCTCGACAACGTCATCGACACCTGTGCCTGGCCGCTGCCGGAAATCCAGGACGTCGTTTCGCGCACCCGCCCCGTGGGCCTGGGTGTTATGGGCTTTGCCGACCTCTGCGTAGACCTGAAAGTGACTTATGGCTCGGCCGCGTCTATAGATTTGATGGAGGAAATGATGGGCTTCATCCGGCGCGAGTCCTGGAACGCCAGCATCAAGCTCGGCGCCGAGAAGGGTGTCTTTCCGGAGTTCGAACCAAACCGCGAAGCTTACGAAGATTTTCTTTACAACCAGATCGGCATCTCGCGCGATGTGAAACTAACGCCGCGCAATTATGAAGTGACCACAATTGCTCCGACCGGCACGATCTCGCTCGTTGCGGAGACGTCGAGCGGGATCGAGCCGAATTTCTCCTGGGCCTATGTGCGCAAAGATACGTTGGGCACGCGCACCTATGTGCACACCCTCGCGGCCCAGGCGATGGGTATCGATGTGGACCAGACCGAGCAGGAGTCGATCGACAAAGCCGCCGACTACGTTTGCGAACACGAAAGCGAGTTGCCGCCGCATTTCATTTCGGCGATGAATATCAGCGCCGAGCAACACGTGCATGTGCTGGCAGCCGCGCAACGCAACGTTGACAACAGTGTTTCGAAGACTTGCAACGGCGCGGTTAACGACAGTATTGAATCAGTCGACAAGCTTTATAGATTGGGACGGCAACTTGGTTGCAAAGCTGTCAGCTACTACCGCGACGGCTCGCGCGACAACCAGGTGCTGACTTCAATGAAGGCTTCGGATTTGCCGGGCGCGCCGAACTTAACGGTGAGCAGCGAACTGGCCTGCAACCCCGAAGCGATTGTCGAGGTTTTGGACGAACCGCCGGCGAGCCATGCCGATGCGGCCATCATCGCGCCAATTGGCGCGGACGCCGAGGTCGCAGCGCGACAACAGATCCAAGCGGACACGGCTGCGTCACACCTGCCGGAAGGCAGTAGCCCCGCACCTCGCGCTCAGACTCAATCACAAATCGAAAACATCCGCATCGAACGGCCGCGCGAGTTGAGCGGCGCCACCTGGCAGATTCCGTTTGACGGGCAGAACCTCTACGTCACCGTCAATCACGATGGCAAGATGATTCAGGAAGTGTTTGCTACTGGTCCAATCTCGGGCGGCGTGGGCTTGCTAGCTTCGAAGATGCTGCGCGGTGGTTTCGACGCTGCGGAAGTTGCCTACAGTTTGAACAAAGTAACCGGCACACACGCGGTCTGGTTCAATGAGCGCTTGTTGACTTCACCGGAACAGGCGGTTGCCGAATGCATCATGATCACCAACCGCCGCGTACAGCAGTTGCCCGACTCCGCGCGCGCGCTTGGCAAAACTCAGCACTCAGCACTCAGCACTCAGCACGCTTCTCCTGTAGGCGCCATCATGTCAAACATGATCGGCATCTGCCCCGAATGCCACGGGCAGTTGGAGCACGCTAGCGGCTGCGACTTCTGTCGGGATTGTGGCTATTCAAAATGTAAGTGAGTGGGACTGAAAAAGGTCGGTACCGCCTGCGATAGCGTGTGGATGTATCGCAGTTAGGTATGAATTAACGAAAGGAAACTAGACAGACAAACTTCAACACCTTACTCAAGCTCCACTGCATAACTAATCATCCACAGTTCAACCTGATCGAGGCGCAGTCGCCAGTGCTCCTTGTTTTGCCTCATCCAAAGACGATTGCTAACCATGTCGGGCGCGTCAACGACGAGCCTTACCAGATTGTCACGGACGAGCACCCCTCCATGACACCAATGCCCTTCGACTTTCTGCGTCTCGTAACTGGCGGCACCAAAAATAATCAACGATTTGCAAAACTGCCTCTGCCAGCCATTCTGCAGGCACGTCGCTGCCATCATTGAATTGAAGTGGGAGCAGGACCTCGAATCGCCGCCATTTGCTGCGCATAAGTGGTTTGCCTTTTACCGTGAAGGGGATGTCCTGGTCAGCAAGTGCTTCGAGAGCGGCTTCGGGAACGATGTGTTCGCCTGAATCGCAGAATGCGGCCCGAGAAACGGCCTAGCAGGAATGCCAAGGCGCGCTTTTCAGTTCGCGATCGGGAAAGGTGATGGTGATCATACGGGTGTAATTTAAGTCTCATGTGTGTCCTAGGGCAAGGTTGCGCCCCAGGCCGTCCCAGCCTGAGCGTCGTAAATTCGCGAATGGCGAGTACTGATTCAATTTGGAAGGGCGACAGAACATTGTTGCTCTTCGCCCCATTAGGGGCGAGCTGTTTATAGAACATGACCGCCCAAAAGGGTTTCCTCGCTCCAGCGGAGCGAAACATAAGTCGGTCTCCCGGCTAATGTGGGAAACATTGCGCTTTGAGCGCATTACCTATAAACATTTCGCTCCGCTGGAGCGAAAGCCAACTTCACTCTTGCACTGGAAGTTGCATCCACCAATTATAAATCTTGAATAGTTCTCACCCGGCGGCTTCTGAGAACTCTGGCCTCCAACGACAATCCGATTCGTTACTACCGTTCGTAATTACATCGACGAGGCTCTAAAATAGACTTGACGAGGTCGAGATTATGAACAGACGTTATTTTCTTTCAACGGTAGGCGCGGTGGGTGCGTTTGCTGCGTTGTCCAGATTTACCGGCTTGGCGGGAGTGTTGTTGCCTGGGGATCATGTTGCGACAGCGAATGCGGTCGCGGCCGGAAATGCGATTGCGAAGGCGAAGGCTATTGACGGAACTGCTAAAGCTAAAGGAATCAAAAAAGTGATCAAGACAGATGCGGAGTGGAAACAGATTCTTACTCCTGACCAGTACAACGTGACCCGAGAGAAGGGGACCGAAAGAGCTTTCACCAGCCCGCTCAATGACATTCACGACGAGGGCATCTTCGAATGCGTAGCATGTGAGTTGCCGGTGTTTAGTTCCAAAGCGAAGTTTGATTCGGGCACGGGCTGGCCGAGTTTCTACGAGCCGATTAGTAAAGAGAGTGTGCAAGAACAGGTTGATAAGAGCTTGTTCGAAAAGCGCACTGAAGTTTTGTGCGCGCGGTGTGACTCGCATCTTGGGCACGTGTTCGATGATGGACCACGTCCGACCGGGTTGCGGTATTGCATGAACGGCGTAGCGCTGAAATTCGTGAAATCGTGAATCGTGAATAGATGAAGAGCGCTTCCGTTAGGCGCCCAATGTTTATTGAGCGAAACACAGCCTACAATCTTTTTTGCGCCGTTGGAAACGACAAGTCGTTTCTAACGGCGCACGTTTTTGTTCAGCGCATTAGGCCTTTGAACGTTTCGTTCCTACGGAACGAGGAGCGGGGGCAAGCCACCCTTCCCAAACCTGCGAGGTATCGAACCTGTTCTCCCTCTACCTACGATTCACTATTTACGATTCACCTTTCTATCGCGGGGCCGGCGCGGCAGTCCCAGGATTCTTGGCGTTGTAGTACGCGATAAAGGCCACGGTGATGTCCATTTCATTTTTGGCGCTAAGGATCGCCGGCGCCAGCTTGCTCACATCCAACACCAAAGTTATCCCGTGCTGGGCGGCAAAGACGTCAAGTTCTCTCCCGATGTCGCTGGAAACGAGACCAACGATCTCGCGATAACGCTTCTGCATGACCGCGTCGAAGTCTTCTTTCTTATACTTAAGCTCGCGCTCAAGCCGCGCCCCCTCGTCCTGCTTCGCCTGAATACTCTTAGGGTCGACGATGGCAGACTTGCTCAGCGTATCGATGTCTTTGGCGAGTTGTTGCAATTTGGTCTGCATTGCCAGCATCTCATCCTGCTTTGGCTTGAGTTCGCGCTCGAGCGTGTGGAGCGCGGCAACAAAACGCGCGATGCCCACTTTCTCATCACCGAAAGCTTCCGTGTCGACAAACGCTATCTTGCTGTCCGGAATGGCCACGTTGGCAGGCGTTGTCGCGGCGGCCGGGGCAGCGCTGGGTCGCGGAGGCGTCACAGGGGCCGCGGGACGTGTGCCCTGCGCCTGAGCGGAAAGAGTTGCGATAGCCGACAGAATTGTTGCCGCGGCGAGCATGCGTAGGTTTTTCATAGGTCTTATCTTAATCCATATTCTAGAAAAAGGCCTGAGCGGATCATCCTTCGATATTGTCTTTCAGATTGTGGGCGTCCCAGTGTTTTCGAATGAACAAGTGAACCCGAATTGTCGTAGTTGAACAACAACCGGCGATGGAAGACAATTACGCCTGCTTCTCGAAAGCAATTAGCAACTGACAACCGACCACTGACAACGCACAACGGACCACTGACACCGAGCCAAACCATGTTCTGTCCCCAATGCGGCACTGAATCATCCTCGGACCTACAGTATTGTCGATCCTGTGGCGCCAATCTAAAGGTTATTGGCAAGGCCGTTTCGCTTAGCGAGGCCATCGCGCGCAGCGATCGCGGGCCCCTGCCGAAGATCAAAGAGATGATGAAGAGCCTGAAGATGGAACAGGTGTCGGATGAAATCTCACGCGCGCTCGAGCAAATGAATCACGAGATCATCCGCAACTCTGGTTCGCTTGCGAAAATAAACCCCTGGGTTCACGAACAGCGGTTGCGGAAAAAAGAGAAGACCGCGCGCGAACGCCGAGAGAAGCATATTGTTCACGGTGTCGTCTCACTCTTTAGCGGTGTTGGCCTGATGATTTTTCTCTATTTTCTTTCGGCTTCCCTCGTTTTGAAACTACCGCCAGATATCGTTGCCCAGGCACCTTTTGAGATTCCTTCGGTGGTTCACATCATTTGGCTGGTTGGGTTGATTCCGGCATTGACCGGCATCGGCCGCATACTCGCGGGCCTTACGATAAGGCCGGAACCAACCGGGCCGATCGAAATTCCCAAATCACCGGAAACCAACGAGCTTCCTGATCGCTATGAACCCGCAAGCGTGACCGAACGGACCACGAATCTGCTTCACAAGTCGTGAATCGCAAGGCGATGGCGTTGGGCCTTTGGACTTGGGTGTTTGGGACTTTTGAACTCGACGAACTGATGGATAACAATCGACTAATTAACAAAGGACGAAAACCAAAGACCATCGGCAGTCTATTTCCTATCCAAAATATATCCTGCATTTGACATATACCGGGCAGCAGCGTAACGTGGTGACGAACCGAGTCCAGCTTACTCCCTTCTCAGCACCGCTCTGGATCTTCCAGATCAACTGATAATCCACAGCTCACTTTCCAAAAAGTAAACAGCAAACAGTTGCTGCGCAGAGCGCCACGATAAGAGGTTAGCGCGCCGCCTGTTTGGATGAACTCAGATCGAATAGAAAGAAAATTACTTATGACAACGAACATTACGCCTCTACATGACCGCGTGATCGTGAAGCGCATTGATGAAGGCGAACAGATTCGCGGCGGCATCATCATCCCCGACAGCGCGAAAGAAAAACCCCAGGAGGGTGAAGTAATCGCGGCCGGCGAAGGGAAATACAAAGAAGACGGAACGCGCCAACCGCTCGATGTTAAGAAGGGCGACCGCGTCCTGTTTGGCAAGTACAGCAGTTCGGAAATCAAGATCGACGGCGAAGAGCTTTTGATCATGCGCGAGGACGAGATTCTCGGAATCATCGCCCGCGCTGGTGCGGCTGCCGGCGGCAAGAAAAAGTAAGAACGGCAAAGAGTGAAGAGTGAAAAGCTAAGAAGTTGCGCGTTGAGTCAGGACGGCACCCGCTGACTTCTCACTCTTCGCCCTTCACTAAAAGTCTTAACTGAATTTGATCGGAGAAAGATAAAAATTATGGCAAAGCAAATAACACATGGCGAAGAGTCACGTGCAGCAATTCTACGCGGCGTTAATCAACTTGCCGACGCAGTGAAAATCACGCTCGGTCCCAAAGGACGCAATGTCGTCCTGGGCCGGTCGTATGGCAGTCCGACGATCACCAAAGACGGCGTGACCGTCGCCAAAGAAATCGACCTGAAAGACGCGACCGAAAACATGGGCGCGCAGATGGTGCGCGAGGTGGCCTCCAAGACCAGCGACGTCGCGGGTGATGGCACTACGACCGCAACCGTCCTGGCCCAGGCGATTTACCGCGAAGGCGTGAAGACCGTGGCCGCTGGCGCGAATCCGATGGCCTTGAAGCGCGGTATCGACAAGGCAGTCGAGCGCGCGACCGCAGCAATCAAGAAACTGTCGAAGCCAGTTGCGGGCGACATGATCGCGCAAGTCGGAACGATTTCGGCTAACGGCGACGCCACGATCGGCGCGTTGATTGCCGAAGCGATGAGCAAGGTTGGCAAAGACGGCGTGATTACGGTTGAAGACGCGAAGACGATGGAGACGGATTTGGAATTTGTCGAAGGAATGCAGTTTGACCGCGGCTACTTGTCGCCTTACTTCATCACCGACACGACGAAGATGGAAGCCGTGCTCGATAATCCGGTCATTCTGTTAAGCGAAAAGAAAATTTCTTCGATGCGGGACTTGCTGCCGATCCTCGAACAGGTCGCCAAGTTGGGCAAGCCGATCCTTATTATTGCCGAAGACGTTGACGGCGAAGCGCTCGCGACGTTGGTGGTAAACAAACTGCGCGGCACGATCAACGTGGCTGCAGTTAAGGCGCCGGGCTTTGGCAATCGACGCAAAGAGTGCTGCAGGACATTGCGATTCTGACTGGGGGCAAAGTGATCAGTGAGGACCTCGGCATCAAACTCGAGAACGTCAAGGTTGAAGACCTGGGACGCGCCAAGAAGGTCACGATCGATAAAGAGAACACGACCGTCATCGACGGCGGCGGCAACACGGACGATTTGAAAGGCCGCGTGAAAACGCTGAAGGCCCAAATCGAAGACAGCTCGTCAGACTATGACCGCGAGAAACTGCAAGAGCGTCTCGCGAAACTGGTCGGCGGCGTGGCAGTCATTCGCGTTGGCGCGGCGACTGAAACTGAACTGAAAGAGAAAAAGGCTCGCGTTGAAGACGCGATGCATGCAACTCGCGCGGCGGTTGAAGAAGGAATCGTAGCGGGTGGCGGTGTGGCCTTGATTCGCGCAGCCAAAGCGTTGGATAAGTTCAGGGTCTTCGATACAGACGAAGATGGAGAAACGACTGGCGATCCGGATGAGCAGATTGGTGTGAACATAATCCGACGCGCGCTGGAAGAGCCGCTCCGTCAGATTGTGCATAACGCCGGCCAGGAAGGCGCGGTAATTGTCGAGAAAGTTCGCGTTAACAAAGATCCGAACTTCGGCTACAACGCGGAAACTGAAACTTTTGAGGACATGGTGGCGGCGGGGATCATCGATCCCGCGAAAGTCACGCGCTGCGCCTTGCAGAACGCGGCCTCGATCGCGGGCTTGATGCTGACGACCGAAGCACTGATTTCGGAGTTACCGAATGATGACAAGCCACAGGCGATGTCCGGCGGCATGGATATGTAATTCCCCCGAGCTTCCTTTTGCAGCATTGGGAAGTGATAAGAGCCTCCGGCGGATATTTCGCCGGGGGCTTTTTTTGATTGGGCCGGATCAATGACCTCGTAGCAGTTGGTAATAACCGGTGATTCCGTTGAGCACGTATTGCACGGCCAGCGCAGCGAGCACGATGCCCATGACCCGGGTGGCGATGTGAACTCCACCTTCACCGACCACTCCAATCAAGCGCGCCCCCAGGTAAAGCACTACAAACGAAACCAAAAAAACGATGCCGATGGCTACGCCGATCGCAACCAACTTTTGCATGTCGCCGCCGGCCTGCGAAGTCAACAGCAGGATGGTGGCGATCGTGCCGGGCCCGGAGAGCAGCGGCATTGCCAGGGGAAAGACGGAAATATCTTCACCTACCGATCCTTGTTCTTTCGGTTCCGGTGATTGCAAGCCGCCACGATGTCCAAACAACATTGGCATCGCCGCCACAAACAGAAGTATGCCACCGCTAATCGAAAACGCGTGAACGGTAACGCCTAGATACGCCAGCACGGCGCGTCCGGCAATCAGGAAAAATACAGCCACGCCAAATGCGATAAGAACGGCGCGAGTTAGAATTCTCCGCCGCCGCGCTGGTTGCTCAGCGCTTGTCAGCGCGACGAATATCGGCACAACGCCCGGCGGGTCGACGACGACCAGCAGCGTTACAAACGCCGCGAGCCCAAATCTCATAAGGTCTGAATCCATGGTCAGAGAATAGTACAAGACCCTACTCGAACTGAAAGCGTCCCTTACATTCCCCTTCAAAAACTCAGTCGAGCTCGTTACGGCTTTTCCGCCTGATGTGCGGCGGCGGCTTTGCCCCGCCATAAGGTTGCTCTTTGGAGAGGGCTATGCTCTTTGGTCGGGCATTGCCCTTCCGAATAACTGTGCGAAAGGCAACACCCAGGGCATAGCCCAAGAATGTAAATGGCTTCTCGACGGCGGGGCATAGCCGCGGCCGCAAATTGCGCGCTATCCCTGGCGCCGCTTTCTGCTTTGGGATGTGCTCGGCGAGTTGCTTTGGGTGACGCTCTACGTCGGCATCGGATACGCCTTCAGCAATCGCGTCCAATACCTAGTTGAAATCCTGGGAAATCTCAGTTGGGCCATAGTCGGTATGATCCTGGCGCTGATTCTCGGTTGGCAGCTACTCCGCTATGTTCGTCCCAGGGCTGAACCTGATCCAGGCTAATGCTCAGCGTTTCGCTCTTTTCAACTACTTTTCCCGATACAAAATATATCCTGCATTTGACATATGGTAGTGCTTAGCGTAGGGTGAACAGCGAACCGAGTTCAGCTTACTCCGCTCTCAGCTCCTCTGGCACTTTCCAGATCACCTGATAAATTCAACAAGCTCAAGTTCAAGAAGTTCCAAAGTGTCTATCTATCAGTCTGAGGCGGTCCCACGCCAGAGATGAGCACAGTGCTTGCCGCGATCGGCAATGCACCCTCAAATCTGACGGGCCCCAATGAAAATGCATCGGCTGGATTCCGTGGCTTCTGTTCCCAAAGGGGAAAAGGTAAAAGAAAAATGACTACGAAACTTTATGTTGGTAACCTCTCGTTTGAAACCTCGAGCAACGACCTCGAAACCCTGTTCGCGAAAGCGGGCACGGTCCAAAGCGTCTCTTTGATCGAAGATCGCGAAACCGGTCGCTCACGCGGCTTTGGCTTCGTCGAAATGCAGACCAAAGAAGAAGGCGACGCAGCGATTGCGCAGTTTAACGGCACAGAATTGGCCGGGCGCACGCTTAAGGTCAACGAAGCCAAACCCCGCGAAAATCGCAACGGCGGTGGCGGTGGTGGTGGTTTCGGCGGTGGTGGTGGTTCGCGCTACTAATCGCGAGTTACTAAGTTCTCACGGCCTCCGGCGATTTATTGCCGGGGGCTTTTTTTTTGCTACACACGAAGGTCGGCGCTGACCTTTAAGCATACGTCGGGACAGAAAACCGCACCAAAAAGCGCATTAGTTTGACGCTTTTCAAAGGCACGGAGCTTGCTCCGTTTACGAGTGAATCGAGATTCGAAAGGGGACTTGAATGAGTACTGATATTACTTTAAACAAAATGAAACGGTCGCTGGCAATGGTGGCGATGTTGCTGGCCCTGGTCTTCGTTATGGAGCCGGTCTTGTCGATACAGCCGACTGTCCAGGCCCAAACGGTAACAAGACGCCGCGTTCGCCGGCATCGTAGTTTTTGGCAGAAGCATCGTGACAAACTCACGGTTGCCGGAACGACGGTCGCAGGCGCCGGCATCGGCGGAGTTGTTGGTGGCAAGAAAGGCGCGCTCATTGGAGCTGGCGCGGGCGCAGGTAGTGGCGCACTCTATACTTACAAATTACGTAGACGACATCGCCGCCGATATTAATTGCGAGGTTCGTTTTGCTGAAGGCGTTTGCGCTTGCGCAGACGCCTTTTCTTTTTGTTCCGAGATATACCGAGCTCGGTGCCGATCAAACTGGCGCTGATTAGCCCGACCGGAGCAGTGCTGCAGACGGCTGACAGTGTCAACGGCGTGGCGGTAATTAACGCGCCGGTAACCCAATCCGGGACCGTTAACTCGAGTCTTGGCCCAGTGCAGGTCTGGACCGCAGCGACGCCTACGGTCAAGCGGTAACGAGCAAGCGGCAGGCGGCTTTGTCGGGAGCCGCAAGCTGCGAAAGGCTTCAGCGCAGTCCGTGACGAGTGATCGTCACCGATTGCGCTGAATCCTTTTTGTTGTCCGGGAATTAAAGAGTTGAACTACTCAAACTGTGTCGACCGCAGGTTCGGCGAGATTAGCGACTGCGGTAACCAGCTCCTCAGGTTGAACTGGTTTTGGAACAAAGACATTGAAGCCGGCGGATAGCGCTCGAGCCCTATCTTCAACGCGAACGTACGAGGTGAGCGCGACCGCCGGAATCTGGCGCCCGTTGTCCTTCTCAGCTTGCCGTATTTTGCTGATAAGTGAATAACCATCTTCATCAGGCATCGCCAGATCGGAAACCAACACATCCGGCGTGTACCATTCAAGCACCTCAAGCGCTTCGCGAACCGATCCCGCGATCTGGACCGATGCTTTTGATTGTTCCAGCATCACACTTAGGATCTGGAGCGTGTCCGGATCATCGTCAACCACGAGCACGCGCACGCCGTCGAGCCGCGGCACAACTGAAACGCTGGCCGCCTCACGCTTGGATGCGACCCGTCCGTTGACCCCTGCGCGTCGCGAGCTGGGTTTGTGGGCTGGGGCCAGCGGCAACTTGATGATGAAAGCAGCACCTTTGCCGGCCCCTTTGCTCTTAGCTTTTATGGTGCCGCCATGAAGCTCAACCAACTGACGCACAATGGACAGACCTAAACCGAGTCCACCGTGTTCGCGCGTACTGGTGCCGTCGGCCTGGCGGAAACGATCGAAAATAAACGGCAAAAACTCAGGACTGATCCCTTGCCCCGAATCGCTAACGCAAAGCCGCGCATAACGTCCGGCGCGCGCGACTTGGACGCCAATGTGCCCACCGTCGGGAGTGAACTTGATCGCGTTTGCCAGCAGGTTCCAAACAACTTGCTGCAGGCGGTTGGAATCACCAATCGTGTGGCGCGCGGACGGATCCAGGGTCACTGCCAGATGAATTTCCTTGGCGTCCGCAGCCAACTGCACTGAGTCAACTGCGGCATTGATTACCGCCGACAGATCCACCGGGTCGTTATTCAACTTTAACTTGCCGGTAATCATGCGCGAGACGTCGAGAATGTCTTCAATCAGTTGTGCCTGTGATTTGGCGTTGCGATCGATGGTTTCCACGGCCCGGGCAATAGTGGCTTCATCAAGCCGGCCGCTGCGCAGCAGATGAGACCAGCCGATAATCGCGTTGAGCGGCGTTCGCAGTTCGTGTGAAACAGTGGCCAGAAACTCGTCCTTCATACGATTAGCAACTTGCGCTTCTGAGCGAGCCATCTGCTCGCGCACCAGAGCCGCGCGGAGGGCCTCTTCAGCGCGGACGCGTTCCTGAATTTCTTTTTCGAGCGACTTTGCCTTCTGTTGCAGTTGAACAATCGCGCGCAAACGCGCATCCGGATCCGACACCCCGGGATAGCTCTCGGTAGGAATGACGCGCGAGTGGGCCGTGCATACATCCCCATGCGAAGCGACGAATTGCTCACCGGCAAATCCGTTCATCGGATAAGCGCAGAAAAGCGAAAAGGAGTGCGCGTTCTGCAGTTCGTTCCAAAGTTCCTCTAGCCGGATCGCTCCGGAATAATTACCTTCCGCCCAAAGTAGCGCCACCATCTCGCCAAATGCGCGCACGCGCGCGCTCCCGTCAGTCACACTGGCAATGATGCTGCCCAGCACTTTCTTGAAGAGTTTTGGTTCTGGCGCGCCGTCGACCATGAACTGTGACAGCGTGTCGGAGGCGTCGAATGACAGATACAGGCCGGCGCTTCTGGCCGCCGTCAGGTCCACCCCATTTGCCAAAAGTAATTCGTCGAGGCCGGCGCGATGCGCTGCGGTGGCAATAACGATGGCGGCATCGTCGGACTTAATTGCGGAACCAATGAAACCGCTTAACGAGTTCAACAAGAATCCGTCCGTTTCATAAAACTGAACGAAGTGCTCCGTGTCGCCCATGGCAGACCAATGCGAATCAGGAGCGAAGTTGAGCTTCGCAATATCCAGATTAGTCATGGCTATGACTTCATCAACCGGATTTTCGCTATGCTTCATTCCAGAATCCTCCGCACCAATCTACTGCTTAGATCTAACGGCCGACTTTGCATTGCTGACCAGGCGCCGTGATTCTACCAATTCGGCGCACTTTTGCATTCATTTGCCCCGCAAGCAAATATGGAATTTGTGTGTTGGAAAGTTCATGGCTGGCAGTCACAATTTTCAATTGTTACGTAACTATTACCTCAGTTCTACGCCTTTGGGACTAGGATGACGTTTCCCCTTTACCAGCGCAAAAGTGGCAACGCGGTTCGCCTCGGAGGTCAAACTTGAAGGTTCTATTGGTTAATCCGGAGTTTCCTGATACCTACTGGAGTTTTCGCCATGCGCTGCCGTTCGAACGCAAGCGGTGTGCATTTCCACCACTCGGACTGCTGACTGTCTCGGCGATGTTGCCGAAATCATGGGAACGCCAGTTGGTGGATTTGAATGTGCGGGCGCTAAAAGCTTCGGACATTCAGTGGGCGGATATGGTTTTTGTTACCGGCATGTTAGTGCAGAAAGAGTCGGTGCACGCGGTCGTCCAACGTTGCAAAGCGATGGGCAAACGAATTGCACTCGGCGGTCCATACGTGACGACGACGATCGAAGACTTGCCCGAGGTGGACCATATTTTTCTTGGCGAAGCTGAAACTACGTTGCCGCAGTTCATTGAGGACCTGGCGCAGGGAAGGCCGCAGCGTTCTTATAAAGCAGTCGAGCGCCCCCCACTTGCGCTGACTCCGGTTGCCGACTTTAAGCTTGCCGACCTCAAGCACTACAGCTCGATGTCGGTGCAATACTCGCGCGGTTGTCCTTTCAACTGCGAGTTCTGCGACATCATAGAAATTTATGGCCGCGTCCCGCGCACGAAAAGCAATCCACAGATCCTTGCCGAACTCGATAGCCTCTTGCAACTGGGCTGGCGCGGCACCGTCTTCATAGTTGACGACAACTTCATCGGCAACAAGAAAAATGTGCGGCGGCTGTTGCCGGACCTGGCGGCCTGGCAGGAAAAGCATGGCCATCCTTTTTCGCTCTTAACGGAAGCAAGCGTTAATCTCGCGGACGACACCGAACTGCTATGCGATATGCAGCGTGCCGGGTTCACGCGCGTGTTTCTGGGAATTGAAACTCCTGAGCCGGAGAGTCTTAAGGAAGCGCAAAAGTCTCAGAACCGCGGCAACCTGCTCGATTCAGTCATGAAGATTCAGAACCACGGGATGGAAGTTATGGCCGGTTTCATTGTTGGTTTTGATAACGATCCGGACGACATCTTTGAACGGCAAATCAACTTCATCCGCGAGAGCGCAATTCCGCTGGCGATGGTCGGATTATTGACCGCGCTCCCGGACACACAGCTTTGGCGACGACTGGAAAAAGAAGGACGCTTGCTGGGTGAGAGCACCGGTAACAATACGAATTGCTCGTTAAATTTTGTGCCCAAAATGGACGCGGCACGTCTGGTTGCCGGGTACCAGTCGATCATGCGCACGATTTACAACCCAAAGGAGTATTACCAGCGCGCACTCGATTCGTTGAAACGAACGCCGGTTCCCAATTGGGATCCTAAAGAAGTTCGTGTGTTTCGGGATCTGGCATCGTTTGTGCGGCTGCTGCTCAAGTTGGGCGTGGTTGATCGTGAGCGAAGAGAGTTCTGGCGCTTCTTCGCGACTGCGGCGAAACGTCGCGAACAATTTGCCGCTTCGATGCGCCTGGCGGCAATGGGATATCACTTCCGCAAGTTGAATGAAGCATACACCGAATAAGGCTTAACTTTTCTGCGACAGGGCCTTTCTGCCTGATATTCCCCCTAACTCTCCAAGGCACGACATTTGCTCGTTACCGAGCATAGGAGAAATTTATGAAGACAAATCGTACACAGAAATGGATAGGTGCGGGAATGTTTGCGTTCCTGCTGCTGTTTGCCGGAGCGGGTCTCAACCTGACGGCTCAGGCTCAATATCCGCAGGATGATCGTTACCGAAATCAATATCCGCAGGATGACCGCTACCGAAATCAAAATCGACGCGGGCGTAATTGGGATAACTACGGCAACTACGGCGGCTCGTTTGACTTGCGCCAAACCGCGCTGAACGCGGGCTACAACGAAGGCTTGAAGGACGGAACCGCAGCTCGACAGCGGAACCGGAATATTGACTTACAAAACCAGAGCACATACCGGAAAGCCACTAAGGATTACAGCGGACGTCTTGGCGATCGTAGCTTGTATCAACGCTATTTTCGTGAGGCTTACCAAACTGGATTCAATGATGGCTTTAATCCGCAAGGCGTTGGCGCCGGCTACGACCCGTACTACAACAACAACGACAATCGCAACCGCGATTGGAACCGCAACAATAATGGCGACTGGAACAACAATCCAAACCGCCACGGTCGCAATTGGGGTCAATACGAGAACTACGGCGGTAATGATGACCTGCGGCAGACTGCGCTGAACGCCGGCTACAACGAAGGCATTAAGCAAGGCCGCAGTGATCGTAACCGGAATCGCAATGGCGACTTTCGCAACAATAGCGCCTACCAGAACGCCACGACTGATTACAACTCAAGGATGGGAGATCGTGGACTCTATCAACGTTATTATCGCGCGGGCTTCGAGAACGGCTATTACGATGGGCTGAACGGGAACTAAGAAGTTAGCAAGGAATAGGGACACAAGCACGGATCCGCGCAAACCAATTGCCTGGCAGGCGTTGGCTTTGCGGGATCCGTTTTCGATTTTAGCGGTGTTCTAACTGGCGGTGTTCTAACTCTCGAGCGGAGCGTTCTGTTCGCGGGTGGCCATCTGCTTAACTTTCTTTAGTTCCGGGCCCTTGATTCCAAAGTAGGTGGCCATCTGCATAATCTGTCTCGGATCAACGAAGTCTTTCCGGTCCGAACAGAACTTTTCCAGCGCCGGGCCAAACTCGCGACAGGTCATCGTCTTTGGTAGTGGCAACCCCAGAAGACAAGTGCCGTCTTCACGGAACTGCAGACAGAATTCACAAACTCGCAATAGGACTTCTTTCTTGAATGATGATTGGCGGCTTAATGCTGGCCTCGAGCTGCATCAGTGGCCGACGGGTATTCGTTGAAAGCGCGCCTTGCCTTCAGTGTCCTGCCAGGAAATGTCCAGAACATAGGGCCTGACCGCGCCGGCCACGACTCTCAGCCGTTGTAATTGATCATGCGCGGCGGCAACTACTTTTCCATTGATCCAGGTCTTGTGAGTGAGCACTACATTCTCTTTGGCCCGGACCTGGGTGAGCGCATCGAATTTAATGTGTGCTTGCGAAGGACCGCCGCCCGGAGTTTCCTCGTCTTTCAAAAACACGGTCAATACTTCAACACCTTTAAGTGCGTGGTCGGTTGCGTTGGTCAACTCTAAATGGACATCCGACTCGGTCTCGAGAAATCTAATCGTAAACGGTTTTTCAGCAGTACCAATCATTTTTTCTTCTTTCTGGTTTGTCGACTCTTGTTGGCTTTTCTATCATTCGCAAGCGCGAGGAGTTCGCCGGTCTGACAGTTTAGCGCGTCACAAAGCTTTTCCAGCGTGTCGAAATTAATCCCCAGCGCTTTGCCCTTCTTTAAACGCCAAAGGGTGGTATGGCTAATACCAGTTTCCTTGGCGAGCCAATAGAATGACTTGCCGTGACCGCCTAACAACTCGTTAACTCTAATCTCAATCATGATGTTGTCCCTCGCATGAGCGCACCATATTTACCACATGTGAAAGATATTGTCCATGCGAGATATATTCCACAGTTGACACATATTGCTTACTACCGTAAACTTTACACGAATCGAGTCCGCTTACTCTTTTCTCAGCCCCTCTGGAATTCTCCAGACCACCTGAAGTACACAGCCTAACAATTCGAGTACCGGTGATTAATCTCTATATCAAAGAGCGCCAGGTCGGCGACGTAACTGTTCTCGATCTGAAAGGCCGGGTACGTGTCGGCGGCGCAACGGTCTCTTTGCACCGGGCGTTCCGCTCGTTGGTTCAGGAAGAGAAGCTCCTGATTCTCTTGAATCTTGCCGGGGTTACACACATCGATTCGAGCGGGCTTGGGGAACTCATTTCCAGTCATGTCACGGTGTTCAATAAAGGCGGCGCGATCAAACTCGTACAATTGACGGAAACGCTTCGTGAACTTATGAACGTGACGAAACTGCTTCCGATCTTTGATGTTTACGAAAACGAAGCAGACGCGCTGATCAGCTTTGAAAACCATGTCCTCAGGGTCAAGGAGTCAAAGCTCTTTTTCGTTTAGATCAGCTTGCGGAGTCTTGCCTATGAAAATTGTCCTGCTAATCACCTTGCTTGAGAGTTTGGCCATCGCTTCATGGCTGTTGCTGCGTCGTTTCAGAAATGAAGATTCCAGAACACAACTAACGGAAGTCATGATTCCGGTCAACGCAAATGCCGCTGTTCCCGCACCCTCGAGATCCAGCGTTCCTACTTCCATGGGAGTTTCGCGCTGGAACTTTATCAATAACTGGCAGGTGGATGATCAGGCCAATGATCGTGGTCTGACGTTCGGTGCAGTTGCCGAGCGAACCGGATCCAGTCCCGAGCGCCGCTCGTTCGCACGCCGGTCGCATCAGCGGAGTTTCAAAACCTGGTCGCAAGCGAGGCACGACTAAAATCAATTTTCAGAAGCACACAGGGGGCGGTAAGCAAAATGAGTTACGCAACAAAGAATCTTAAAAACGTAATGGCATCGATTGCCGGTCTGGTTGTGGTTGCCGGGATCGGCATTTGGCAGTTCTATGCGTATGTGACGTTCAAAGATGCAAGCGGAGTCGCGAATGCTGACGGCGGTGGTATGCATCTGTTGTTGGCGATCGTGATGGCGGTGTTTGCGTGCTTCATAGGATTCCTGGTGTTTTCGGTGTTCCTGCGGCATGACAGCGATGACGATTTGCACATCACGTTCGCGCCTGTCCCTGGCCACTTATCCCCCAGGGCAAAACAGTAATGAGCAACTTGTTTGCGATGCGGCGCGCCAACGGCGACTGGTTTGCGCTCGACGATAAAGGAAGTTTTCGCGTGCCTGTATTTCACAACAGCGCCGCCGCGATGGTGGCGCGATCGCGTGAGACTGGAATGGAATGCTTCAGACCGGTGTTACTCGATGAGGCAACTTTCAAGAATTTGACAACGACGGATGGCGGCAAAGCCTGTTTTTGGCTGGTTGAGGATCCGTTAATGAAACTTAACCGCGGACGCGCGCTGGACCATAAAGAATTGGCGGGCGTCATGCGGAACGGTAATGTGACTGCTAAGTAGAGACTGCTCTGATGATTTCTTCGTGTGAACACTGCGGGCGAATTTTGCCTCTCTGGAAGTTACGTTGTTCGAACTGCAAAAAGTCGGCAATGAATTGGCTGCAATTGGGGGTCATGGCCGTGTTCGTCCTGGGCACACTTTTTATCGGCGCTAAATTCCTGCTCTAGTCAAAAAGCTGAACGAACCGAAAGCTCGAGAAAGAAAACTAAATGGCTGGTACTAATAAAACCGATGATAAACCTTTAACTGGCGTGGCAGACGAGGGCACCTGGCCCGGAATAGATTCACGTTTCCGTCTGATCATTGTGGCTGGCTTGCGGGCCAAACAATTGTTGCACGGTTCAAAGCCGCGCATTGAAGTCGACAAGAAGAGGCACCGCCACACCAGCATTGCACTTGAAGAAGTGAAACGCGGCTTGGTTCCTTTCACTCGAGTCAACGCCGACGGCACGGTGAAACTCGATGACGGCGATGCTGAATTGCCAGGCAGCATTCACAATATCGGCCACAAAGATCATCGCGCGATTGTAGATTTTTAGGCGCACTTTTTCGGACGAACGCAAACCCCGGAGTTTGCTTTACTTCAGGTAGTGTCGGGAAAAACATGGCAGCAACGAATGGAATCCGCGTTTATACGCAGCTCGTGGACAAAGCGGCGCTTGATGTCGAACTCTTTTACAGCCGGCGCGGCAATGGACCAATTTATCGCTGGAGTTATGAAGCGGCAAAGCAACATTGGCGCGTGCTGCGCATGCACCTTGAGGACTTTGCCACGCATGAACTCTGCCTGGCCAGTTGGAAGTCGGTGCCGGACCAACTGCAAACGCAGCTCGCACAACATTACGTTGAATAGCTTTGAACGAGCGCCGGCAACGATGTAACCTCTCCTCCTGTGCCTGCGCTTGATCCTGATCCCCCCGACTAATACCGCTCAACAAAAACTGTCTCTCGTTTAAGTCTTGCACAGGGTCGTTGCTAAAGGCCCGCGATGAAATTGCCAGACCACGCAAATCACGAACGTTAAGATAGTCCAATGGCCGAAGACTGGGCAGCGGAAGAGACCAACACGCACCAGGATCACGTGATTGCCCACGTGATAGGCGCGACTGTGATTGGCCATTTCATTTTCGACGAGACGCTGCATATATTGCTTGACATCGGATTTGTCTGGAGCATGTTCGTCGATGGCGAAATGGGGTTACTGCCTCATCCAGTCGCGATGGCAGAGCTGGCGGTGAGCGACCAAACGCGCAGCGAGATTGGAGGTGACATCGACAATTTGCTGGCGCATAAGCTGCATGCTGAAGGACTGCGACACTTAACGCAGCCGCAGGTCGACTGCGTAATTACTGAGGTGAACTTTTTTGCCAGCGGCAACCGGCGTCGGCTGGTGGTGACCGGCGAGGAAGCAAATCTTACAATCGAAACTTCAATCGAAACAGCGGAGATTCGAGTTTATGAATTCTAAAGACGAACCGACCGACAAAGAGTCAAACGGATTGGGCGATGCTGCCCGCGCCGAGCATGAATTTCTGCACGAACGTTTGCGCCAGGACCTGGGGCGCGAGCCGACCGAGGAAGAGTTGGACGAATGGCTGCGACAGCATACGGAGGGGTACTGATGCGGAAAGAGCTGAGTGCTGGGTACTGAGTTTCTAGTTTCGAGTTCTTAACTTGTGATATCTGCTTTATGCTTGAAAGAAAAGCGCCGCATCCCGAGAAGGAATGCGGCGCTTCTTAAGTTTTTACTCAGCACTCAGTACTCAGTAACTACTCAGCCATTCATTTTTCAGCTCATCACGATTATCTGATTATCGACCTGCTTAACGCCGCGGACGGCTCGCAGCATTCTGTCGATTTGTGACTTGAGCGCTTCGCTCTTTACCGTTCCCGTCACCGTCACCTTGCCATCAAGCACGGTGGTGGTGATTCCCAAAGTTGAGAGCATCGGATCGTCGCTAATCTTCTTGTCGATGGCCGTTTGAATCGGGCCGTCATTGGAAGTATTCACCGGCGCAGAAGCGCCCGCTGGTGCCGGTTGATTGATAATCACCGGAGGCTGATTACCGGCTGGCGCTGGCTGCTGAATGATGACGGGCGGCTGCTGCTGAGCTGGTTGCTGCACAATCACCGGTTGTTGAGCCGCCGGCTGTTGCGCGGCCAGGTTCGCATTGGTTGTGTCCGTCTGTTGTCCGTTCATCAGGAACAGAACGACGATCGTTATCAGCGCGATTGCTACCACTACGATTATTCCCACCGTTGCTCCGGAGATGCCGCCGCGATCGTTGCGAACGGTGTCCGTTTGCGTAACTTCGCGCCTGGAAGTCGGGGTTTCCACGACCACCCTGCTTCGCCGCGCTTGCTCATCGTCGTATGCCATTTAAATTTCTCCTGTTGTATTCGTATTCGTTTGCTGGTGACTTTGAAAACCAGGCCAATGAACGCGGTAGGAGCAATCTGCATTCCTGAGAATAAGCGTGCGTCGGTCAAGTTGATAGTTGAGGGAGAATTAAGCAAATACCCGCATTTTCAAAGAGATTGGCGAGAGGGCGACACATGTGGAGAAACGGACGCGTATGCTTTTAATTCTTAGGCCACGACTGGTTGCTGAGATTCAAGACACAGCCCCTCGTGAACTGAAAACCGTAAACCGTGAATCGAGAACGCGGAAAAAAAGAGAACATGAACTGAGCACCCTTAACGGCCGGGTCGAGAACTGTGGTGAAGCTTGGCCGCGCGTGTGAGCTGCTAACAGTGCACGGTGCACAGTTTACGGTTCAAGGTTTACGGTTTACGATTCACGCATCAATGTCCACGGCAATTGTTCATCATCCGCTATTCCACGAGCACGACACTGGACCGGGGCATCCGGAATCGCCTTCGCGGTACAGCGTGGTCATGAAGGCGTTGCACGCTGACGCGCAGTTGTGGCCCACGCTGCTAGAAGTCGAGGCGCGCAAGGCGCCCAAGGGCGACGTTCAGGCGTGTCACACGCCACAGCTCTACAAGCAGATCGAACGGGTAGTTAGCGATGGAACGGGATATCTCGACGCGGACACGGTGGTATCAATGCGATCGCTTGACGCCGCCTTGCGCGGGACCGGCGCCGCCTGTGAAGCTGTCGATCTGATCATGCAGGGCAAGGCGACGAACGCGTTTGTTCCCGTGCGGCCGCCGGGCCATCACGCCACTTCTGAACGGGCGATGGGTTTTTGTCTCTTCAACAACGTTGCCGTTGCCGCTCGTTATGCCCAAAACCACTACCCGGAAATTGAGCGCGTGGCCATTATCGACTGGGATGTGCATCACGGAAACGGCACCCAGGGCATTTTTTACGACGATCCGAGCGTCTTCTTTTTTTCGATGCATCAGTATCCCTGGTATCCAGGGACTGGCTCGCGAGGCGAAACGGGGGTTGCGCGTGGCGTAGGCTACACGTTGAATCAGCCGCTGCGTGCCGCCACGCCGGCGTTAGAACATAAGCGCATGTTTGAAGCGGCGCTGGACGACATCAGCAGTAGATTCAAACCAGATCTGATCATGATTTCTGCCGGCTTTGATTCACACGTTGGCGATCCGCTAGGACAACTACTGCTTGAGGACGAAGATTTTGTTTCGCTCACTAAGAGCGTGAAGCAATGGGCTGCCAGCGCTTGTCAGGGCCGCATCGTTTCCTGCCTCGAAGGTGGTTACAACCTGCAAACACTGGGCGAAACTGTGCGCCGACACGTAGCGGAACTTCAATCATCGTCCGATAATCCTTAGTTTGCGGCGGCCACTACACGCTCAAGCTTATCGGACATCAAAACCGACCTGGCGCCCACCCTCCGATTTTATTGAACCATTGCCCTTGCTGGAGTAAACTCAGCCACACTTGACCGTTTCGGAATTCGGGCGACCGCACGCGTACGCTGGACGACTTATTTGCATCCTCATCCTGACGCAGGCCAAGGGAACGAAACAGGATGGTTCGCCCCAGTTCCGAAGAGCAAGAGCGTGGAACAATAGCGGTTCCGCACTCGTGGGAGAACAGCGACATGCCAGACATCGAGATCACTTGCGCCGAATGCGGAAATACTTTTCCTTTTACCGAGCGTGAACAGGAATACTATCAGGAACGCAACCTGACTCATCCAAAACGCTGCAAGCCCTGCCGGGACTCGCGCCGTTCAAACTTTGGCTCCTCAAGAGGAGGAGGCGGGGAACGCGAACGATTCGAGATCACCTGCGATCAATGTGGTAAGCAGGATACAGTGCCTTTCAAGCCTTCGAGTGGACGTCCCGTTCTCTGTGGCGAATGCTTTAGCGCGAATCGCGCCGCGCAAAGAACCTAGCGTCAAAATTTCAACTGATCCAAAGTTGAAGAGCAGCGGCAGTAATAAACAGCTCAGCGGTGACTGTTAGCCCGGGGAAACTGCGCCCGAATTACAACCATGACTTTTGCAACAATTCAAATCGAAGCGCGCGGCTCGGTTTCCGTGATCACATTGAACCGGCCGGAGGCGTTGAATGCGTTAACCACGAAAGTGGGGCAGGAGTTTCTGGCGGCTGTGGCCCAAGCGCAGGCAGATGGCGCACGCGCGATCGTCTTGACCGGAGCCGGACGCGCATTTTGCGCCGGCGGAGATTTGCGCGAGATGCGCAGCATGGCCGCAAGCGGCGGGAACGTTGGGGCATTCTTTGACGAGCCATTGCAACTGTTGAATGAATGCATCTTGGCCATTCGGCGAACGCCGCTGCCAATTATTGCCGCGGTGAACGGCGCTGCGTCCGGCGGCGGTTGCAATCTGGCGCTGGCCTGCGACCTGGTGATTGCGGGCGAGAGCGCGCGTTTCAATCAGGCCTTCATCAAAATCGGATTGGTACCGGATTGTGGCGGCAGTTTCATCTTGCCGCGTCTTATCGGTTGGAAACGCGCCACCGAATTAATGATGACGGGCGACGTCGTTGGAGCGGGCGATGCGCTCAAGCTGGGAATGATTAACGCGGTCGTTCCCGATGCTGAACTGATGGCCCAGGCGCTGGCGATGGCTGAACGATTGGCCCAGGCACCGACCGCAGCTATCGGAAGAATCAAGGAATTGCTGGAAGCGAGCGCGACTAATGATTATGCGACGCAACTTGAGCTGGAAAGGAAACTACAGATTCAATCAGGAGAAACACAGGATTTTAAGGAAGGCGTCGGAGCATTTCTCGAGAAGCGAGCAGCAAAATTTGTCGGCGGTTAACTCTTCAATGACTTATGGAGATTTGAGCCGCCTATTAACGGGGCGGCTTTTTTATTAAGAAGTTTCTGGTTTCTAGTTTCGAGTTTCGAGTTCGGAGTTAGCAATCCCGGAATGTCTTCTAGTTGCGGTTCTACCTCGGAACTAGAAACTCGAAACACGGAAGTCGAAACTCGAAACTCGAAACTAGTCTTTTATGGATTCACTAACCTATCTCCAACTCCTGCGCGGCAATCGTTCCTTCAGACGATTGTGGATTGGGCAGGTCATTTCCGAGCTCGGCAATTGGTTTAACTTCATTGCCGGTCTGGGATTGGTGCGCGCGCTTTCGCATGGCGATCCGGAAGTCACGACCATCATGCTGCTGGCCCGGCTGGTCCCGTTCACGGTGTTTGCTCCACTCGCTGGCGCCTTCGTGGACCGTTGGTCGCGCCGCACGGTGATGATTGTGGCCGATCTCGCTCGGGTTGGCGTGGCGTTTGGATTTCTGCTGGTTCATGGACCAGAACAGTTCTGGATCGCCTATGTCTGCACCGCGCTGCTTTCTTTTTTTGGCGCCTTTTTTGAAGCCGCAAAGAATGCTTCGCTACCCAACATAACGGGCGAACGTGATTTGCTAGCGGGCAACGCGCTGATGTTCTCTTCACGCTTTCTGCTGATGTCTTTCGGCGCGGCTCTTGGCGGCTGGACTGCGGCCAACGTCGGCTATCGAGCCGCGTTTATCGTGAACGGAATATCTTTCGTGGCCTCGGCGTTTTCAGTTTGGCTTATTCCTGATGAACAAACGCGACAGGCTGCTGCGGCAGCGATTGGCAAGCAAAGGGAAGCGAAGCGGCCGGCATTCTGGATCGACATTCGCGAAGGCTGGTCCTACATCACCAGCCATGCGCCGGTCGCCGCGATTATCTTTACGAACGTGTTATGGGCCAGTGGCGGCGGCGCGATCAACCTGATTTCTGATCGACTGGGCGGCATTGTGTTCGCCGGCGAACACGGTATTAGTGGCGACTCGGCCGTGGCCGCACTCTACTTTGCGGCCGGTATGGGACTGTTCATCGGGATGATGATTGCGCGACGAGCGGGAATCTACGTCGAAATGCGCGGCAAGATCACCGGCTTCATTGGTTGGAGTCTGGTGGCCCAGGGCGTGATCTTTGCGCTGATGGGATTAATGCCGAGTCTGTGGCTGGTGTGTCTGCTGCTCTTCGTTGGGCGAATTTTGTTGGGCGCCGAGTTTGCGGTGCAAGAGACGCTGCTCATGCGTTTGGTGCCCGACAAGTTGCGCGGACGCGTATCAACCACCGACCGCGCCACCGAAATATTGATTTGGAGTTTTTCAACTTCGTTGGCGGGTTGGTCCCTGCGCGCGATCACGCCGCGCACCCTGACCGTAATTGCCGGATTGCTTTCGGCAACGTCCGGCGTGTTTTGGCTGGCGTTGTTTGCTTCGGGCCGCGTACGATTGCCGCGTCGTTGGCGGGCTGGTGAGAACTCCGCACAAACTGAAACGCTGCCGATAGCCGGAGATCTCTAAAGATTTCCCACTACGGCAGCGTGCAAAAAACCAATTGCTCCAGTCTACGCTTCTGGTCGTGAATGGATCAGGCGTCGAATGCGATCTGCGAACAGCACATCAATCTTGCGCGGCTCGATCAAGGCAGTGACTTCGCCCGAGCCCCAGATTGGATGCTTCATCGTCTGGCCTGCCCGGTAAGTCCGCGTCCAATCGTAGGGATCGGTGCTCTCTGCTTTCGTCCGGCCTTTGGCGAGCTTTGCTGAGTTCGAGAACGAACTCTTCGTGCTGCACTTCGGACAGGTAACGCGCGAAATCAATCCTCGTTTGGTGACTGAGGCAACGACGTGGCCGCGCTCTTCGTTACATACTTCGCAGAGCTTCTCAACTCTGTCACCAACCGCGTAAGTCTGCTTTTCGATCTTTTCCTTTTCCATGAACGCCTCTCTCAATCAGTAAATAGTGAATGGTAAATAGTGAATAGAAAATAAGTGCCGCGCGGATAAACTTTGTAAAAAGAACTTGTGGCGAGTGAATGGCAATAGGTTTTGGTTCTTGGTTCTTACTCTTCACCATTTACCATTCACCGTCGTTTGCTTACCAGCGGCTTGAGCGATCGTCGCGTCCGCCGCCACCACCGCCGCCATAACCGCCGCCGCGTCCACCGCCACCGCCGCGATTGCCGCCAAGGCCGCCACCGCGTCCGCCGCGATCTTCGCGCGGTCGGGCTTCGTTAACAGTCAGGTTGCGGCCATTAAAGTCGGTGCCGTTGAACTGCTCGATTGCCTTCTGACCTTCTTCACTCGAAGCCATCTCCACGAAGCCAAAGCCACGCGAGCGACCCGTGTCGCGGTCCTCTACTACCGATGCTGATTCGACTGTGCCCGCCTGCGCAAACAGCTGTTGCAGGTCCTCGCTCGACGTCTGGAACGAGAGATTCCCAACATAAAGTTTCATAGCCATAAAGGTGAGTTTTCCTTGCTCACGTGGAGCCTTAAGAGAAGCTTCGAATCAAAGGTGGCTTCGGAGTAACGGCTGCTGCGAAGGCTTGCGTTCGGACGCTCAGATGAGCAGCTTCTTCAAGTTTTCATAACCAACTCTCGCAGTATGCAAAAACGCCGAACCGTCAAAAAGGGGCGTGGCGCATCACCGTTGATGCTTGAGAGCGGGAGTAACGCCTCAATAATGCCTCATCCAATTCGGCCTTGCAAGTTGGCGGCCCTTTTGTTGGCCCAGGTGGCCCCTATCGCCGGCCGCGTGCGCGACAATTACATAACTATTACAGCGCCTATTACAGCAGTCGCCCTTACATAAGTATTACAACCGTCCAGCGATCGGACTGTTAGGATATTTGCGTCTTAGTGGGTGAGATTGTGCGACTAATATTCAGGAGATTTGATGGACAGCAACAACGGGAAAACTAAAAAAATCATTCAGTGGAACACGACCGTTTTCATGATCATTTTTCATACTTGCGCGGTTATTTCGCTTTTCATGATTAGCTGGAAAGTCTGGCCGCTGACGATCCTGCTTTGGTGGATTTCAGGCAGCCTCGGCGTCGGTATGGGCTTTCATCGACTGCTGACGCATCGCGGTTATAAAACTCCGAAAGCGGTCGAATACTTTCTGACGTTCTGCGGCTTGCTCGCCCTCGAAGGCGGCGCCATCAATTGGGTTGTCACTCATCGCATTCATCATTCAAAGACAGATATGGCCGGCGACCCCCATTCACCTCGTGAAGGCGCCTGGTGGGCACACATGGGTTGGATTCTTACCGGCACCGCGCAACAGCACGATGACGAGACGATGCAGCGTTACGCGCCCGACCTGATGAAGGATCCGGTGCACGTTTGGATGAACCGGCTATATTTCGTTCCCCTTATTCTTAGTGGCGTTGCTTTGTTGGCAATTGGCGGCTGGCCCATGATGTTCGTTGGCGTGTTTCTGCGCGTCACTGTGGGCTTGCATTTCACCTGGCTGGTTAATTCCGCGACGCATATGTGGGGCACACGCCGCTTTGTTACGCGCGACGATTCAACCAATAGCTGGTGGGTGGCCTTGCTGACGTTTGGCGAAGGCTGGCACAACAACCATCATGCCTATCCTCGCGCAGCGAGACATGGCTTGAGATGGTATGAAATTGATTTTAACTGGTACGGCATCCGAGTGCTGCAGCTGTTAGGTCTGGCCCGGAGCATCAGGCTGATAAGCGAACAACAAATCGCGATGGCCGCGCATCAGCCAGTCGGCGAACTGCAAAAAGCAGCGTAACCTAGTAGGCAGTAGGCAGTAGGCAGTAGGCAGTAGGCAGTAGGCAGTGATTTCACTGTCTACTGCTTTTTTCATTTAGTGATCCATTAAGATTTTCCATTTACCATTTCTCATTTGCCATTGAAGAGAAGCACCCCTGCGTTGAAGAGGGAAGGGGTTTCTCTCTTCGGAAATGGCAAATGAGAAATGGTAAATGATGAATGGTAAATCTTCGTTTGCTTTATCCCGACAATCCTCTTAACTCCTGCGTGAGTGCCCCGCTCCTGATAGAATGCAGCCATGTCCGTAACTGGTCGGCGCAAGTCAATCGCTTTCTTCATAACCTTAGGCGCCTGCCTGGTGGCGCTGGCGACCGCGCTCAACGTCGGCTGGATCATTCTCAATTGGCGCGAGGTGGCAATGCTCGTTCTGGGCATCGTCTTCTTCGTGGTGATAATCGTCGGCCTCGTTCTGAATACCACTTTTCTGATTCGCGAGATTCGTCGCAACGAACAACACGATGCGTTTATCAACGCTGTTACGCACGAACTTAAAACTCCGCTCGCCTCCACTCGGCTTTACCTGCAAACGCTCAAGACTCGCGAAATCAACGAAGAACAGCGGCAGGAGTTTTACGACGTCATGCTTGCCGACAACGACCGGTTATTAAAAACCGTCGAGCAGGTGTTGCGTGCCGGACGCGCCGGAGTGCGGGGCCGCCCTTTCAATAAAACCAATGTCGATCTCAGTAAAATCGTCGGCGATTGTGTGGACATCGCGCGTACGCGTTACAACCTTGACCTCAATTCTTTAAGTTACACTGAATCACTTGGCGGCGAAGCTGCGCGAGTCATGGGCGACGAGGACGAGTTGCGTGCCGCGGTCACGAATCTTTTGGATAACGCGGTAAAGTATTCCCATAAAGAGGTGAAGTTGTCGGTCGAAGTGGCAACGCTCGATCACAAACAGATCGCCGTGCGCATTGGCGATCGCGGCATCGGCATTCCCGCCGCGCAACTGAAACGAATTTTCAAACGATTTTATCGCGCGCCGGGCCGCTTCATGGCGCGCGTAAAGGGCACCGGTCTCGGCCTCTTCATTGTGCGCTCGGTGGTTGAGAAGCACGGCGGCCGCGTGTTTGCCGAAAGCCCCGGACCGGGACGCGGCAGCACTTTTACTATTCAACTTCCCAGGGCTGAAGCGCGATGAATGTTTTGATTGTTGAAGACGAGCAGCACCTTGCCGATGGGCTGCGTTTTAATCTCGAGGCCGAAGGCTATGACGCGCACGTTGCCGGCGACGGCGAAGCGGCCCTTTCGCTTTTGTTGGACAGTCAACGGGAATACGATGCGGTGGTGCTCGACGTTATGCTGCCGGGCAAGGATGGTTTTACGGTGGCGGCGGAGCTGCGCGCCGCGGGAAATTTTGTTCCGGTGTTGATGCTGACAGCGCGCGGGCGAGCGGAAGACGTGTTGCGCGGCTTCGAGTCAGGAGCCGACGATTATTTACCCAAGCCGTTTGAGTTGTCGGTCTTGTTGGCGCGACTGAACGCCTTGTTGCGGCGCCGCTTGTGGTTCGATCAGAAGCCGCCGAATGTTGCGGCGCCAGAGGAACCGCCGGAGGTTTCCGCGGCTGACGTTCTTAAAGAGTTCACCTTCAATGGCCGCACTATTGACTTTGCAAACCTGGAATTGCACACGCCTGAACAAACGATCAGGCTAACGTTGATGGAAGCGGATCTCTTGCGCTACCTGATTCGGCACCAGGGAAACGTGGTTTCTCGGAAAGCGATTTTGGAGGATGTTTGGAATCTCGCTGAAGATACAGACACGCGCGCCATCGACAACTTCATCGTGCGCCTAAGAAAATATATTGAAGAAGATCCTGCCAAGCCGACACACCTGCTCACAGTCCGCGGCGTCGGCTATCGCTTCATGGCTGCTAACTCGAAGTAACAATTGCGGCGCGCACGCCCAGTAAATCCGAAAAATCCTTGGAATAGATCGCATCGACTTTGCGCACGCGGCCGACTGTCTCGACCAGCTCTTCGGTTGAGATGAAACCGTTTTCGACCAGCGCGATAGCCCAGCCGGGAATGTGCGCAGCCGTGTGCAGCAGCTCTTCGAGAAAGCCCAGATACTGTTGCTTGCTTTGTGCCTGCGCGCCCAGCTTGCCGGCGCGGCGCTGCTCAAAGCCCTGCCAAAAATCGTCGCCACCTTGCAGCCATTCTTCGCGCCACGCGTCCATCGTTCGGCGGTTTGCGTGCGTGCCCTCAAGCGGTGGCAGACGCAAAAACATCAGATCGCTGTGCCGGCGTTCGGCAAGAAACGCGCGCACGTCCTGATTGGAAGCTTTGCTACGCAATGAATTGTCGTGCGGGTAAGGCAGCAACTCAGCCAGCCGGCGAAACACGCGCGACAGCGATGCGGGTTCGCGCAAGTGACGGTTGCTCTCGGCAAACGAAAGCACGTAATCGCCAACCATCATGCCGAGCGTTAACGCGAGCGCGCGTTTGTAAGGAGCATCAAGCCGCTCAGCATTGAAGCGCACGGTATCAAACCACCAGGCATCGGTTTGATTGAACCAGTTCAACAGCGCCGGGTTATCAAAGCGGTCGCGCGGCACATAAGCATCTTCGACGACAGTCTCAAGCTCTTCATCGCTGAGGCGGTAGGTATTGTTCTCAAGCAGCGCGGTCGACTTGATGAATGACCAGGTAAACGGATCATTCGCCGCGACGCGCACCTGCCAATGCTTAAGCTGAAGCCCAAGCGCCGGCTCGCCGGTGAAAGGAAGCGCGACTGAAGCAAACTTCAAACGACGCAGAACGCTCAACTCGAAATTAAGCCAGCCGTTGGAAAAAGTAGCAGGAGTCATTGGTGAATTAGTACCCTGTGTTAATGCGTTGGCTCATTGAAAAAAGCATCCACCTGCTACCGCAGGCGGTACTGACCTCATGACAGCAAATCGAAGCCGGCGTCGCAAAATAGTTTGCCCGCTCAACTGCTCGAAGATTATGTGAACGATGAAAACAGCGCCGGGGCGTTGTCCGTCGTTAATGGCGTTCCCGCTGGTCGGGCAAACGAATGCAACTCTTCCATGTCGGGCAGGGCAATAAAAACACTGACTACGCTGGGATCAAATTCGATTGCGGCGCGCTCGATGATTTGCTGGCGCGCTTCTGATTCGCGGAATGCCGGTCGATACGGGCGCGCGTCCGTAAGCGCGGCGTAAGCATCAGCGAGGCGCAATATGCGCGCGGCAAGCGGTATTTCATTCTGGCTTAACGCATCCGGATAACCGCAGCCGTTCCACCACTCGTGGTGCCAGCGAACGAGCAATTGCACTGCGCGGTCGGCGCTGGCACGCGCGGCTTCCTGTTCGCCAATCACCGGATGACGCGCCAAATCCAACCGCTCCTCTTCAGTCAACGAGCCTGCGCGACGAATGTATTCACGTTCCATCGCGACTTCGCCAAGGTCGTGCATGTGAGCAGCGGTACGCAGCGACTTACGATCCTGGGAAGCCATATGAAACGATTCGGCAATACGGTCCGCGAGCGCAGCGATGCGAACCGCGTGCGGGTTTTCATAGCGCTCAAAGCGATCCGCAGCGGATGCAAGTTGCAGGTAAGCTTCGCTCGCGAGGCGTTCGTGTTCAGTAGCGATAGAAAGTGTGGCCATGATGTTTAGTCTTTAAGTTGGCTCGAGTGTAATGCAAATATGACCAAAGCGGCGCCAGGCCGCCGCACTCCAAGGCATTCTTCATCAAGTTAAAAAATGCACGAGTGAGAGCTTCCGAATCAATCGGAATAATATCTTGATGTATGTCTTTAATAATAGAACTTAC
>JANMKA010000030.1:0-2683 GCA_031371765.1 Blastocatellia bacterium
GCGCAAATCCGGCAGAGCCCAGACTCCGATTTCCGTGCCATAAACAGAGCGATAAGTTCGCGATGACGTCTGGATGATTAAGCGCGTTTCGCCGGCCCAGTCGAGTCGCGAAGTTAAGCGATACTGAGCTCGTGCCTGCGCCAGGTAAGTGAGCGTGGAGACGAAAGGCAAAGCGGGCTCGCCATTCGCAGCGAAGCGCAACGCGAAGCGGCCGTAGAGTTCAAGCCGATCGGTGGCCTGGTAGTATCCATCCGCCGCGATGGAATCAAGCCGATCACGAGAAGCAGCGAGGCCGGCAGTACCGGATTGAGAGATCGACCGATGGTTGAAGCTGAAGAGCAGTCCGGCGCGATCCGAATCGAGTGGTCGATAAGCGAGCGCGGCCAGCCCGTCAACTCCGGAACGGTCGCGTCCCTGGAAAGAACTTTGGGATAGGCGCATGCGCGAGAGCACCGTGATGCCTTCGCTGAGGCGTCCCGCGGCAGCGAACGAGAGCAGTTGCCCGTTCCCGCCACGATCGCGAAACTCGTAATGAGCGGAAGCCTTGAACCTTTCGTTTGGTGTCCAGCCGAATCCGAGGGTCGCACTGTTAAAGGTCTTGCCATCGCCCGCGATATGGAAGCCGCGTTCGAAGCCGAAGTCCAGGGACAATCCCTTAGTGACCGGAACGCGGTTTTGAATTCCCAGAACGGCAAACGAGTCCGCTCCGGCAATGCCATTTTCGACTTGGTAGCGGCCAACCAACGCGGTGTATTTTCCGAAGCGAGTTTCAACTCCCAAAGCAGTTTCGCGTCGCGCATTCGTGCCGGCAAAGCCTGTCTGCGAGTAATCGCCAATCGGCGATATCGCCGCAGAAGCAATGCGCTCCGTGAGAAAGACCCTGGTCCACTGATTGACTTTGTAGTTTGCAGCCAGCGTCGTTTGATTTGGATAGGTGGGATCAGCCTCGCCAAGATTTTGTTCTCGCTTGATCGAAACGTCGAGCTTGTCCGTTACCTGAACTTGCGCGCCCACCGTCAGCAGATTTGAATTGGTTTCAGTGTTGTTTAGATCGTCGACAAAAGCGCGGTGATCAAAACCCAAATGCAAGCGCACGCGTTCTTTAATAACTTGTTCGCCGGCAACCGAAAATGTCAGACGATGGTTATCGACATTTTCCGTTCGGTTGTCTTCCTTAACCACGCCGAAACGCAGGACCGCGCCACGCCTTGGCTTGAAGTTGAAGTTTACTTCGCCGCGTCGTGAACCCGGCGTGACCGTACCGCCGAATGGATTGAGGAACCCTGCCGACGCGCTCTGGAAGCGTGCATGCAAAACAGCTTCGTGGAACCCGAGCGGCTGTTGGTAGTCTACGCTTAAGGCGTTGCCATCGTGTTGCGGATCACCTGCGCTTGTATTCGTAGCGTTAAGGCCATTGCTTATCTCGCCGCGGCTGGTGGCCCAGGCAATTCGCAACAAGCCCCGGCGCGGCATGCTCTTCTCCAGATCCAAACCGCCGACGATGAAACTTTCCGACGCCTCCTGACGCTGCATTACCGTGGAGAATCCGAGTTTCAGGCCCAAGCCGGTAAAGTTCTTGCGACCGCGCGCGGTGTAAACGCTTGAGTTCATTCCAGCAGCGCGATGTTCATAGGTAACGACGATTTGCTTCAGATTGAGGCCGGCGTCGAAGGTGGGGATCATTTTTAGCAGGAAGAGTTCGCCGGTGACTGCGTTCAAATTGTAATCGATCGACCTGGCCAGCAACTCGCGCGAAATAATAATTTCGGGATTGCGCCGGTCGCGTACTTCCAACGCCACCGTTTCTGATCCCTGCAAAATTTCGCCATGCGCCAGTTGCATAATGCTTAAGCCGCCCGCCGGGAAAACTTCACGCGCGAAGGAAGTGTCAGGCTTCGCTCCGGTTACTGTCACAAAGTCGCCGCCGTTGTTTTCCAAATGGAGCTTGGCGCCGGTGAGCTTGCGCGTATAACCAGCCAGCGGTACGTCCTCCATGTCTGCATCCAGGTCGCCGAACATAGCATAGGAACGGCCGTGATCGAGACGCGCGTAAAGTTTGGAATTAGACGCCGCTGCTTCGTAACGAGTAGAAGAGTCGCCAAACACCGGGTAGGCGCGGTCCAACGGATCGAGTTGAAAAACGCGGTCCCGGCCGGTGGTGCGATTGATGGGCCGCTGTGAATCGTAAGAAAGCGTCAGCGAATTCTTGCCAAACAAGGGTCCGCTAAAGAAAAAGCTAACATGATCGCGCCGGTTGCCTTCCTCGCCACGCAGACTGACTTCCGGAATCGCGTTACCAAAAGACATTTCCGCAAGACCAACCAGAATCGTAGGTCTGCTTTCCGGCAGAATGCGCACCAGCGATTCCATCTCGAGTTGGCCGGCAACCACATGAAGGCGAGCCTCGCCTGGTTGCGCGGGGCCAATTAGTTTTACCGAAGCCTCGCCGTTTTCCATCGGCACAATCAGTTGACTGCGCGGCTGATTCTTATCCGAGAGCTGCGGACTGACAGCGGACAAATCGGTACTCGGGACGAGTTTACCCGGCACGATTACGTCGTCGGCGGCAGCAGGTTGTGGTCCCAAACGCACCAACTCGCCCAAAGAGGTTTCAATGCCCACCTGGTTGTCGTTAGCGGGATGCCCCCACTTATCAAACGCGCGCACTTTGATGAGCGTCGAA
>JANMKA010000047.1:0-68650 GCA_031371765.1 Blastocatellia bacterium
TCGATTTCGCCCGCGCGTGAAGCAAATACAGTTCGCCCGCGCGTGAAGCGAATGCAGATTGAACCTGAACTGGCGTGAGGGCGGACATTGGACTTTGGACTTTGGACATTGGACAATGCTGTCCGTGGCGGGGTAGCTCAGGTGGTTAGAGCGTGGGATTCATAACCCCAAGGTCGGGAGTTCAAGTCTCCCCCCCGCTACCAAATCCCAATCCTTACGGCAATTCTCGATTTCCCCAAAATCTCGCCTGTCTTCGCAGGGCTAATTTATCTCAGTCCGCAAAGAGGATGAATGAAGATAGCCCAGCAGTTCACTGCTGGGAGAAGAAGCCGAAGAATTTATCCGTGAGCGGCCGGCTGAACGATATCTGGCCTATCCGCAAAGTTTTTCAGCCATCCGCTTCGGACAAATTCATGCCAAAGGCGAACTTCCACGCAGCGCCGTCTTTAACAAAAATCGACACGCCCCAGATATCCGTCCCGCCGATCTCCTGACCGCCGCAAGTGCCGTTGGCCGCGCCCTTGCGAGTGAGCATCTCGACGGTCGGCGAAAGCGCCGTGGCGAAGCCATCCGTGACGCTGACGCTTTTGACCTGGCAAAGGGAACCGGTCCAGTCCTTCAGTGCCTCGGCCCTGGTTGCGAAGTAGGTGCCGAAAATATTCACAAAGGAAACGTCCCCGGCCATCAGGTTTTCGAGCTTTTTGGCGTCGTGTTCTTTCCATGCTTCCCATAGCGCAAGTTCAACTTTGACGAGCGCGTCGGTGTTGATGTCGGGCGTGGCGGTGGAAGGAGCAGTGTTGTTAGCCGCCGTATTTGAATTAGCCGCAGGCTTGTCATCCTGGTTCGGCTGTTCCTTTTTCGGCGAAGCTGCGGGCTTATTGGGCGGAGCTGCGGGTGCGACCGGATTCTTCGGATCGATGATCAAATTCTCGCCGTGAAAGGCCGCCTGCCATTTGTCGCCGCTGCGGACCCAAATGCTGGCCGAACGGATCGGGCTCGGCACCTTCATCGGCTTGCCGTCGGAACCGTTGCACGTGCCGTCCCAGTTGGCCTTATAGATCAGGGCATACGTGTCCACGTCGATCAACGACATCGCGGGCTCGGTCAGATCCATTGACTTGATGTCGCACTTGACGCCGGCGATCATCTTGACGGTTGTGGCCTTGTCCATCCGCTGGCCGCCGCCGAGAATGACGAACTTATCACTCAACATTTCCTCAAAGACTTTCGAGTCGCCCCTCGCATAAGCCTCATTAGCCTGTTTCTCGAGGGCCAGCAATACGTCGGCGGTCGGTGCGGCGGCAACCGGCTTGGTCGTATTTGTGTTTGCTATTGTGTTTGCATTATTTGCTCCGGTGTTAGCAGCCGGGGCTCTGCAGGCCGAGACCAACGTCGCCACCGCAGCCAATAGAATAAACAGCAGCTTCTTTTTCATAACAATTCTCCTGACGTATTGTTCGATTTCGAAAAGTGAATTCAATTTGGAAGTGCAACTTGTTCCGTTTAGTAATCGTTCGAGCCAAGAGTCGTGAAAGAGCCTGCTCAACGTTCATTACCAGTTCGCTTCCGCTGAAATTGAGACTTGAAACTTATCCCGCGGGGAGACTCACCGCGCGACCACACGAATCCCGCAAATCCTACGTCAGCGGACCAGGAGGTCGTCTTTGAAAATATCCGAAGCCGCGGACTTTGATTGTTTTCAACGGCTGACCTGTCGCATTTTCTCGACTTCATTTATGATTCGCCGCGTGCCTAGAATTACACAGTGAATCACGTGGTGCTAATAAGATGAGCAAATACCGTCAGCGCGGCTATATGGACAGCGAGCGCGAGTCGCAAGGACCAAAGTCGCAATCGAGGTCGCAAGGAGCGTCGCAATCGAAGCCTCAAGATCGTGAGGGCCCGCGCTCGCCACGCATGATGGCATTTGGCGAGGCGTCGAAGTGCACTGCGTGCGGAGCAAAGACTCCGGCGATCATCAGCGTCGACAGTTCTTGCCCAAAGTGCAACGCTGACCTCCACGGCTGCCGCCAATGCACACATTTCGATCCGGGGGCGCGCCTCGAATGTAATAAACCGATCCCCGCGCGGATAGTGAACAAACACGCGCGCAACGAGTGCGAACTGTTCGCGGCTCGAATTACAGTCGAGCGCGAAACTTCGTCAGGCCCGCCAACGGATGCTCGTGACGCATTCGCAAAACTATTTAAGAAGTGAAATGTCAGGCCGCTTCGTGGGCTCAATTGTTTTTTGGCGACTTTGATCCTGGGGTTTCGCTGCGCTTCCAGCCCAGGCTTTATGCTGACAGCCGCTTCGCGGACTGAAAACTCGGTGACCTTTAATCTGGGCAATCCGTTTTAGCGGGAGCGTAGGATGTTGCTCCTGAATGCCTAATCAAGAAGTTTCGAGTTTCAAGTTCTCGGTCCGAACTTGGGACTTGGAACTTGGAACCTATCTCGCGATTAGATCAGCGCGCCGGTTGCTTCAGAATATCCGCCAGGGCCAGCAATCGCGTTGAGTCTGCAGCGTTCTGCGCCGTGGCAGTAGTCTTATTCAATGACATTCCCAGAGTCTTGAGCTTTGCGAGTGAGCTCTTATTCATATGCGAGCTTTCGGCAGTTTGAAGTGCCTGACGCAGCGCGGCAATGCGATCGGCAGGGAGAGCTTGTGATCGCTCCAACTGGTCCACGTAGGCCTTCGCCACGGCCAACGTTCGCGGCCACTCGATCTTTTGCTGGTTCTGCACATTGAGTTCAGCCACCTGAACCGCCCGCGCCGCATCGATTTCATTTTGCGTCAGAAACTTCGTTGGGGTCAGCTCAAAGATGTCCAGGCCGCGCGCGATCTCCGAAGCGTAGACGTGACCGTTGTACCAATACGCGGACCAGTCGCCGCCGAGCACGAGCATCTTTGGATCAATTGGTCCGCGATCGAAATAAGCGATCTCAACCGGATGCGCTGTGTCGGTGAAGTCCATGACTGAGATACCGCCCTGGTACCAGGCCTGCACGGCGATGTCACGGCCGGGAACCGGAATCAGCGAACCGTTGTGTGCTACGCAGTTTTCGCTGTCGCCCTGTGCGGCCGGCATCTTGTAGTAGCTCGCAAAGTTCAGTTTGTTGTCCTTCAAATTGAAAAGTGCATCGGCGCCCCATTTGTTCGGATCGTTCGCCCGGCAGCGCGCGCCTAGTCCGCCGCCCCACTCATCGGTGAACACAACTTTTTTCCCATCGTTTGAAAACGAGGCCGAATGCCAATACGAATAGTTTGGATCGTTTACCGCGTCGAGACGTTTCGGATGCACTGGATCCTTGATGTCGAGCAGAATCCCATTGCCCGAGCAAGCGCCGGCGGCTAACCCGATCGCTGAGTAGGCAGTGATGTCATGGCACTGATTGGTGTCCGACGGCTTCTGCAGACCGTCCTTGCCATGAGTGCCGCCGTTATTCAGGCCGTTGAGCGCGCCTGTCCGTGGATCGATAAACACTCGCGGACTAGATACGACCTGCGCATCCTGCGGCGCCGCCAGTGGCACTTTAATCACGTCAATGCGAAACAGCGCCGTATTCGGATCCTTATCCGGCGCTTCACCCGAGCAGCCCGCCAACTCTTCGCTCTGGCGAACGAACGACGTTCCGGAGACGTAGATGTAAACGTTGTCCTTATCATTCGGATCGACTACCAGAGTATGCGTGTGCGAGCCACGGCAAGTTTGCACCGCAGCCACCTGCTTCGGATTCTTAACGTCTGTAATATCGAAAATCCTCACACCCCGGAAACGATCTTTTTGCGCTGCGGGTAGGGTCGGCTTTCTCTCTTCGCCGGCGACCGGCGGTGGTGGCGGCGGCGCGGGTGCGAATCCCTGTGTGCCGCAATCGAGGCGACCGTTGGGCATCTCGACTGACATGAAGAGCAGGTTTTTGTAAACCGACGGATCGCCTTGACCGCCCGGACAGACCATCGAAGTTAACAAGGAAGTCTTCGCCGGATTCGAGATGTCATAGATACTGACACCGTAAAAGTTTCCCATGAACAGGTGATTGCCCTGGAACGCTATGTCCGAGTTCGCAAAAGTGAGCTGAGCAAGAACCAACTTCAGCGGCTTGGGCATCTTCGCGGGTTCGGCTATGCCGATTAGACCAAGCGCCCTGTCGACCTTCGGATTATCAGGATCGTCGGAGCCGAGTTGAAACGCATCAGGCTTTTTGATCAGCATCACGTGCTTAAGGCCCAGCGATGTTTCACCTGCGTCATACAATCCTGGTGCGAGCGCCGCGCGCGGGTCGGTCGCATCGGAGCCAGTCATTCCCGCGGGTAGCGGCGCCGCCGGTTCAGGCGCAAACGGATTCGCCGGGGGTTCCGGAGGTTTGGTTTCTGCCGGCTTTGCGGACTCAGGCGATGGCGCCGGCGTTTGCGCCTGGATTCTCATCGCCAAACACGAGCAGAATAAAAGGGCAGCTAAGAGCGAACGGAAAGCCATGGTCTGTACTCGATTCATCGTGTCTCCTCTATAGGTTTTTCACCCAGCATTGTTTGCATGATCCTGATCTCCGCGCGTTGGCCACTGTCGACATCGGTACTGAAGTTGAATAGTTCAGCGTCCTGTCCCGCGCCCGCAGTGTCGAACAATTCCTTCACCATGATCAGCGCCCCGCCGTGGTGCTGAATCATCCCAGTCAAAAATAGCTGGTCGAAATGCTCGCGCTTAGCTCTTTTGAGAGCTTGCATCTGCATTTCCGTAAGCATCCCCGGCATAAGCATTGAATGGCTCGAATGGCTTGGCATAGCCATGCCGGGCATGGATTGGCTTGCCTGGCTCGACACATCCATGCCGGGCATGGATTGGCTTGCCTGGCTCGACATATCCATGCCCGCCATTTCGGTCAGCGCAGGCGCAATCGATTCGCCCCTGGCCGCCAGCCATCGTTTCATAAACGCGATTTCGTCTGACTGTGATTTGCTGATGCGTGCGCCGAGCAAGCGCAGCTCCTTGTTCTTGGTGTGCGATTCGATTAGCGCGGTCATCTCAACCGCCTGCGCATGATGCATGATCATGCCCTGCATGAACTGCACATCTGCGGGTGAAAGTGGCGGTAGTGTGGCCCTTGTCGACGAGGGCAGCGTCCGGGTTGGCTGGCCCGGCGCACCCGGTTGGACCACGACTGGCGTCGCCGGTTCAGCTTGCTGGGCGCAGACCGGCAGCGCGCCGGGGCTTATGAGAATAGTGCCGGCCATTAGCGCGCTTGGCCACGCTGAAAACTTCCTTGATGACCTGCGCTTACGCTGCACCAAAAAGCTGTTGATTGACATTGAATGGTCAAGCATTGCGGTGCCTCACTTTATCACAAGGCCGTACTCGGGTCATGGGTGTCAGGCTGTGGGTCCGTTCGCGCGCTCTTCCTACTCCTCGCAGCCAGGAGCTTGCCGACGCGGCGAACTCTTGCTTGAATGTTGACTGAATGGAACTATTTCCCTCGAATGAAACCGTCCTTGCCGAATCAGTAGCCGAAAGCATCGAGACGAAGAGCTTGCCGCTGGGGAAGAGAGTGCGTTCCGGCTTTAGCTGGCTGGTATCGTCATCTTTGGTCGGGGAATTGATTCGCTTCGCGCGGTCAGTTGTGCTCGCGCGGCTACTGCTGCCGGAAGACTTCGGGCTGTTCGGCATGGCTTTGACAATCGTGGCGGCCTTGAACGCCGTGACGATGCTTGGCCTGGATCGCACAATTGTCGCCAACAAGTTCGACAGCCGTGATGAACTGAAGGCACACCTGGACACGGTGTGGTCGGCGGGACTCGTTAGAAGTCTGGTCATTACGCTGCTGGTGGCGGCGTCCGCTTATCCGATTTCACGTTTCTACGGCCAACCACAACTCAACGTGATCATTCCGGTTCTCGGATTAGTCAGCCTCATTCAGGGACTGCAAAACATCGGTCTGGTAATTCTGCGCAAGGAAATTAGCTTCGCGCGGATTTTCTGGTACGAACTTGCGACTAACGTTGGTGGCATAGCGTTGACTGTTGGGCTGGCTTTGTTCTGGCGGAATGTTTGGGCCCTGGTAATTGGTCTGTTGCTAACCACTGCGCTGGGGACGGTGCTGTCTTACGCTTTTCATTCCTACCGCCCACGTCTGGCCTTCGAAAAAGTTGCGTTGCGCCGCGTCCTGAGCCTGGGGAAATTCGCGTTGGTGATCGCGGTCGCGTCATATCTTACCAACATGGCCGACAACGTCATGGTGGGGCGTTTGCTGGGAACGGGTGCGCTGGGCAACTACTCGCTCGCTTTCAACATTTCCAGCGCTCCGATTAGCGTGCTTGTTTTCTCGTTGGGCGCAGTGCTCTTTCCCGCCTACGCAGAAATTAACGCGCAGTATCCCAGACGTCTGGAGTTGGCGGTTACCAAGGTATTCACCATCGCTGCGATGATCATGTTCACGATCGCAGTGCCGTTGTTTTTGCTTGCCGGGGATATTGTTGAACTATTCTTTGGCGGTCGCTGGACCAGCGCCGGAAGAGTCTTACGCGTCCTGGCGTTGGTCATTCCCTTGCGCGGGCTCAGTGTGCTCATGTCGAACGTTTTCTGGGGCATGAACCGGCCGAAACAAGTGGCCGTAGGACAAACGCTGGAAGCCGTTGTATTTCTAATTGCACTCTATCCGTTGATAACAACTTTCGGCGTGGCTGGCGCAGCCTGGGCTGGTGTGATCGCTTACGGGTTCGCGTGCATTAACCGTGTCGTGGCGATGAACCAGATTATCCCGGGCATCACCTTAAAGCTTTTTCGAAATTCATTGTCACCCGTCCTCGCGGCTGTCGCAGGATTACTGGTTGCAGGCTTTAGCTTGAGCTTTCTCACCTCACCACTGCCGCGAGTGATATTCGGCGGGCTGCTGGCAACGATCATTCCCGCCGCGATCCTGCTTTTGGTCAGAGTGGATTTAAGAAAATGGCTGGTTGAGTGGTTCTCCTGATACTGGTGCGATTCCGATGTCAGTTAAGTGCGGGCGCGCGTCAGCAAATGGCGGTAACTCAAACTTCGCATCCTCAATTAATTAAGAAGCGCCAAGCTACAACGCTCCGGATAGGACTTCTAAAATCGCGCAAGTGCCTCAGCTAGCGGTGCTATGTGCTCATGGTAGCGAATCACCTGATGGTAAAAACCGGCCGCAACCTGCTGGTCTCCGTACTGCTCATAGAAGGGAGGGTGCTCACTGCGTTGATCACTCGGGCCGAGGATAACGGGCCGCAGGCATTCAGTTCTGAGCGCCTCGGTTGATGTTTGCTTCAGTCTCGGCTGGATCTCGCCGGCAAGCTCGGCATATTCCTTCGCCGCCGACATCTTTCGCGCAAGTGCAGAGTCGTCCAGCAAGCGGCAAATTCCATCCACATGGGAAGCTGTTTGGCAGGTGCTCTGGTGGTCGATAAGAGAGAATGCAAAATTCGCGACGGTATGTCCGCGCGCTCTCCGCGCCGCCGTGACGGCCGCATCAATTACCAATCGGCAGACGTCATGCATCGGGTTATACCCTTCCCACGCGTCGCCGGCCACATAGTCAATTCGCTCAGCAACCAATGCTTTGCAAAGTTCCCGCGCGAGCCCGACAAAGAGATCGTACTGGTGCTTGAGAATCGCTGCGTAAGCTTCGGTATCGGTGAGGCGCCCGTAAATAGCGCCAGACCTCGCTCCCGTCTGATTTAGGATCTTTGTGGTTGAAGCCAGCCTTGATTGATTCAAGCGGCCCGATCCATCGGTAAGGACAAAGACCAAAGGCCCTGCTACTTCCAGCCAACCGTGAACGACTAGTTCGTGACCAGGATGAGCTACAACCAGAGCGGTGCGTAAAGATTTAGCGTTAAGGCGGCCGTTGCCAAGAGAATCCATTTCGTTTCCGGGCGATCCAAAGAAATGCGGTTAGCAGCTTGATAGTTTTCAAACAGAACTTTGGCGGTGCGTGCTGATTCCTGATAGTCGCTCGACCAGATACTTCTTATTAAAGCGCTCTTCCTCGAACTCCTCTTTTTCAGAAGCTGCCTGCACAAAGCGATGACCTTCCTGGATGGCATCATAGTGTACATGCCATCCTTTCAACCTCTCTTTCGGATTCCAGCGGGTCTTCCTTTCGCGGAAAACTTTCGTCTCTCCATGGTTTTGCGATCTAAAGGAATAATGCTTTAACAAGAATCTGAAGGGATAAACCCGCCGCCCATCGAATCGTACATCATGCCCCGCCGAGGCGACGGTTGAGATTGGTTGCCCACAGTTCTTCCAGGCTTTTCTCTGTCGCTGATGGGATAGGTTCTTCAAGTCAAAATGCTTGAAGTAGGTTTCATGGTCCATGCCCGTCTTAAATTCGTTATCAACGGGATGAAACTCAACAATTGTATGATCCACGCAATTAAAGCCCGCCTGGTCCACTCGATAAAGAGCATCCTTGTAGCTTACTCCTGGCCAGGGAGACCGCAGCACCTCATCAGCACCGCGCCGTACAAACCAATCGGCCTCGATCTCTTGCGCGAGTGCTTCGATACGTTCGAGCATGGCGCCCCAATCGAAATATGCTGAAGGGCCTGCTTGAGGGAATCTTTCGACAGTTACCGGTAGCCGGCCTTCCAGGTTCTTTGCCAGCTCGTAGGTAGTGTCGGTCGACCAATTTTCCAGAACACGCACGCTAATTCCCTGATCGGTCCACTTCTTAATGGACTGAACTATGATGTCTGCTTCATTGTAAGCCGCCATAAACGCGACCACGCGAAAATCTGGAGGCGCGACCGCTGCCGGTTGTTTGGCAACAGAATCGTTTGTGAGCACGGCCAAAATTGTATTCTTCTCGGCCCTGGCATTATCGCTTGCGGTCCACCCCATAAACTCAGGATTAAACCCTGCGGAGCGCAGCAAATCTTCAAGCTCGAGAAGATTCCATTTGCCTGGACCATTCGGAGTGTTCGCGGAGCCGTTGCTGTCATTTAGATTCAAGCCCCGGTCGGCGCTGGTCAAAATACAAACAGGCGCATGATCAAGCAAACCTCTCAAGTTCTTCAGTAGGGAAGCGGTTTTCGCAAAACGCTCGAGGTCTTTGCAAATGATGACCGAGCGTTTCAAAAGTTCTTCAGGCAATTCCAGCGCGCTAGCGAGTTCGGTAGTTTCTTCCAACCAAGTCATGCCATCGCCGTACTGAGTGCTGTACCTTTCCAGATCCGCGCTGGGGAGAATGCCTATGATTTCAAACTGCGGATGAAGCTGCATGAGGTTTGCAGCGGTGGGCTTATCAATCGCGATCACGTGAGTGCATCCGAAACGCTCAGCAAGGTAAGCCGCAAATGGGTAAACATCAGGCTGAGACTCGCTGCGAACAGTTGACCGCGCGTTGATTAAGAGCCTTAACCCCTGGCGCGGATTTAGCGCAATGATTTTTGCTGCTTTGCGAGCACTTGAGACGTGCCTGGAAATTGGAGTTAAGAACTGTCCTAGATATTGTTTCACTAGCGTCCGTTGATTAGAACATGAAATCGCGCTGCTATGAATTACCTTGAAGGTTCCTTTGGTCTGTCGCCCTCGAGAATCTCGCCGTAATACTTCAAGAGTGTTTCCCCTGCTCTGTCTGGTGAAAACTCCAGAATTCTTTGTCGCGCGGCGGTGCCAATCTCCTCCAACCGCGGATGTACCCATGACGAGATGATTTTTTCCGCGAGTGCTTCTGGATTGTCAGGCGAGACGAGAAACCCGGTCGCTGCTTCCGTAATCAGTTCCTCAAAACTCGTTCCCGTTGTCCCAATCACCACCTTGCCGAGTCCCATCGCTTCCATGGCGGCATTTGATAAGTTCTCTATTAGAGAAGGAAGAACTACCAGGTGAGCGCCCGCGATCACCGGATAAAGCTGAGGGTGCGGCAGTTTTTCCAACAGCACCAGTCGCTCGGCGTAGTGACCACACTGCGCGCGCGCATAATTCGCCATTGATGGCGCGAGTCTCGATTTCATATCACGACCGACGAGCGCTACATAAGCATCCGGATATTTTCCCAGAACGCGGGGCAAAGCCTGAGCGAGTGTGTGAAAACCCTTGTGCAATTGGAAGCGGCCAAAGAAAAGAAGATATTTCTTGCCCTTTAGAAATCGATCATAAACCGAGGTGTCGCAATCCTGCGCTTCCTGATAGAAGATCGGGCGAATTACACGCACGTCCCGCAGCTGCGCTTCCGTCGTTAACATTTGTTGGAGGGCGTAACTTGGAGTGTAGACATAGCGGCTCAATCGGAATTGCAGGTCTTCCAATCTCTTCACGATGCTCGAATCCAGCGTTCGTTTTACTCCGTCCGCGTCATCCAGGGCCGGCCGGTAAGACGAAGCGCGCAAAGCATGCGGGACACGAAGGCGATACATGGACACCAAACCACAACAGGAATAGTTAGGGAACTGCACGAGATGAAAAGGTTGTTGGGCGTTGAGCTGTTTCAGCTTGCGATAGACCCTGGCGCTGAAGTCCAGAAGCTGAACCGTGGCCGGCACGCGGATCCCGGTCAAACGATCCAAACGAGACCAGCCCTTGCTGTTTCGAATGCGGTGGACCTTTACGCCATCGTGCTCAAATTCAGCATCATCAATTTCCGACAAGGTCAGCACGTGGATGTCATGGCCCATGCCGGCCAGCGCGGCAGCAACTCGGTGAAGATAGTTTGCCAAGCCACCATCAAAATACTTTTCAGTCACGTATTCCGGCGTGGCGAAGGCGATTCTAAGAGATTCCAGCTTCACGCGCCCAAGCTCTGGCCTGTTAAGTTGTCCGTTTGACTCAGGCATCGCTGGCGCTTGTTCTTCCTCATCGATGATCGTGTTATCACGACAGGCTTACGTATTAGTGCTAATACCGTGTTATCCCGACAGGCTTACGTATTAGTGCTAAGATAGACTAGTCACTAGAACGGTTCTTTCCTAATTCAACTTGCGACATCGGGATTTGTCCTAACCAAGCATCTTCTCTTGCCGTCGGCTGTGTTTCTTGCACGACGCGACTACGAAGGAGATGCTTAGTGTTCCAAACCCCACAATCGCTGGTTCCTAACCAGATCCTCGCTGCGCTTTCAACTAAAGAATACGCGCGGTTGTCGCCACACCTGGAACTTGTCGCGCTGCCGCTTGGTCAAGTTCTCCACAAAACCGGAGACCGCATCAAATACGTTTACTTTCCCAACTCAGGGGTCGTCTCCTTCGTCGCGCACATGAAGGAAGGGGCGAGCATTGAAGTAGGCTTAGCGGGCAGCGAAGGTATGGCTGGGATTCCCCTTCTCTTTGGAGATGACATTTCTCAGAACGAGTCCATCGTGCAAATTGCTGACGGCGCAATGCGGATGAAAGCGTCGGTTCTTACGGAAGAGTTGAAGCGAGATGGAGAGCTGAAACCGCTGCTCATGCGCTATGCACTGGCGCTGATGAAGCAAGTTTCGCAGACGGCGGCATGTAATCGCAACCACCAAATAGGCGAGCGCCTGGCGCGGTGGCTTTTGACTTGCCACGATCGGGTTAACGGCGACGAATTAAAGCTGACGCAGGAGTTTATCGCGGAGATGCTCGGCACGCGCCGATCCGGGGTAAGCGAGGCAGCGGTGATATTGCAAGATGCCGGGTTGATCCGATACTCACGCGGAACCATTAATATTCTCGATCGGGCTGGGCTGGAGAAATTTGCTTGTGAGTGTTACGCGACGGTCAAGCTAACGACGGATCGCCTGTTAGGCAAACAGACTCTTGCGTGCGATTAGGCAGCGGGATCAACAAGTCTGGGCAGAGAAGCCAGCTTGACTGATTTGGCCAGTCCCAGCAACTGCAGCACGCGAATGCCCCACCAGTTGAAATCAATCTCATACCACTTCAAACCGTGACGAGCTGAAGTTGGATAGGCATGGTGGTTGTTATGCCAGCCTTCGCCGAAAGTAAGCATGGCGACCCACCAGCTATTGCGCGAGTCTTCACCAGTCTCGAAACGTTTCGTTCCCCATAAATGAGTCGCCGAGTTTACCAGCCAGGTGGCTTGCAGCCCCAGCGTTACGCGCAGGAACACGCTCCACATCATCACGCCCCAGCCGCCAACAAAAAGCAGCACCACTGCCAGGCAAATCAATGGCACCGGGTAATAACGACTGAGCCAAACATAGAATCGGTCCTTGCTCAGATCCGGAGCATAGCGCGCGATCACATGGGCCTCGTGGTTCTGCGCGGTGCCGCGCAAAATCCAGCCAACGTGCGACCATAAGCGGCCATCGCGCGGTGTGTGCGGATCGCCGTTGCGATCGGTGTGCGCATGATGAATGCGATGCGTGGTGGTCCATTCTATTGGACCACCCTGTAAAGCGAGTGAGCCGCAAAGCACCAGAAAATACTCAAGGGCCTTGGGGACTTTATAACCGCGGTGCGTTATCAGGCGATGGTAGCCCATGCCAATACCGAGGCTGCCCGCAATCCAGTACAGCACAACCGCACAGACAATCGCCTGCCAGTTCCACATGAAAAGAGCGGCGACCGCAGCAAGGTGGAACGCAGTCAGAAAAGAGCCCAGCCCCCAGTTGATCGCCTGGCGTTCGGGCTGCATTACTACACTTTCCTGAATGTTTTCCAACTCAATCCTCCGCGGCATTAGACCAGCCGCCCGCTATCGCAGGCGGAACCGATAAGCCCGTCGCCTTACCTTGCGCGACGAGGTCGAAATGAACGCGTGCCAAAATTCGCAGCCCTGCGCCCGGGAAAAGAAGGCGCCTTGGTCGGTCTCATTGCGGCTGAATTTGTGCCGCCGAATGCCGGCATAACGACGCGTTCAATTGCCTGGCCAGTCAAACGTTCGATGCCGCGCATGGAAAGTTCTTCAGCCGGAGTTACCAGCGTAATCGCGCGACCCGGTTTCCCGGCGCGGCCACTGCGGCCAATGCGATGCACGTAGTCTTCGGGCGCCATGGGCACGTCATAGTTAATTACATGTGAAATCGCATCCACGTCGATGCCGCGAGCGGCGATGTCGGTGGCTACCATTACGCGCGTGCGTCCGCCCTTGAAATCGCGCAACGCTGCTTCGCGCTGCGGTTGGGTGCGATCGGCATGAATTCGATTCACGCTGTGATCGCGCGCGCTCAAGATATGAGAAAGACGCTCGGCGCCGCGGCGGGTGCGAGTAAAGACCAGCACGCGCTCAAACGGTTCACGTTCTTTTTCGAGTAGTTCCAGCAACAACGTGGTTTTTGATTCCGCGGCAACTGGATAAGCAAATTGGGCGACAGTCTTCGCCGCACCGCCACGTTTGCTGATCTCAATCATTTTGGGATCGCGCAGCGTCGTCCGGGCAATCTTCTCGATTGACGGCGACATGGTTGCCGAAAAGAGCAACGTTTGCCGCGTCGCCGGTACTTTTTCGAGCACGCGCCGAATTGAAGGCCAGAAGCCCATGTCGAGCATGCGATCGGCTTCATCCAGCACGAGTACTTCAACTCGCGACAAATCAAGCTTTTCGTGTTCCATGAAATCCAGTAAGCGGCCCGGCGTCGCGATCAGAACACCGGCGCCGCGGCGTAAAGCCTCGCGCTGTCTCTGCATGCTGGCGCCGCCGATGATGGCAACACAGCGCGGGCTGCTCTTGAGAGCAAAGTCGCGATAAGCGCTTTCCGTCTGGGATGCCAGTTCGCGCGTTGGCGCGATGATCAGAACGCGAATGCCGGGAAGTGACTTCGCTTTCAGTCGTTGAATGATGGGAAGCAAAAAGGCAGCGGTCTTGCCGGTGCCGGTTTCAGCGCAGCCGATCATATCGCCGCCGCTGAGCACGATCGGAATCGCGCTGCTTTGTATTGGTGTAGGTTTGGTGTACCCAAGGGCGGCGCACGCGCGCAGCAACTCGGGTATTAAATTTAGTTCTGTGAAACTCATCTGTTCTTTCCGCGCGCACTCATTTGGCGCGCCATGTGTTGACAAAATTCTTGGATAACCGCGGGATGCTTCTCAAAGCATCGCCGATAAGTAACAACTCATCAGCGTGGCTCGCGGCCGTTGTGACTTACAAGTCACGGTTGCCGCTGCCTCCACCACCACGATTGTATGCAGATAGACCTTGCCCTTTGCAGGGAATGAAAAGAAGCGGCGAAACGGATGGGCTTCGGTGAAACGGTAGCAGTCGAAGGACCAGGATCGGATGCTCTAATGAGCGGCTTCGTAATGAAATCAGCCTGCTCTCGAACTATCCAAACGCCAGCGCTGTGTTGTGTCTTTTGCGCGGGGCGCATCACCGTCGATGCGCGAGAGAAGGATTAACTGCCAGCTAAGATGCCTTATTTATGGTCCAAGTTGCAAGTCGTCAAGGGACAAACAGCGTGTTTGCCTTCAAAAGAGCAGGAATAAGTTCACTCCAGTCTCTCCTGTGGGGCGCATTACCGGCAGTGATTTCTTAATCATGAGGTGAGCTCCAACCGACCTGTTACCCCAAAACGCCCGCTCCGCATACGGAATCGTCATTCAGTTACGTCGTATGCTTGCGCACCACTGAGGCACCACACAAAACCCTTCGCGAAACTTACAGTTTTCGCCTCCGACCTAAAACATCCTTTGTTGGCACACTCGTTGCCAAAGAGTGCGCGAGGGAGGCTAACCGATGAAAAAACTTCTTGCCATTCTGGTCTCAATGATTGTTCTTAGCATGACCGCCCTGCCTGCTGCGGCGCAGACACGCGGCCGCCAGGCAAACACCCAAATTTATTCTCGCTACGATAATCGCTACGATCGCACCACCCAATATGATCCGCGGTACGACCGTAACGTCAACCCGAACGATCAGACCGTCTACCAGGATTCCTACGGTTATGACAACCGTTCAGTCTGGCAGAAGCACCAGGACAAGCTTACAACTGCGGGGGGCGCGGTGGCGGGTGCACTTCTTGGTGGCCTGATTGGCGGGAAAAAGGGCGCGATAATTGGTGCGGTTACGGGCGGCGCAGGCGCGGCCGTTTACACCTATAAGATTCGCGACCGCTATCGTCGTTACTAAGATCATCTTAATGAGCCCGGTTGCTGGTTGAAAAATTAGCGACCTTGTTTGAAGCCCGGATGTGAAGGGGAGAGCACATCCGGGCTTCGGCATTTTTTGCGAGCCGGCAAGCCCGACCAGACGGTTTGCACCACACTCGAAGTTCGCTTAACGTAGTCACTCTTGAACGTTCAGAGTGCAGCCACGATTCCTTCCAGCGAACCCTTGATGAAGCAACACGCCGGCCGCGTCCGAAAATTCTTACCAAAACTTGTACTAATTGTTCTCGGCCTGTTGTTTGGCGCCGGCATAGCGGAGATTGCCTTGCGCGTGGCTGGCTATACCTATCCGGAGTTTTACGAACTCGATCAAACTCGTGGGTACAGTCTGCGTCCCGGTGTTGCGGGGTTGTATCGTAAAGAAGGCCGGTCCTACGTGCGCATCAATTCCGACGGTCTGCACGACCAGGAACACCCGTTAACGAAACCCGCCAACACTCTCCGCATAGCGCTTATTGGCGACTCGTATGCTGAAGCTCTTTCGGTTTCGCTGGAGCAGACTTTCTGGTCGGTAATGAAAGACAAACTGGGCGAATGTGACGCCGCTTCCGGCAAAGCTATCGAGATTATTAATTTTGGCGTGTCGGGATACGGAACTGCGCAGGAGTTACTGATGCTTGGCGACAAGGTCTGGAAATATTCTCCGGACATCGTGATGCTGGCGGTGACGACGAACAACGATGTGACGGACAACTCACGCGCGCTCAAGAAGGTTGATGAAATACCTTACTTCGTCATTCGCAACAACCAACTGGCACTCGATAATTCATTTCAAAGCTCGCGAACATTTCTTTGGCGTCAATCCCGCATCAATCGCTTTGGACGCTGGTTGCGCGACCACTCGCGTCTCGTTCAAGTGGTAATTGAAGGCCACCACGCTCTGAAGATCATGAGTGCGTCCTGGCGCGCCCGTTGGTCGCAACCCGAACCGGCGGTGATACCGGCAACTTCGCCGAGTCAAAAACCCAGCGATTCAGCGACCGAGGCGGAATTGGGCACCGACAATCTTATCTATCGCGAGCCACAAACCGCTGTTTGGACTGCTGCCTGGCAGGTGACGGAAAGCTTGATCACGAAAATGCGTGACGACGTTCAATCACGGAACGCAAAGTTTTTACTCGTCACGCTTAGCAATGGGCCGCAGGTCTCGCCTGAGCGCAACGTCCGTGAACAATTGCAAAAGCGGCTGGGTGTCAACGATCTGTTCTATCCCGACAATCGTCTTCGTTCCCTCGCTGAACGCGAAAACATTTCCCTAATCACTCTTGCTCCCGAGTTGCAGCAATTTGCGGAAGGCAACCACGTTTTCCTTCACGGGTTCGACAAAAACATCGGCAACGGTCATTGGAATGTGGTTGGAAATCGCGTGGCGGGCGAACTGATCGCGAAAAAAATCTGCGAAGGCGCGCTTCTCAAATAGCGCCGGAGGTGAAGTTTCTGCTAGAAATAGAGCAATCAACTTTGCCGGAGATCCGAATGCAATATCACGAGAACGTACTTGCGCTTATTGGCCACACGCCGCTGGTCAAACTAAACCGATTGACACGTGGAATAAAGGCCACTGTGTTGGCGAAAATGGAAAACCTGAATCCTGGTTTTTCGGTCAAGGATCGGATCGGCGTTTCGATGATCGCGGCTGCCGAACGCGAAGGCAAACTTAAGCCAGGCGGGACAATCGTTGAAGCTACTTCGGGAAATACTGGAATCGGACTCGCTCTCGCTGCTGCTGTCAAAGGCTACAAATGTATTTTTGTGATGACTGACAAAGCGTCGGTCGAGAAGGCGCGGTACTTGAAAGCGCTCGGCGCGGATGTGGTGATCACGCCCGTTTCTGCCAAACCCGGGACTCCGGATCACTACGTTTCGACCGCCCAGCGCATAGCGAAAGAGACGCCCAACTCTTTTTATCCCGATCAATATTCCCATCCCGCAAATCCGGAAGCTCACTACCGCACCACTGGTCCAGAGATTTGGGAACAGACCGAAGGCAAGATTACGCATTTCGTCGCCGGCATCGGTACCGGCGGAACTATTTCCGGCACCGGTCGCTTCCTGAAGGAGAAAAATCCGGGTATTAAAATCGTCGGCGCGGATCCATTCGGCTCGATCTTTAAGGCCTACAAGGAAACTGGAAAGATCATCGAAACCACGCCTTATCTGGTTGAAGGTATTGGCCAGGAAGTTGTGCCGCCTAATGTGCACATGCAGTACATCGACCAGGTGATCAATATTAGTGATGGTGATTCGTTTGAGATGTCGCGCCAGTTGGGACGCGTCGAGGGAATCTTCTGCGGCGGCTCGAGCGGCACGAACCTAGCGGCCGCGCTCCAGGTCGCCCGAGATTTGGATGAAGACGCTATCGTTGTTTTCATTATCTGCGACACCGGCGAACACTATCTGAGCAAACACCATTCCGACGAATGGTTGAAAGAGAAGCGTCTGCTCGAACCGCAGAAGATGACGGCCGGTCTCATCAGCGGCACGAAAGGGGATCACGCACCCCATTCGCTGGTCTGGGTTGCGCCGTCCGACAAGGTGTCCGATGCGCTCGCGAAGATGAACGAGTTGGGACTGACGCAGCTTCCCGTACTTGAAGAAGGCAAGCCGGTTGGTTCTTTGCGAGAGAATCGTGCGTTGGCAAAAGTTGTGCGCAACCGTCATTTGCTGGATTCGCCTGTCAGTGAAGTTATGGAAGAAAGCTTTCCCACGGTTGATGTCGACGCCAGTGCCTACGACGTTACACATCACCTGCAAGCCAGTCCCGCTGTGCTGGTTGAAGAGTACGGCCGCATCACCGGAATCATAACGCGTCACGACGTGCTGGACTTGAAAATGAATACGACCGGGCCGTTGGGTTGAGTTAGGCGCAGTGTCTGAGGTCAGTACCGCCTGCGGTAGCGGGTGGGTGCTGTAATTGATTTTAAGAAGGTAACTCATGAAAGTTGGCATTCTTGGATCGGGCGAAGTGGCCCAGGCGCTCGGCGACGGTTTCGTCAAGCATCGTCATGAGGTAATGCTCGGCACACGCAATCCCGCGAAACTGGCGGACTGGGCGGCGCGCAATCCGGCGGCCCGCGTCGGTAGTTTTGCTGAAGCTGCCGAGTTTGGCGAACTGATTATTCTGGCAGTCAACGGAAAGGCGTCGCCTGCGGCGCTGGGTTTGGCGGGAGCTGGAAACCTGGCAGGAAAAACAATCATTGACGCGACCAACCCGATCTCCGACGCGCCGCCAGTTAATGGTGTCTTAAGTTTTTTCACCAAGCAAAACGAATCGTTGCTGGAACAACTGCAACAGGAATTTCCTGACGCGCGCTTCGTTAAAGCCTTCAACTCAGTAGGCAGCGATTTGATGGTGAATCCGAGGCTTGAGGGCGGACGCCCGACGATGTTCATTTGCGGGAACGACGCGGCTGCGAAGAAAGCGGTGACGGAGATACTGGATCAGTTTGGCTGGGAGACTTGCGACATGGGAGCCGCCGAGGCCGCGCGCGCAATCGAACCGCTGGCGATACTTTGGTGCATTCCCGGATTCTTGCGCAACGAATGGACCCACGCCTTTAAGCTGGTGCGCTAGACACTCGTTCTTAGTCTCGATTGCGATCGTAGGAAGTTACGACTAGACCGTCATCCAAAGGTTGTGAGCCCGCCGTGCGGAATCCTTCGAGATAGTTTTTGGGTATGAACGTGTCCGCTCCATCCACTGTCAACGGCACCTCTGTGACGATCCACTTGTCGATGTAAGTCAGGAACGCTTCGTAGACGCTCGCTCCCCCAATCACAAACAGATCAGTTGTTAGGACCTTCGCCATGGCGAGCACAGAATCGACGTCTCGCATCACGACGAGTGATTCCTGCGGCGGGATTTCCGCCTGCCGGCTAAGCACTATGTTCAAACGATTCGGTAAAGGTTTCTTCATGGTGAGCCACGTCTTGTAACCCATCACGCAAGCGTTGCCAATCGTCGTTTGCTTGAAAAACTTCATGTCGGCAGAGTAATGCCAGGGCAGCTTGCCTCCCTTGCCGATTGCGCCATTCCGATCCACTGCAACGATTCCAATGATCATAAGGTCACGCTCTGCGCGATCGCTACACAGCCACGGCGGCGGCGATCTTTCCGTGTGATTGATAGCCCGTGAGGTTCAAATGCTCATAACGCATTGCGAACAACCCCTCGAGACCTTTTAATTTGTTTTCCGGATCGATTACTTCAAGTTTGGGCAACGGGTAAAACTCACGTGACAACAACGTCTCAACTTGTTCCAGATGGTTCTTGTAAATGTGGTAGTCGCCAAGTGTGTACACAAACTCGCCGGCTTCCAGGCCGGTAACATGAGCCACCATATGTGTTAGCAGAGCGTACGAACTGATGTTGAAAGGCACGCCCAAAAAAGCATCCGCCGATCGCTGATAAAGCTGGCAATGCAGTAGTCCTGCTTCAACTTTGAACTGAAATAATGTGTGGCACGGAGGCAGATCGACGTTGTCGGCTTGTCTCGGGTCCCAGCCAGTGACGATCAAGCGGCGCGAGTTTGGGTTGGTGCGAATTTCTTCGATCAACTTTGCAATTTGATCCACGCCGTTTCGTTCGGGATAATCGCCGCCGAACGAACGCCACAAATATCCGTAGACTGGACCAAGGTCGCCCGCCTCGCGTTTGAAACGGGCCGTGTGTCCTTGATCCGCCCATTCGGCCCAGATATCCACGCCTTTTGCTCGCAAATTCGCTTCATTGGTATCGCCGGAAAGAAACCAAAACAATTCTTCAGCGATCCAGCGAAAGGGAATTTTTTTCGTCGTTACAATCGGAAAGCCGGCGCGCAAATCAAAACGCGTTTGATAACCAAAATGCGAAATCGTGCCGATACCGGTGCGGTCCTGATGCTCGCTTCCGTTTTCCAGAATTGATCGCAGCAGATCGTGATATTGTTTCATGAACTTTTCTTGACAGGGTTTACAAGATGAACAAGATGCCCGAGAAAAATCGAAAACAAATCAGGACGCCATTAACAGGATACACAAAATGGAAGCGAAAGCATTGGCTGATATTCTTTCCCATCTTGTTACACCCTGTCTACGAATCGTGTCCGTCCAGTATAACTTCGCTGAAGCTTAATAAGTAAGCATGAAACAATACAATTTATGTTTCCTCGGGTTTGGAAAAGTTGGACGGGCGCTGGCTCGTTTGCTGGCTGCAAAAGCGGAAGAGCTGCGCGCGACTTACGGCATTGAATATCAAGTCACCGGCGTCGCCAGTCGAACCATCGGTTGGCAAACAAACGCCGGCGGGTTTGGTCTTGCAAGTTTGGGCACTGCCTCTACTCTCGAGAGTGGTTCTACCTCGGAAGGCATCAGCGAATGGTTGCAGGATTCAAAAGCCGACTTTGTTTTTGAAACGACTTCACTTAACCCGGACTCCGGACAACCCGCGATCGATTATCTGCGAGCGGTGTTGCAATCAGGGGCGCACGCGATCACTGCGAACAAGGGCGTCTTGGTTTACGGCTTTCAAGAGTTGAACCGGCTCGCGCGGGCCGGCGGCAAGCAATTTCTTTTCGAGTCTACCGTGCTGGATAGTGCGCCTGTCTTTTCGCTCTTCCGCGAGAGCTTGCCGGCGGTGAAGCTTCGCGCGTTCAGCGGCATGTTTAGTTCAACCACAAACATAATTCTCGAGACGATGGAAGCCGGCCGCACCTTTGCCGAAGGATTGAAAACCGCGCAGGAGTTAGGCGTTACGGAAAGCGATCCGAGTCACGACATCGATGGTTGGGATGCGACCGTAAAAGTGTGCGCGCTGGCAAATGTGCTGATGAATGTTCCCCTTAAACCAACCGAAGTGGCGCGCTCCGGGATTCGCGAGTTGAATCCCAATCAGTTGCAGCGAGCGCGGGCGGAAGGTAAGCCATTCAAACTCGTCGCGCGAGCCAGCCGGCAGCAGGATGGAAAAATTTCAGCGACTGTCAGGCCGGAACAGGTCGGACCACTTGAGCCGCTCGGGAATGTGCGTGGGACTTCGCTCGCGATCCACTTTGAACTCGACATGATGCCGGGCCTAACGATTACTTCGCACCGGCCGAATCTGCAGAGCACCGCGTATGGGTTGCTGGCGGATTTTATCAATGCGGTTCGCAAATAAGTTTAAAGTCCAAAGTCTAGAGTCCAATGTCTGCCTATCCAATCGCAGTTTTGGAGGGTTCGACTTTGGACTTTGGACTTTGGACTTTGGACTGGGGAGCGATCTCGTCAACTACTGCAAGCAAGCGATCGATTTCGTCTTCCGTCGTATAGCAAGCGCAACCAGCGCGCACCAAACCTTCAATCCCAAGGCCAAGGCGTTCCACGACAGTGGCTGCGTAAAAATCTCCGTGCGAAAGAAACAGCCCGCGCGTCGCCAGCCGGCGCGAAACTTCAGTTGAAGACACACCAGCAATTGTGAATGCGACCGTCGGTGTTCGCGGCAAGTCGGGAGTTGGGCCATAGAGTCGAACACCATTTATCGCCGCTAATCCATTCCACAGTCTTGCTGCCAGCGCAGCACTGCGTCGATGCAATTCGTCATAAGAATGCGTCAACCGTTCGCGTCTTGTGCCTTCGGTTGCGAGTGAGGCCAGGAAATCGATAGCCGCCGCCGTGCCTACGATCCCTTCGTGATTTTGCGTGCCCGTCTCAACATTTTCCGGCGCAGCATCAGGCGCGGGGATTAGTTTGGGAAAATCGATCGAATCGAGCAAACCAACCTTGCCAAACAGCACGCCTTCGTGTGGTCCATAGAATTTGTAGGCCGACATGCCGAGAAAGTCGCAATCCAAAGCCTGAACATCAATCAGCGCGTGGGGGACGTAATGAACAGCGTCCACAAAAACCAGTGCCCCGACCGAGCGCCCCAGTTTGATAGCGCGTTCCACGTCGTTGATTGTGCCGAGGGCGTTTGAGGCGGCGCCGATTGCAATCAGCTTCGTACGCTTTGTTACCGACCGTTCAAAACTTTGCCAATCGAGCTGCCCTGGCTGCGGCTCCATTCTCACGGTTCTCAGCTTAATTCCGCGTTCAACCTGCAAATGATTCCAGGGTGCCACATTCGCGTGATGGTCCAATTCAGTCACAACGATCTCATCGCCGCTCTGCCACCTCTTTCCCAGTGCCCGCGCCAGATGAAAAGTCAGCGTCGTCATATTCGCGCCAAAAGCGATTTCTTTCGGCGAGGCATTAAGAAAGTCGGCACAGCTTTGGCGTGCCGCTTCAATTGCGGCGTCAGTTTCTTCGCTGGTCGGGTAAGCCCAATGCGTGTTCGCGTTATGGTTGTAAAAATAGTCAGCCATTACCTCGACAACCTGATGCGGAACCTGTGTGCCACCGGGGCCGTCGAAATATGCGACCGGCTGATTGTTGTGTTTGCGCTTGAGCGCGGGGAAGTGTGCGCGGATGTCGGCAGTTGAAGCTGTTGTCATGACCTCGATTTGGAACGGGATTGATCTCAAAGAATAATCCACAGATTACGCAGATTACGCGGAGGGCAGCAAGCGGCCACTAAAGCGCCTGCGTCGTTTGCTGATGATTCGAATCGGTTTAGGGAGAAGGTTTCCATTGACAGTTTTTCTGATATTACGAACCTCTGTCGAAACTCTATTCCGAAAATGCGCTTAATCGTCTGCATATGTTCGCTTGCTGTGGTGCTTTCGAGCTGTGCGCTGAGCGCGCACCCAACCGAGCCCTGGCCCAGTGACACTTCGGCGCCTGCGATTCCCGGCGCACTTGGAGTCAACATTCATTTCACCGATCCCAAGCCGGGTGAGCTGGCGATGTTGGCGGCAGCCGGGTTTCGTTGGGTGCGCATGGATTTTGTTTGGCAGAGTACCGAAACCCGGAAGGGCGTTTACGACTTTTCCGCTTACGATCGTTTGCTTAGCGCGCTGGATGAACATCACTTGCGGCCGCTCTTCATCCTCGACTACACAAACACACTTTACGACGGTGATCACGCGCCCTTCACAAACGAAGGCCGGCAAGCCTTTGCAAGCTGGGCGGCCGCAGCGGTGAAACGTTATCGCGGACGCGGCATCATCTGGGAAGTCTACAATGAACCTAACACCGGTTTTTGGACGCCGGCGCCAAACGTTGCCGATTATGTGAAACTGGCCCTGGAAACCAGCAAAGCAATCCATCACGTGGCGCCGGAAGAGCAGTTAATCGGTCCGGGAGTTTGGGGATTCGACTTTCCTTTTCTTGAAGAATGTTTGCGAGCGGGCGTGCTGGATTACTGGTCCGCCGTTTCAGTCCATCCATACCGCAAGTCAGATCCGGAAGGTGTGGTTGACGACTACGCGCGCCTGCGAAAGCTCATTCAGAAGTACGCGCCCAATAAGCGTGTGCCGGTGATTTCGAGCGAATGGGGTTACTCATCTGCTTCATTCAACATTGGCGAAGAGAAGCAAGCGGCATTGTTGGTCCGCCAGATCTTGATAAATCAATCTCAGGGGATCGCACTCTCCATCTGGTATGACTGGCGTGACGACGGCCGCAACGCAAATGAGATCGAGCATCACTTTGGCACTGTCTTTAACTCGGCGTATCCCGCGCGCGATCCACTCTACGATCCAAAGCCGGCGTATCGAGCAACGCAAACCTTAACCAAATTTTTGACCGGTTGCAGCTTTGGCGAACGCATTACCAGCCCACAGTTGGCCAGTGACGTTTATGTGTTGGCGTTTCGTTGTAACGGCGCGAGAAAATTTGCGGTCTGGAGCACATCCTGGTTGGGCCGCAACGTCGTCGTGCCGCTCGCCCCGGGAACCTACCGCTCAACCTCGGTGACCGGTGAATCTGCCGGCGAACAAATCAGCAATGCTTCAGGGTTGCCACTCACACTCAGCAGCGCGCCGCAATACCTTGAAATGAGAACTCGTTAAAGTGGTCAAAAAAGCCATTGTTTTTTAGTTTTCCTAAACTTATTGAAGATACTCGACAGCGCACAGGTGACTTCCAGAAATTGCGGAAGTAGACCCTCATTCCCCGTTTAAATCATTTGCAGAACTTTACTTATGAACAATTTCACCCCGAACAAATCGGAGCAGGCTCAATTCTCTGTACGCGACATCGCCGGCGTTCTGTTTCGCCATAAGGCGTTGATCGTTACGACTTTTTTAACGGTCGCGATCGGCACGGCCGTGTTGACCTTGCTGATGCCGAACGAGTACGAGTCGCGTATGAAGATTCTGGTGAAGAATGCGCGTTCGGACGTGCCAATTACGCCGGAACGGACCACTGGAACGGCCGGCACGTATTTCGACAATGAAGTCTCCGAGAATCAAATCAACTCCGAAATTGAGTTGTTGACTAGCGACGACTTGCTGAAGCAGGTGGTCACTGAATGCGGTTTATACCAACCGCGGGCCTCGCTTGCGGTTATGCTGGGTTTGCGACAGACGCCGGCGACCCAGGCAGCGCAAATCGAAGAAGCGAGCCAGCGACTGGCAAAAGATCTGGTTATCACTCCGGTCAAAAAAGCCAACATCATTGAAGTTAAATACACTTCCGGCTCACCCCAGATGGCCGCGACAGTGCTGCGTAAAGTCCAGGATCTATATCTGGAAAAGCATCTCAAGCTCCACCGCCCGCCCGGCACCTACGACTTCTTCAAAAACCAGGCTATCCAGTCTGAAGATCAACTGCGCGATGCCCAGAAACAGCTTTCGACCTTTCAGCAGTCGATGAACGTTGTTTCGCTGACTCAACAAAAAGAGCAGACGGTGCAGAAACTGACCGATGCCAAATCCCGCTTGATGGAAACGAAGGCTACGTTGCGCGAACTAAACGAGCGCATTGCCAAACTCGAGCAGCAGTTGCGAACCATTCATCCGCGCATTGTGACGCAGAGCCGCGCGCTGCCGAACCAGTATTCGGCTGAACACCTGAACACGATGATCGTTGAATTGCAGAACAAGCGAACGCAGTTGCTAACCAAGTTTCGCGCTGATGATCGTCTGGTGCGGGAAGTGGATCTGCAGATTAGAACTACGCGTGCGGCGATGGACAAAGCTATCGGCGAGACGGCGACTGAGCAGTCAACTGACCTCAATCCCCTGCGACAAACGCTGGAGACCGAACAGGCGCGCGCCCGCGTCGATCAAGCCGGCGCCCAGGGCCGGCTGGAAATGCTTGAAGGACAGGTGGCGCAGTACGAAAGCCAGTTGTCTCGGCTCGAAGGCATAACCGGCGAATACGAAGAGCGCACTCGCAAAGTCAAACAGGCCGACGACAACTATCAGCTCTATCAGAAGAAGGAAGAGGAAGCACGCATCACTGACGAGCTGGATGAGAACAAGATCACCAATGTTTCCGTAGCCGAGGCGCCTATTCAGCCGAGCCTGCCGGTGCGGCCAAACCGGCCGATGAATTTGCTACTGGGATTGTTTCTGGGTGGTTTGCTGAGTTTGGGAAGTGTGGTCGTCGCAGAATTCATGCGCGATACGGTTTTGACGGCGCACGAGCTTGAAGTTTTAAGCGGACAACCGGTGCTGGCTTCTTTACCAAACGGTCGCGAGGCGGTCGTTACCAGGCCTGTCGAGGAAAAGGAAACAACGCCGGCGCGCCTCGCGCAACCGAAGATCGCGACTGAGCCGCGGCTCGAATGGGCAGACTAAGGGAAGGGCAATCATCTTGGGCTTCTACCTGGAGTTAATCAAAACGTTATTCCAAGCGGTTGGCGACGACGGCAAGTTGCGCAATCGCGTGGTGGCTTTCACGGCTGCAGCGCCCGGCGAAGGCCTGACCTATGTCGTGAATCTGATCGCGAAAGAGCTGGCGCTGCAAACCAACAAACGAGTGTTGCGCATCGATGCCGGCGCGCTGCGCGAGCTACACCTCGCCGATGCGAATTACATTGCAAGATATTGCGAGGAAACCGAGATAGAAAATCTGCTCACTATCTCGGCCACCAAAACAAAGGCGCAATCGGTAACCACTGGCGGCGCTTCGCGAGCAACTGATTTTGATTCTAATCCCGACTATCGCATCGCTTGCATCAAGGCCCTGCGCTGGAACTTTGATTACGTGCTGATCGATTGTGGCTCGCTGGCTGCTTTCGCGGATGCCACCACCTTGGCACCGCTGGTTGACGGAGTGAGCGTAGTAGTGAAGGCCGGCCAAACTCGCAGCGCTCAAATCAAACGCAGTCAAAAAATGATCGAAGGCGCGGACGGCAAGTTTCTTGGCTTCGTTCTCAATCAAAGACGTTATCCAGTGCCGAACTGGATCTACCAACGACTGTAGAGATCTCATGATGTTGCTCAGAAAAATCTCTGTCATCGCTTTGCTTTGCATCAGCGCCAGCCTGGTTGCGTATGCGCAAACGCCGACGCCCACACAACGCCCGCGACTGACCGCTTTTGGTGTCGAAGAGCGATACGTGCTGCACCCCGGCGACGTGCTCGGCATCGAGTACAGGTACACGCCGGAGTTTAATCAGACAGTCAGCGTTCAGCCGGACGGATTTATCTCGTTGCAGATGGGCGGCGACTTGAAAGTTGCCGGACGCAATCTCGAACAGGTTCGCAACCTGATTCTGGCGCGAGTGCGCGCGCGGTTGGAATCACCTGAACTAACGGTGGTGCTGAAGGAGTTTCAGAAACCCTACGTCGTCGTTTCTGGTGAAGTTGCACAGCCCGGCAAGTTTGAATTGAGAGAAAACCTGACCGCGATTCAGGCGGTGCTGCTGGCTGGCGGTTTCAAAGACAGCGCCAAGTCATCGCAGATTCTCGTGTTTCGCAAGCTGAATGCAGATACGGCCGAAGTTCGTAGTCTCAACTTTAAGACATTAAAGCGCACTAGCGATTTGGAAAACGATCTGACGTTGCAGCCGGGCGACATGATCCTCGTCCCGCGAAACCGCATCAGCAAGATCGAGCGCTATGTCAGGCTCGCCAGCTTGACGACGTTTCTCTATCCCTTGATGCGCTAGCAAGGTTTCCAATTTTCGCGCGCTCCGCTCGCGCGTGTTCATCGAAATGTTTTCCCCTTTCGCCTATGACAGCCCGCTACGGACAACTGGCAAACTTCTTTTTGAAGATGAGCGACCTCGTGCTGATGCTTTCAGCGCTGTTGCTCGCGATTGTCATCAACTATGCGCCGTCCGGCGAGCCCAGCGTTCCAGCCTACGCGGTTGATTTCCTCTCCACCAGAATAAAACTCGGCAACGCGCTGCTGGCCGGACTGCTGTTGGTTGTCTGGTACATAGCCTTTGAGTTACAGGGGCTCTACCGATCACACCGTCTAACTACTTTCGCCGATGAGATGAAAGAGATTGGTCGCGCCGTCTTTGCTGCTTCGGTGGCCTTGTTGATTGTGGCGCAGATAGGTCGCTGGGAGACGGTGAACTTCAAAACTACGCTATGCGTGGCGGCGATCGCGATCGGGTTGATTGGCGGCATGCGCGTGCTGTTGCGATTGAACCTGCGACGGTTGCGGCTGCGCGGCCACAACATCAAGAAATTGCTGCTGATAGGGAATGGACCACGCGCAGAGTGGCTCGCGAAACAGGTTTCGGAGCGCACCGACTTCGGTTATCGCCTGGTGGGATACGTTGACGAAGAGCGGCGCTTGAAAGATCCGGCAGCCTTTACGGTGCCGTGGCTGGGTCGCGTTGAAGACCTCCAGCGGGTCATTGCGAACGAGATCATCGATGAAGTCTTCATAACCCTGCCAATCAAGTCGCAGTACTCGCGCATTGAAGCAGCGATCACGATTCTGGAAGAGCAGGGAATCATGGTGCACCTGTTTTCAGATCTATTCCCGCACAAGCTGGCCCGTTCACGCGCCTGGGAATTTGAAGGAGCGCCGCTGGTTTCGCTGCACAGCGCGCCGTCAATCAGTTGGCGCACCGAGGCCAAACGCGTAATCGACTTCGTCGGGTCAGTAGCGTTGTTGCTGTTGCTGCTGCCGTTGTTCCTGCTCGTTGCGGTGGCAATCAGAATTGATTCGCCGGGGCCAATATTTTTTATCCAGGAACGCATGGGCTACAACAAGCGCCGCTTTCGCATGATCAAATTTCGAACGATGGCCAGCGATGCTGAAGCCCGCATGAAAGAGCTCGAGCACCTGAACGAAAAGGACGGCCCGGTGTTCAAGATTCGCAACGATCCGCGCATGACTCGGGTGGGCCGTATCCTGCGCAAGCTCAGCATTGACGAGCTGCCGCAACTAATCAATGTCCTGTTTGGCGATATGAGTCTGGTCGGTCCACGACCGCTGCCGATGCGCGACGTGCTGGGGTTGAATGTGGCCTGGCAAAAGCGGCGCTTCAGTGTAAAGCCTGGACTGACTTGTTTGTGGCAAGTTTCGGGTCGCAGCAATCTCTCGTTTGAAGAGTGGATGCAGCTTGACCTCGAATATATCGATCGCTGGTCGTTGGCGCTCGACTGCAAGATTCTGCTGCGAACAATTCCAGCCATCCTGACGGCGGAAGGCGCGGCCTGAGTTTCATGTTCATCAGAAACATAAGAATGGTTTTCAGCACCAACGCGCTGATCCTGGTGTGCGGAGTGTTGACGAGCCTGCTGAGCGCCTGGGCGTTGGGGCCGGCTGGTCGCGGCGATCTGTTGATTGTGATGTTGTGGCCGCCAGTATGCGCGTTGCTGGCCACATTTGGTTTGACACAAGCCCATCGGTATTGGGCGGCGAAGGATCCGTCGTGCGTTTCGATGCTTTTTTCGAACGCGATACTTTTTTCGTTGGTAGTTGGCCTGGGTGCGCTGGCGCTGGCTGAAGTAATCATCCCGCATCTGGTTGGCCACCGCAGCCCCGAAGTCATGCGGCTGGTGCGCATTTACCTGCTGAACATTCCTGCTGCGCTGGTCCAGTTTTTGATGATTGGTTTGCTTGAAGGGTCGCGACGGTTTGGCTGGGCCGGCAGTTCACGCCTGATTACGTTCGTGGTCCAGGCGGCGTCCTACCTGGCGCTTTGGTTGTTCAATCATCTGACAGTTGAGACGGCTGCATTTTCCGCAATGGCCGGGCAGTTTGCAGCGATGTTCCTGGCGCTGTTTGCGGTCTGGCGCCAATTGCGCCCGCGCTGGCAGCCGAGCTGGTTGCAATGGCGCAATGCGGTGAACTACGGACTGCGTGGTTATCCCGGCACGGTCGCGGATTTTGCAACACTACGAATGGACCAACTGCTGCTGGGCGGACTCGCAACGAGTACCGCCATCGGACTCTATTTTGTTGCTGTCCGTCTTTCAGAAATTACGGCCATCCTCGCCGGTTCGGTTGCAGATGCCGTGATGCCGGAAGTCGCGGCGGCGAAACATAGTAATCGGGCGGACAATCTGCTGGCCCGAAGTCTGCGGTTAACGGTCTACACGCACCTAATTGTTTTGGTTCCGTTATGGCTGGCGGCGCCGCACATCTTGCGAATTGTTTATGGTCCAAGCTTCAGCTCCGCCGGCTCAACGTTTCGCATTCTGTTGGTTGCCTCGGTCGTGCTGACGGCGGGAGGTATTGCTGTCAGCGGGCTGAACGGCTTTGGACATCCTGGCCTCAGCACGATTGCGCGCGTTTCTTCGGCAGGCGTTACGGTCGTCGCTTTGCTCACGCTGTTGCCGCGCATGGGAATCGCAGGAGCGGCAATCGCGTCGTTGCTTGGTTACAGCGTGATGATGATTGTTGCGTTCGTCGCGCTGATGCGCCAGCGCGAATGCAGCATGTGGAGTTACTTAAAGCCGCGCACCAGCGATCTGCCGCTGGCGCAACTGCGATCGCTGTTCCGTGTGCGTGTGCCGGCCGCGGAAGTCTGAAGTCAGCAGGCAGAAGGCAATAGGCAGTGAAGGCAAAAGGCAGAATTGAAATTTGGAAGTTGGAATTTGGAATCTGGAATCTGGAATTTTGAGATGAGCGCAGTCTATCCAGAAATAAGAGTCGGAAGACAATCGTCAGCGGGACAAGCACCGGCTGACTCGCGGCCCGCGCGACATGGGTCACCGCGCCGCTCACTTTTCGTTTGGCTCGCGCCGCTCCAGGCGATTTGCGTATTCACAGTTCTCGCCATCGTTAACGGTGGTCAGATCCTGCGCGGCTGGATTCTCACCTCCCTGCTTTTCTTAATGGCTTTGCCGCTGGCGATCAGCCTTGAGGCAGGCTTGCTGGCAATGATTTTGTTCGAGCCCTTTCGCGGACTGATTCGGCGCGTTCAGTATCTGATAGTTGATTACTCGCAATTCGATCCCATCCATGTGCTGACACCTATCGTTGCCCTGATGGCGCTCGGCATGATGTTGCAGAGGTATCGTTTGAACCTTGTGCGGGCGACGCCGCTGGCCACTCCGGTTTCAATTCTCGCTGCCATCTTCTTTGTGCAGATTTTCAATCCGTTGCAGGGCGGGCTAATGATTGGCATGTCAGGCGCGATGCTGATTCTAATGCCGGTCTGCTGGTTCTACTTCGGTCAGGCAGTAAATCCACGCTTCATTCATATCGCGTTCAAAGTGATCGTCGCGCTCGGCATGATCGCTTCGCTCTACGGAATTTATCAACTCATCTATGGCTATCCTCAATTCGAGCAGTACTGGCTCGAGAATGTTGAGTTTTATGCCTCCATCGGCGTGGGCCATGTGAAGCGACCGCTCGCGACCTTCACCAGCGCCGAAGAATGGGGCCGTTACATTTCCATGGGGACGTTGATTGCTTTTGGGTTGGGCGCCGGCGCCTCGCGGCTGCTCAATCGCGCGGGATGGTTTGTGTGCGGCGCAATGCTCTCGACCGTGTTGCTGTTCACGGGACAGCGCACCGCCATTTTCGGATTGCTCCTTGGCGTTGCCTGTCTGGTCCTGCTTGGCGCTCGAAACCTGCGGGGTGTGGCAGTTCGCTTGACGATGATGTTGATTCCGTTGCTGCTGATCATGGTGTTGGCCAAGCCGCCCGCTGAAGATGACATGTGGTCCAGGGAAGAAACCGACAAAGTTGGAACGCTGCTGTCGCACACGCAGCGCGGCACGTTACAGCCAACCGGCGAAGACAGTTTGTATGTGCGCTTCGAAGTTTGGCAAGACCTGATCACCAACGTCATTCCTTACCGGCCGCTTGGCTCCGGCGCCGGCGCTGGTTCGTTGAGCGCGTTGAAATTTGCCGGCGGCACGGACGATGAGATGGCGATCGACAATTTTGTTTTGGTGCTTGCGGTCGCGGGTGGCATTCCGGCAGCGCTGTTGTTCCTGTGGATTCTGGGCCGCGCCAGCTTGTTTGCCTTTCGCCAAACACGCCGGGCACGGGACTCAGCGGCGGCGGTCACGGCGCGCATCATTGCCGCGATGATGCCGGTCTTCATTCTCAACAATATTTTTGGTCTGACGTTTTCACTTTATGCGGTCGCGCCAATCGGCTGGTTAATTATCGGTTGGATTAGCGCCGAAGAAGGCCGCGCACGAGCAGCAAATTGAAAGTCCTTTTCTACAACCACACTGGCCAGGTTAGCGGCGCCGAGCGCGTCCTGCTGCTCATACTTGCGCGGCTCAATCGTGCTCGCTTTGAACTTACGTTGCTTTGTCCGTCCACCGGCCAACTGCAAAAAGAAGCCAGGACGCTTAACGTCCCTTGCGCCAATGTAGATCAATTGAATGCTCGCTTCACGTGGAAACTCGCAGCGCTCATTCGCTATTTTTCATCTTTCGTTGCGACCATGAGCCAGGTGCGCGCACGCGTACGCGAGCAGCGCCCGGAGCTGATACATGCAAACAGCGTCCGCGCCGGGCTGGTCATCTCGGCCGCAACGCTTGGCTTGGGAATCCCAATCGTCTGGCACGTTCACGATCTCCTGCCACAGCATCCGCTCAGCACCGGCATTCGTTTGTTCACGCTGCTCCTGCCACCGGTTCGTATTGTCGTGGTGGCGAATGCGGCGGCTGAGAGGTTTAAAGGAAAGTTGTTGCGGCAGTTTCCGAAGAGAGTCGAGTTTGCAATCGTCTACAACGCCGTCGAGCCCACGAAACTGAATTCGTCAACAACAAGCGGCTCAGTCCGCAAAGAACTTCGGCTTAGACACAGCGACCGGCTGATTGGCATCGTCGGCAATCTCTCGCCCGTCAAGGGGCAACTCGAGTTGATTCGTGCCTTCGCGAAAGCGCGCCAACGAATTCCCAACCTCGCTTTGTTGCTGGTTGGGTCGGCACTTTTCAACCGCGGCGACGGCTATCAAAAAGTTTTGTCGGCGGAGGTGCGCGCTTTGAGACTGGACCATTGCGTGCGCTTTCTCGGCCAACGAAACGATGTGCCGGCGATTATGGGTTTGCTCGATTTGTTGGTGATGAACTCGCGTTCGGAAGCATTTCCGCTGGTCGCGCTGGAAGGTATGGCGGCGGGCGTGCCCGTGCTGGCCACAGCGGTCGGTGGCTTGCCGGAACTAGTAACACATGAAAAGAGCGGCTGGCTGGTGCCTTTCGGTGACGAGGAAAAATTGATTGACGGCATCTCGTCGCTGCTTGAGCGACGCGACCTGAGCGCCCAGCTTGCGCTGCACGCGCGCCAGCACGTAACCAGAAATTTTCCAGTTCACAAATTTATTGCGCGCATCGAAGCGGTCTATGCGGAAACTAGTCCAACAAGGGTGCGCGCGGTGCGAGATCAATTGACGCCCTTGCCTTCAGAAACTAGTTAAGAGAGAAAATGGCAATGTCGAGAATCGCAGTCTTTCACGACAACTTCGCGCAAATGGGTGGCGCGGAAAAGGTAGCAGAGGAAATTTACAACCTACTGCCGGGCGCAAATTTGCATTCGACGGTCGCCGTTCCAGAGTTATTGTCGCGCGGCTTACAGCAAGCAAAGATCAAGACGTCGTGGATGCAATACCTGCCGGGACTGCGCCGTCACTTTCGCCACTACTTCCTTTTTTATCCTTTTGCTGTCGAATCAGTTGATCTGTCCAGTTATGACTTGATCGTCAGCAGTTGTTTTGGTTACGCGAAAGGAATTCGCAAGCGCAAAGACGCAATCCATGTTTGCTACTGCCACACGCCGATGCGCTGGGTCTGGCGTTATGAGGACTACAGCAAGCGCGCCGGTTTTGGCCGTCTGTCGCGCCGACTCTTGCCGCTACTACTTTCCGTATTGAAACGCTGGGACTTGCGGGCAGCACGCCGTCCGGATTTTTTCATTGCTAACTCCGAGACAGTTGCCAAACGAATTAAGACTTTCTATGGCCGCGATTCAGTCGTTATCCCGCCGCCAATTGACGTTAGTCGTTTTCAACCCGACCCGCTGCAGGAAGATTATTACCTGGTGCTGTCGCGGTTAGTGCCGTACAAGCGGATCGACTTGGCGGTCGAGGCTTGTACCAAACTAAATCGGAAACTGGTGGTCATCGGCGACGGGCCCGATCGCGCCAGGCTGGAAAAAACTGCGGGGCCATCAATTAACTTTCTCGGCCGGCAATCCGACGAGGCAGTCGCGCGCCACGCTGCTCGTTGTCGCGCTCTGTTATTTCCCGGCGAAGAAGATTTCGGCATGACGCCGCTCGAGGTAAACGCAGCCGGCCGGCCGGTTATTGCATTTCGAGCGGGTGGCGCGCTGGAAACGGTGATCGAAGGACGCACCGGGATCTTCTTTAATCAACCCAAAACCGAATCGCTGATGCAGGCAATAAAAGATTTTGAATCGTCCAGTTGGAATGCTGCCGAGCTGCGCGCGCATGCGGCGAAGTTTGATCGCACCGTGTTTGCGCGCCGCCTGACGGAATATTTGCAAACTGTAGCCCCGGGCGTACTGCAAGCTAAGCCCGAACTGGTTCAAAGCAAGCGAACTTCACACGCGCTCACAGCAGCGCTCAGACCTGCGGAAATGGCTGACTAACTGCTCGCCTTCAAGTCAATCCAACCCGCGATTTTTCTGGCAAATCTCACCTTTTACAACTTTCTATCTCTGTAGACCAGAACCCGTAGGTGCGCACGTCCAAACCCCGACTGATTTCTCGATGGGCGCGCGCCAAAATGATAACTCCGCCGCTCTAGTGTCTGTGAGAACGGCTGCTGCCCAGGAGGCCACCAGTGATTTACAGCATTGCGCTCTCGGCCTTGTTCGCGGAACTGACCGCGCGATTGACGAGTCTAAACGATCAAATACTTGCGGGCATGAACGGCATGGCCGGGCGCTCGTGGTTTTTCGACAGCATCGTCGGGCTTACTCAAGGAAACGATCTCGTCAAGGCAGGTATTATTGGTTGTTGCTTTTTCGCCGCCTGGTACAGCGGCAAAACATTGGCAGACACGCGCGCGCGCCGCAAAGTGTTGCTGATGACCTTAGTCGCCGCGGTTTGCGTGCTGGCGACTACCAAGGTGCTTTCGCACACAATTTTTCTACCGCGCCCGGCGATCGAGTCTCAGAAAATTTATCACCTCAGCGGCGGCGACCTGGTTGCGATGAAGCGCACGAATGTGCGCGTGCCGTTGGATGAAGAGAGTCAAAAAGACCATCGCGATTTAGTGAATGGCGACGTCAAGACAAACGACCTGGGATCTTTTCCGAGCGATCACGCCGGCTTCTTTCTCGCCATCTCACTGGGAATTTTCCTGGCTTCGCGTCGCATTGGTTTGGTCGCACTCGGTTGGACGGTGTTTGTGATTCTTGCCGGCAAGATGATTCAGGCAGAGCACTCGCCACTCGACATCGCTGCCGGTGCGGCCGTGGCAATTACTGAGTTGTCGGTGCTTCGCTTCGCAGCGCAATCACGGCTGGGCGCAATCCTCGACAAGATTAGTTTGTGGAGCTTCAAGTACAGCGCACTATCGGCGGCGCTTCTTTTTGCAGTCGTATTTGAAATTTCCAGCACGCTCTTTCACATCAGGGCGTTGCTGGCCCTGGCCGCAGCCGCGCGACTTCATATGATGATGGGCGGATAGCGAGAAAAGAATCATGCCAATGAAGAAACAGATATCGATCAGCAACGGCGTCAAGTGCCTCGCGATTGCGCTCGGTGCGCTCTTCCTGCTCACCTCTTGCACGGTGCTGGGCAAGGAAGGTCTGGTCTTGATGACGGACGACTCGTATAAGGCGACTGTCTTTGCCAGCAACAAGAGTGGTTTTGGCGCACCGGACGGCATCTTGTGGAACAAGGGAAAGCTTTACCTGGCTGACGAGGGTGGCGTCGCCCTTGAGGCATGGGATCAAAACGACGGGCTAAAGAAACTGATGGACGGTCAGTTTGGCACGAAGTCGCCCGAGGACCTGGTCATGGACGCGCAAGGCAACATTTTCTTTAGTGATGATGATGCGGGTGGTGTGTGGGAAGTGGATGCGGCGGGCAAGCAGCGGCTACTTGCCGGAAAAGACAAGGGTTTGTTTTCGACGGAAGGAATAGCACTGGCGCCAGATGGATCGATTCTGGTTGGCGACGCTGACGCGCATGAGATCTTCAAGGTCACCAGAGACGGCGCTGTCTCAGTGTTTCTCGGCAGGGAATTTGAGATTACTAAACCCGAGAGCATGACCTATGACGATAAGGGCAATCTGTATATCGCCGACAACGAGAAGAACGTGCTCTACCTGCTCGACACTAATCACCAGCTTCACGTTGTTATCGATCGCAAGGATCAGTTTTCGCCGGAAACGATCTTTTACTCAAAAGGCGCGCTGTACATTACCGACAGCCGCGCCAGCAAGCTTTATCTCTACACGCCGAATGAAGAGTTGAAAACAATTGCCGCGTTTGGCGGTCAACTCAAGAACGTTCAGGGCGTCACCGTCGACGAGCGCGGCGACATCTACGTTTCAATCCAATCCGACTTAAAGCATAACGTCGGTTTCATCATCAAAATTACCAAAGAGAGCTGAAGCGACGAACGATCCCTGGGATTTCCGCGCGCCGATTTACTATGTCAACCACGATTGAGAATCTCAGTCTCGAATCCAACAGCATTGTCAGCGGGCTAGTCGCACGCTCATCGCAAGGCATTGGTCCGCAGATTGATCAGTTCTTAAACCAAACATTTCCTCGGCTGTTTGCAGAGCAGGTGAGGCGCGATCCCGCGATCGTCGCCGTCGTCTCGGAAAACGCGCAACTGACGTATGGCGAACTCAACGCCAAGGCTAACCAGGTTGCCTGCGTGTTACGCAATCGTGGCGTGGGCCGCGAATCGCTGGTTGGTATTTGCATCGATCGTTCGCTCGACATGGCAATCGGCATTCTGGGAATTCTGAAAGCCGGCGCCGCGTACCTGCCCCTCGATCCCGACTATCCCGCGGAGAGATTGGCGTGGCTGCTTAACGACTCGAAAGTTTCGCTGGTCGTGACTAAGACCGGTCTTGATACTCGCCTGTCGACGACAACCGCGGAACTTGTCTTGATTGATGGCGACAACGCAGAGATCGCCGGCGCTTCGAGTGCCGACCTCGACGGCCAAGCCAAACCCAAAGATCTCGCTTACGTAATCTACACTTCAGGCTCCACCGGAGAACCCAAGGGCGTGATGATCGAACACGCCAACCTGGCAAACTATCTGCTCGCACTGCAGTTTGAATTGCAATTGGATCCCTCCGATCGCTATCTACACACCGCGTCAATCTCGTTTTCCTCTTCGCGCCGCCAATTGTTGTTGCCGCTGTCCGTTGGCGCAACGGTTGTGATTGCGACCTCGGAGCAACGAAAAGACCCGCTGGTGTTGTTTGCGATGATCAAGCAGCGTTTCGTTACGGTAATGGATGCAGTGCCTTCGTTCTGGCGCAATTGCACCGCTGTGTTGGCTGCGCTGGATGAACAAACGCGCAGCACGCTGCTCGATAATCGCTTGCGGCTGATGCTGTCGGCGAGTGAGCCGCTCTTGTCCGACATTCCGCAAACCTGGATGCATCGCTTCGCGCATCCCGCGCGTCACGTGCACATGTTTGGCCAGACGGAAACGGCGGGTATCGTTTGCGCTTATAGAATTCCCGCGGACCACGAGGCCGAAGTGACGGCGATTCCCATCGGCGAACCGATCGCTAACACAGAAATTTACATTCTAGATGAGCACGGACAACCTGTGCCTCCAGGAACGCCCGGCGAGCTTTACATAGGCGGCGCTGGCGTTGGGCGGGGATATTTGAATCGCCCTGATGTCTCCGCCCTCAAATTTATCGAGGGCTCGCGCAACGGCCGAATGCGGCTTTATCGCACCGGCGATTTCGCGCGGCTCACCAAAAACGGCGTCATCGAGTTTGCCGGACGGCAAGACAGTCAAGTGAAGGTCAGAGGTTTTCGCATTGAACTCGGCGAGATCGAAGCCACGCTGGCGCGGCATCCCGGAGTCAAAGACAACGCCGTGATCGCAAAAAGCGATGCTGACGGCAGTCAGTTATTGATTGCATATTTCGTCGCGCACGAAACAGTCCCGGGCGTCAGCGAGTTGCGGACATTTCTCAATAGCCGGCTGCCCGATTACATGGTGCCGTCGACGTTCGTCGAGCTGACTGCGTTACCGCTGACAGCTAACGGCAAAGTGGACAAACGCGCGCTGCCCGAACCGGGCAAGGTGCGGCCCACTCTCGTCACAGAATACGAAGCGCCAGCAAGTACGACTGAGAAACGGTTGGAGAAAATCTGGGCGACAGTGCTTCGCCTTGATGCAATCGGAGTGAACGACAACTTCTTTGAACTAGGCGGCCATTCGTTGCTGGCGATTCAAGTGATGGCACGGATCAACGAGCGGTTCAAAGTCATCGTTCCCTTGCGAACGCTGTTTGAGTACTCGAGCATTAAGGGCTTAGCCGCACAGGTTGACGCGCTCGCCGAACAGAACAGTGGCGATTCGGCAAGAGTGCAGCGCGTCGATCGCGCCCAACCACTTGCGCTTTCATTTCCGCAGCAGCGTCTCTGGTTCGTCGATCAACTTCAAACCGGCAGCTCGCTCTACAACATCAACAAGGCGCTGCGTCTGCGCGGCCAGCTTGATGCGGCGCGCCTAAATCGCGCGGTGCAATCGATTGCCGCGCGGCACGAGATACTGCGGACAACTTTTGTCGAGCACGACGGCCAGCCCGTTCAGTTAATTGTTCCCGCAATCGATATTCCATTCCACGTCGCTGACTTGACGTCAGTTGCCACAGCTACGCGAGCAGCGGAACTCGACCGGCTGATAAAGGCTGAAACTGAAAAAGCTTTCGACCTTTCGCGTGGACCACTGCTGCGTATAACTCTGTTTCGCCTGGCTGATGACGAGCATGTATTGCTGCTCGCGATCCATCACATCATCAGCGACGCCTGGGCTTTGAAAGTATTTTTTCAGGAGCTGGCGAAGTTTTACGAAGCGGAAAATGAAAACATTGAGTTGCCGCACCTGGCGATCCAGTATGCCGACTTCGCTGAGTGGCAACGCCGGAACACGCAGGGGGCGCCGCTTGCCGAGCACCTGAGCTACTGGAAAACGCAGCTTCAAGGCGCGCCGTTTTCGCTGAACCTGCCGAGCGATTTCGCTGCACCTGAACAACCAAGTTTTGCCGGCGGTCAGCAATCTATGATCCTGCCGGACAGACTGTATCAAGCGTTGCGTGATACGTGTCGCCGGGAAGGCGTTACGCTTTTCATGTTGTTGCTGAGTGCATTTCAGATTTTGCTGGGTGCTTACAGTGGTCTTGACGACATTCTGGTGGGAACTCCGGTTGCCGGCCGCGACTTAATTGAAACTGAGCCGCTTATCGGCTGCTTCATCAACACGCTGGTGTTGCGCGGAAATCTCTCGGGCCAGCCAACCTTTCGCGAAGTGCTGAACAGAACGCGCGAGATCGCCATCGACGCCTACACGCATCAATCCGTTCCGTTCGAAAAACTTGTAGAGGAACTGCGGCCCGAACGCAGTTTAAGCCGCAGCCCGTTGTTCCAAACGATGTTCGTGCTCGAGAACGAGGCCGCGTCCGATCTGAGCCTCAAGGGATTGGAAGTCGAAACCCTGCGAGTGACTACGCCTGCGGCAAAATTTGATTTAACGCTCGGCGCGATCGAAAAAGCCGGGTCGCTCGAGCTCTCGTTTTCGTACAGCACCGATCTTTTCGCGCACGCGAGCGTTGCCTTGATGCTCGACGACTTCACGCAAACGCTTGCAGCCATAGTGGCGGATCCGCAGCGCCCTGTTTCGCAACTTCCCGCTCTGCGCTGGCAGCCAAGGGTGCCGGCGTCTGTGCGCATTACTTCTGAAGCACCGGATGGACCACGGCAGAAACCAGAATTTGTCGCACCCCGCACGCCGATCGAGGAAAGACTCGCCAGTATCTGGAGCGATGTGTTGCATGTCGAGCGCGTCGGCGTACTCGACAACTTTTTTGATCTCGGCGGTCATTCATTGTTGGCGGCCCAGGTAATTTCGCGCGCGCGCACCACCTTGTCGGTTGAACTTCCGCTGCGCCGGATGTTTGAAACGCCAAATGTGGCCGGTTTGGCAGCCGCAATTTACGAAATGCAAACTGCGGCCACCGAGGATGACGAGCTGGCCGTAATGCTCGCCGAACTCAGTCAGCTTTCCGAAGAAGAAGCCCAACGTAAATTTGCCGAAGAGTTCTAATCACCTGCGAAGAGTCCGGACAACCGATGATTGCTGAAGAAAACCAGATTCACGACCTGACGCCAACCCAACAGGCGATGCTGATCTATTCGTTGTACGCGCCAGAATCGAAAGCGTACTTCGAGCAGGTTTGTTACAGCTATGGTGGACCGCTGAACACCACAGCGTTCGCCGCAGCCTGGCAAAGTGTGATCGCACGGCACCAGATTCTGCGAACTTCCTTCTCAACCGATGACGCCGAGCGGCTTTCCCAGTTTGTTCATAGCGAGGCCACGCTGCCCCTGCAGCAGCATGACTGGCGCGGCTTACCGGCCGGCGAGCAAGCGTTGCGGCGGGACGAGTTTCTGAAAGCGGATTGCGATCATGGTTTTGACCTCGCGACTGCGCCGTTAATCAGAGTGGCAGTGTTACAGACTGACGACGAAGCGTTCTGGATAGTTGTCAGCAACCACCACATCATTCTGGATGGCTGGTCCATGTCGCTGGTCCGTGCTGAGGTTTCACAGTTTTACCAGCAACTGGTCCACGGTCGCGAAACAAACTTGCAGGACGCGCCGAACTTCGCGGGCTATTTGCAATGGCTTGGACAGCAGGACACAGAATCAGCCGAAAGTTTCTGGCGTGCTGAGCTCGCTGGTCTGGTTGGGCCCAACAGTCTGCCGGTTGACAGTGGCGCGGTCCAGGGCGGCGCTGTCGTCGACTCGTTTGCGGAAAAGACCCTCTCGTTGTCGGCGGAACTGACGACGGCAATTCGCGATTGCGCAAAACGACAGCATTTGACGATCAGCAGCGTGATGCAGGGCGCCTGGGCCATCTTGTTAAGCCGCTATTCGGCGAGCGACGACGTCGTGTTTGGCCTAACAGTTTCCGGTCGACCTTATGACCTGCCGCAGGTCGAATCGCTGGTCGGCTTGTTGATAAATACCCTGCCAGTTCGCGTCAAACTATCTGATAACGAATCGAGTCTGGCCTGCCTGAAGCAGATTCAAAGCCGCGTATCAAGCGCGCTTGAGTATGAGCACTGCTCGCTCAAGCAAATTCAAAAGTGGAGCGAGGTGCCCTTTAATCTACCGCTCTTTGAGACACTGCTGGTGTTTGAAAATTTTTCCGGCGCGGGTTCGTCTTTTGATCTCGATGGGCCAGTTGCAGTGTCCAGCGCGCAACTCTCGCGGACCAACTATCCAATGACACTGGTGGTAAATCCGGGAGCCGAACTGCGACTCCAGCTCGTTTACCACCGCAACCGTTTTACCGCTGCTGTAATCGAACGAATGTTGGCGCATCTCGCTAACCTTCTCGCTGCAATTGCCGCTGAACCTGAGCAGTCCCCGCGAAGCCTGCCAATGTTGACTGCGGCTGAGACACAGGAACTGCTGGTTGATTTCAATCACACGGCTAGAGAGTTTCCTGCTGCAGCAGTCACGCGCATATTCGAACGGCAGGCTGAACTCACTCCCAACGCGATCGCCATCGTTTATGAAGCGGAAGAGATCGCTTACGCGGATTTGAATGCGCGGGCGAACCGCCTGGCTCATCATCTCAAACAACTTGACGTGGGTGCAGAGAGTTTGGTGGGAATTTGCCTGCCACGAACGCCAGCCATGATTACGGCGGTCCTCGCGATTCTCAAAGCCGGCGGCGCGTACGTACCTCTCGATCCGGCTTACCCGAAAGACCGGCTTTCCTTCATGCTGGCCGACAGTGGCGCTGGCGTGTTGTTGACACAGATGACGCCGGCAAATCAATTTCCGGATTACAAGGGCAAGCTGGTTTGTTTGGAAACTGCGGCGGAACAAATAGCCGCACAGAGTTCTGCAAACCTGGTCGAAGCTGCAGAGCCGGCGGACGCGGCTTACGTCATTTACACGTCGGGTTCGACGGGGAAACCGAAGGGAACGCTGATCGAACATCGTTCGCTGTTGAACTTCACGCACGCAGCCAGTCTTGCATATGAAATTAGCGACAGCGATCGAGTGCTGCAGTTTGCCTCGCTTAGTTTCGATACCAGCGCCGAAGAAATATTCCCAACCCTGACAAAAGGCGCCACGCTGGTGTTGCGAACGGATTCAATGATCAGTTCCGCCGAACATTTCCTGGAGGCCTGCCGCGAGTTTGGCATTACCGTACTGGATCTGCCGACGGCCTACTGGCACGAGCTAACAATAGACCTGGTTGCGGACCATCTATCGCTGCCGCAGTCTATTCGTCTGGTAATCCTGGGCGGAGAAAAAGCGTTACCTGGACGGCTGGCGGCGTGGCGCGAACACGTTGGCAGCAGCGTGCGCCTGCTCAACAGCTATGGGCCAACGGAAACGACCATCGTCGCGACGATTTGCGATTTATCGGTGGCTGATGCAAACGCAGTTTCCCAAGCGCCCATCGGCCGGCCAATCGCCAACGCCGTTCTTTACGTTCTGGACGCCACGCTGCGTCCCGTTCCGGTTGGTTTGCCGGGCGAACTCTACATCGGCGGCGCGGGTGTCGCGCGATGTTATCTGAATCAACCTGAACTCACGAACCAAAAATTTATTCCCAATCCGTTTGCTGATGAGCGCGCACCCCGAATCTACCGGACGGGCGACGTGGTTTGTTACCAGCCGGATGGGAATCTCGAATTCCTTGGTCGCGTCGACAATCAGGTGAAGATCAGAGGTTTCCGCATTGAGTTGGAAGAGATTGAGCAGGCAATCAGGGAACATGCGAACGTGGCGGAGGCTGTGGTGTTAGCGGCCGAAGATGGCGGCGACAAAAAGCTGGTCGCGTATGTAGTCGGGGCGCGTGCTGCGCAAACCCCGGCGCCTGGTGAACTGCGCCAGTTTTTAAGCGGCAAACTACCCGGCTACATGATCCCGGCGACGTTTACCTTCATCGATGCCATTCCGCTGATGCCGAATGGTAAGACTGATCGGCGGGCGCTTCTCAGTCTGGGCCAGTTTCCGGACGCGTCCTCGTCAGAAAACTTTGAAGGACCACGAAGTCCGCTTGAAGAATCAATCGCTGAAATCTGGGCCAGTGTTCTGAAGATCGAACAGCCCGGCATCCACGAAAACTTTTTTGAGTTAGGCGGACATTCCTTAATGGCTGCAAAACTCATTTCCAATCTGCGACGGCTGTTGCAAGTCGAGTTGAATTTGATCGACGTGTTCCAGTCGCCAACGATTGCAAAGCTGGCCGCGCTGATTTACGAACGGCAAACAGAGAATGAAGCTGACGACGAGCTGACTTCGCTTTTGGCTGAAATCATGAACCTATCGGACGAAGAGGCGCAACAGCGTCTGACGAAAGAGATTGGCAAAGGCGGCCTGCGCGCGCAAGCGTTGAAGTTAGCGCTCATTGCAAGCGGCGCCGTACAGCTATTGGCTGACGTAATCTAAAGAACAAGCAAGGCAGAACCAACGTGGCAACAAGTGCATTGAACATTCGAGAACAATTGGCAGGCTTGTCGCCCGCCAAGCGGGCGCTGATCGAACTAAAACTGCTAAAGAAGAAAGCCGACGCAGGTGAACCTCAGCCGCTGATTTCCAGGAGACCTGAGGGCGTGCCGGTACCGCTTTCTTTCTATCAGCAGGGCCTTTGGGTCTTGAGCCAATTCATGCCCGAGACGTCGCTGTATCACGTGCCTAAGGCAGTGAAGCTGACGGGCAGCCTCGACGTCGCGGCACTAAAGAAGACATTGGACCAGCTGGTCCAGCGGCACGAAGCATTGCGAACGACCTTTGCAACCACGGAAGGCGTACCCATGCAAGTCGTCAGCGAGCAGGTTGAGCTGGCGCTGCCGGTCGTCGATCTCAGCGAACTGGCCGTAGCCGAGAGGGAATTGGAAACTCGACGTTTGTTGCGCGAAGAAACTCGGCGGCCGTTTGACCTCGCGCATGGCCCATTAATCCGCGCACTACTGGTGCGTCTTGCCGAAGACGAGCACATCTTTTTGATGGTGATGCACCACATCGTTATTGATGGTTGGTCGATTGGCATTATGCATCGCGAGTTCATGGATTTATACGAAGCCTTTGCGAGCGGCAAACCTTCGCCACTCCCCGAGCTGAAGGTTCAATATCCCGACTACGCGCTGTGGCACCGTCAATGGTTTCAGGGCGAAGTTTATGAGACGCAGCTGGCCTACTGGAAGAACCAGTTTAAGACGCTCCCGCCTCCGCTGGAACTACCAACGGATCACCCGCGGCCATCCATTCAGGCGCACAAAGCATTTCGCGGGTCGAAGCGAAAGCTCACGCTGTCGAAAGAGTTGACGCGGAAGCTGAAGGAGCTGTGTCAGAAAGAAGAAGCAACTCTCTTCATGGTGTTGCTGGCGGCGTACCAGGTTCTGCTGCACCGCTACACCGGCGAGGAAGACATTGTTGTCGGTTCGCCGATTGCCGGGCGTTGTCTTGCTGAAACCGAAAGCCTGATCGGCCTGTTTGTGAATGCGCTCGCGTTGCGCGTCGACCTGTCCGGAAACCCCAGCTTTCGCGAATTGTTGACGCGGGTGAAGGAAGTCGCGCTCGGTGCTTACGCAAACCAGGACCTGCCGTTTGAAACTCTCGTAAAAGAAGTACAACCAGACCGCACGCTGGCGCGCAATCCGCTTTTTCAAGTGATGTTTGTGCTGCAAAGCGAATCGATTCCGACGCTCGATCTTCCCGGCCTGACTGTTAGTCATGTGCAGGTCGAGAACGTCGTCGCCAACTTTGACCTGACGTTGGACGCGGTCGAAAGAAACGGCCACCTTGAGTGTCTGCTCGAAAGCAACGCCGACCTTTTCGACGAGGACAGGATTACTCGCCTCTTCGGGCACTTCGAAAATCTGCTTCAGGGAATTGTTGCTAAACCGCAAACGCGCCTTTCGGACCTGCCCTTGTTAAGCGAAGCTGAGCGTCATCAGCTGCTGGTTGAATGGAACGACACGCGCAGCGATTATCCGGCCCATAGCAGCGTGCAGACCTTGTTCGAAGAGCAAGTAAAAGCCACACCGGACTCAACCGCGCTGCTGTTTGGCGACCAAAGAATCACTTATCGAGAACTCAATCGCCGCGCCAATCAAATGGCCCACTACCTCCATGCGCAGGGAGTTCGTGCAGAGGATCGTGTTGGTCTTTGTCTCGACCGTTCCCCGGCGCTGATCGTCGCGGTGCTCGGAATCCTGAAAGCCGGGGGCGCCTACGTGCCGCTCGATCCTGGTTATCCGGCTTCGCGGTTGGCTTTCATGCTCGAAGATGCCGCCGTCACTCTGCTGTTAACTGAACAGCAACTGGCTGCTTCATTTCAAAATCAGAACGTCAAGACAATCTGCATTGACAGGCGCGCAGCAGATATTGCGGCCTGCGACGAAACAGAGCTGCAAAGCGATACCGGAGCCGACAGCCTTGCGTATGTCATGTACACCTCGGGCTCGACCGGGAAACCCAAGGGCGTAGCAGTAACGCACAAAAATATTGTGCGGTTGGTGAAGAATACTAACTACGCGAACTTTTCCAGCGATGAAGTATTCCTGCAATTCGCGCCCATCTCATTCGACGCCTCGACTTTTGAGATCTGGGGCAGCCTGCTGAATGGAGCGCGTTTGGCGCTAATGACGCCGGGCGCCGCCTCGCTTGATGAATTGGGCTGCGCGCTGAAACGGTACCAGGTGACGACCCTGTGGTTGACGGCCGGTCTGTTCCATTTGATGGTCGATACGCATCTCGATGATCTGCGTGGTCTAAAGCAGTTGCTTGCGGGCGGTGATGTTCTGTCTGCGCCACACGTCAGGAAGGTTGTCACTGAGCTTAAGAATTGCCGGCTGATCAACGGCTATGGACCGACTGAGAACACGACGTTCACCTGTTGTTATCCGGTAGACAATCCGGCCGCGATTAATGGCTCGGTGCCGATTGGGCGGGCCATCTCCAATAGTTACGTCTACGTTCTGGACCAGCATTTGAATCCAGCGCCGATTGGGATCCCGGGCGAACTCTATATCGGCGGCGACGGTCTGGCACGTGGCTACCTGAACCAACCGGAGTTGACGGCGGCAAAGTTTATTACGGACCCATTCCGCAACGGTGACGGCACGCAACTCTACCGCACCGGCGATCTGGTCAAGCGCCGCGCAACCGGCGAACTCGATTTTCTTGGTCGCATCGACAGCCAGGTAAAGGTGCGCGGCTATCGCATCGAACTCGGCGAAGTGGAGACAGTACTCTCGCAACATGACAGCGTGCGCGACGCCGTGGTGATCGTGCGTGCGGACCAGGGCGACAAACACCTGGCGGCTTATGTAGTGCCGCGAGCAGGAACGACGCCTACTGCAAACGACTTGCGCGTGTTTCTGAGCGAGCGACTTCCCAGTCAGATGGTGCCCTCACTTTTCGTTTTGCTCGAAGAGCTGCCCCTGTCAGCTAACGGCAAGATCGATCGAGCGGCACTGGCGGCAATCAAGGCAAACGCCGGGAATTATGCGGAAGCGCAGGAGCGTTGCGTGCAACCGCAGGACAAATTGGAGCTCAAACTGCAAAGGATTTGGGAGCGAGTCCTGGCGGTTAGTCCGATCGGTATGGACGACAACTTTTTCGAGTTGGGTGGACACTCGCTGCTGGCTGTTCGTCTATTTGCGCAGATCGAAAAGTCGCTGGGCCGTAATCTTCCGCTGGCCACTCTATTCCAGGCGCCGACTATCCGTTCGCTGGCCGAGGTGTTACGGAAAGACGGCTGGGACGCACCCTGGTCGTCGCTGGTGTTGCTGCAAGGTAGCGGCAATCGGCGACCGTTCTTTTGTGTGCACGCCGCCGGCGGCAACGTGCTTGAGTATCACGCGCTGGCGCAGTTGTTGGGATCGGACCAACCCTTCTATGGATTTCAGGCGCAGGGGCTGGACGGGAATCAAGCGCCGCATACATCTATCAAGGAAATGGCCGCGCACTACATTCGCGAAATGCGCGAGGTGCAGCCGGCAGGTCCATATCTGATTGGCGGCAGATCGTCAGGCGGCACGGTTGCGTTTGAGATGGCCTGCCAGTTGACGGCCGAGGGCGAAGAGATCCAGTTGCTGGCTTTGCTTGATGCTTATCCCGCGGGCTACTTCAAGTTGCTGCGGGGCTCGGGATCGTATTCACAGCGCGCAGTTCGTTATGCGAAAAGAATTCAAACGCACGGGCAAAACATCAGGGAGCTAGCGGGGCTGGAAAAATTATATTACTTGACCGGCAAGCTGAAATTTGCCCCGGCCAAGACGAAGCACAAAGTCTATCGACGCGTTTTCAAGTTATACCAAAAAGTCGGCCGTCGCCTGCCACAGGTACTGCGAAATATTGAAGAGCTCAACTTCGCGGCAGTTAAAGATTATGTGCCGCAAGTTTATTCCGGCCACGCCACACTATTTTTGGCAAGCGACGATCGCACCGCGGCATTCGACGTTGAAGAAGGCTGGCAAGGTCTAGTCGCCGGGGGCCTGGAAAAAATCCACGTCTCGGGCAATCACCTCGACATCGTGAAAGAGCCACACGTGCGAACGCTGGCGGAAAAATTGCGGGCTTGTCTCGACCGCTCAAATAGGCAAATTGATGTGCGGTGAAACGGGCCGGCGTTAATGAATTCTGGCAAGCGCACGCTTTTGAGACTTTTTATCTACTACCAACTAATCGAAACGGGCGTGAATGTGGAACCAGCTTAGGCAGTTCCGAAAGCGAGTTCAGGCCGAAGCGAGTTCAAACAAAGTATGAGCACAAGTTCCGCTGTATTTCCCGTCAAGTCCGCGGCGCCGCGACAAGTCAACCTGGGCTTCCTGCGGCCGAACAGTCCCTTGCCGTTGGTGTTGCGCCCGGCCATGCGCGGCGTAAATCTGATTGAGTGGGCCAGGAGCAACGCGGACTTCATCGACAGTTCGCTCTTGCAACACGGGGCCATTCTGTTTCGTGGTTTTGACCTGGCGGAGCCTGCCGAGTTCGAACGGCTGATTGAAACAGTTTCAGGTCCGCTGCTCAACTATTCGTATCGCTCGACGCCGCGCAGTTTGGTTTCCGGGAGAATTTATTCGTCCACCGAATATCCGGCGCACCAGTCGATTCCGCTGCACAACGAAAATTCTTATTCGCGCAGTTGGCCCATGAAGCTCTGGTTTTTTTCGATGCAAGTGGCGAAACAAGGCGGAGCAACACCAATAGCCGATAGCCGGCAAATCTTTAAAGCAATTCCGGCGGAGATATGCGATTCGTTTGTGCGCAAGGGTTTGATGTATGTACGCAACTACGGCATCGGACTCGATCTGCCGTGGCAGGAAGTTTTTCAGACTTCCAGCAAAGCGGTGGTTGAGAACTTTTGCCGCAAGTCCGACATGGAATTTGAATGGCTCGCCGACGACCAGTTGCGTACGAAACAAGTTTGCCAGGTAGTTGAAAGATATCCCCGCACCGGTGAGGCGGTTTGGTTTAACCAGGCGCATTTGTTTCATGTGTCGAGACTGCCCGCGGAAGTTCGTGAATGGCTGCTGCTTTCATTGGGCGAGCAAAACCTGCCGCGCAACGTTTATTTCGCTGACGGGTCGCCGATCGAAGCGGAAGCTATTGACGAGATTGCTCGCGTTTGTGACGAGCACTCCATTGTTTTTCCCTGGCACGAGGGTGATGTGCTCCTGCTCGACAACATGCTTACCGCGCACGGCCGCAAACCATTTGTCGGCCCACGCAAAGTAGTTGTCGGTATGGCTGAACCGAATCAACCGACATACGCGCGCGCCGCCCGGCACGAAATTTTGAGCAATATTTGAGCGCAGGCTGCGCGCCCGTCAGAAGCGAACAACTATGGCAACTCTGGTTCAAGAAATCCTGAATATCAGGGAAAGAATAACCGGCGGACTATCGCTGCGCCGGCACGTCGTAGCGGAGTTTAATAACACTGCGCACGCCTACCCCTACGACAAGTGTGTTCACGAGCTTTTCGAAGCCCAGGTTGAACGCACGCCCTCAGCTATCGCCGTGGTGGCGGATGATCGGCAACTTACTTATGCCGAGTTGAACGAACGCGCCAACCAGCTTGCGCGTTTCCTGAGACGTTTCGGGATTGGCCCCGATTCGCTGGTGGGCTTGTGTGTGGATCGTTCGCTGGAAATGATTGTCGGCGTTCTTGGAATCTTAAAAGCAGGCGCGGGTTACGTGCCCATGGATCCCACTTACCCCGCTGAGCGGCTGGCGTTCATGCTGCAGGATGCAAATGTCTTTGTCCTGCTGACGCAGTCGCATCTGCTGGACCAACTTCCAGCGCACAACGGGCCACGGCTGTCACTCGATTCTGACTGGGATGTGATTGCCAAGGAACGAAGAGATAATCTGGCGGCATGGGCCAACCCCGCAAACCTGGCGTACGTTATCTATACCTCGGGCTCAACCGGCAAACCCAAGGGCGTGATGATTCATCATCGCGGTCTGGTCAATTATTTAGCCTGGGCCACCGAAACGTACGAAGTCGCGGCAGGCTGCGGCGCGCCGGTCCATTCTTCATTTTCTTTTGACTTAACCATTACCAGTCTTTTTACGCCGTTAATGGTCGGCCGCAGCATTTTCCTCGTTGCCGACGGCATTGAGAATTTGGTTGAGGCGCTGCTGGCGCGTGACAACTACAGTCTCGTAAAAATCACGCCGGCTCACTTAAGAGCGCTCGCCGAGTTAATGCCTGCGGATCAAGTTCGTGGCCGCGTGCGCGCGTTGGTAATCGGCGGCGAAGCTTTGCACCTGGAAAGCCTCGCCTTCTGGCGTACTCACGCTCCTTTGACTCGATTAATAAACGAGTATGGACCAACTGAGACAGTGGTCGGCTGTTGCGTCTATGAAGTAAGCGATGACGATCCGGTTTCGGGACCGGTCCCAATTGGAACGCCGGTGGCGAATTCGCAACTATACGTGCTTGATGAATCGTTGCAGCCGGTGGAAAAGGGAGGGACGGGCGAACTTTACATTGGTGGTGATGGGGTTGGTCTTGGCTATCTCAATCGCAGACAACTGACGGACGACCGTTTCATCCCTGATCCCTTTAGCAGAAATTTTCGTGGGCGTCTCTATCGCACCGGCGACCTGGCCCGCTCAAACGACGCTGGGAACCTGGTTTACCTGGGCCGGATTGATAACCAGGTCAAGATTAAAGGCTTTCGCATCGAGCTTGATGAAGTAGAAACCATCCTCAATCAATTAGCCGGCGTGCGGGAATGCGCGGTCGTGGCGCGTGAAGATGCGACGGGTGAAAAGCGCTTGATCGCTTACGTTGTTACGGACGCGGCGCAATCCGAAGTGGATGAAATGCGCAAGACGATGAAGACCAAGGTGCCGGATTATATGGTGCCGTCAACGTTTGTGAAGATGGCATCGCTGCCGCTGACGACAAACGGAAAAGTTGATCGCCAGGTTCTGCCGGCGCCAGACCGCAAGCAAAACGGCGGCACGGAGAATTGCGCCACAAGACATTCTCAGGCCGAAAAAACGCTGATGAAAATATGGGCGGAAGTGCTTAAGGTCGAACGGGTGGGATTAAACGATAATTTCTTTGATCTTGGCGGCGACTCGATACTCGGCACGCTGATTCTCGCCCGGGCGGCGCAGGCAGGCGTCAAATTCTCGCCGCGCCAATTGTTTGAGCACCAGACGATCGCCGCATTAACAAATGTTACGAGCCAAGCAAACTAACCAAACAGCGGTTGCGCTGAAACCTTCGCGGTTTCCCGGCCTGGCGCTGGACGCTGCAGAGGTTCACTTGTGGCAAGCTTCCCTGGAGGGGCGACCCGCCGACATCTTCGAATCGTTTTTATCAGCGGACGAATTAGACCGCGCGAATCGCTTTCATTTCAAGGAAGACCGCACACACTTTGTCGTCGCTCGCGGCCTGCTGCGAAATCTGCTGGCTGCTTATCTCGGCATTAATTGTGCGGAACTACGGTTCTCGTACGGGGCGAAGGGAAAGCCGTTCCTGCTGCTTGATGGCCAGACGCAGATAAATTTCAATGTCTCTCATTCGCATGGCCGCGCCGCGTTTGCGTTTTCCCGCGGACGCGAGTTGGGCGTCGACCTGGAATATGTGAAAGAGGATTTCGCAGCCGAGTTGATCGCAACCCGGTTCTTTTCCCGGTCAGAAGTGTTGGCGCTGCGAGCCGTGCCGGCAGAGTTGCGCAACCAGGCGTTCTTCAATTGCTGGACGCGCAAGGAAGCCTACATAAAGGCGCGCGGCGAAGGATTGTCGATGCCGCTCGATGAGTTTGATGTCAGTCTTAGGCCGGGTGAGCCGGCCGCGCTACTGAACAACTTTCGCGAGGAGCGCGAGGTTGAACGCTGGTCCATGAATGCGATTCCGTCGCCAGAAGACTACGTTGGCGCGCTCGTGGTGGAAGGTCACGACTGGCGGTTAAAGAGCTTTAGTCTGGAAAAACCGAAGGCGACGATGTTGTCCGCGAATGTTGCCGTCCTGGAACGTCCTCAGCACAGCCGGTTGTCACTCGGCTGAAGTCGCAGTTTCCGCTTCTTCCTTTTTCTTTCTCCACATGCCGGCGATTTGATTAGCCTCGGCCTGCGTCATGTTGTCGTAGATGTCCGCGTTGTTTTTACATACGCCGTCTTCCAACTCGCGCACCTCCCAATCCGGCGCATCCGGATCGGTGCCTGCGCGTCCCGGCTTCACGCGAATCTCATAAGAAATTTCAACCGGTTTGTTCTCAGTATCCATTAGTGCGTTTCCTTTTATGTCTTTCGTGTTCCTTCAACCTAATTTGCGGAAAGGGAATCTATCATGTTTCGTGATTGAGCGTCACGGCGGCACTGAAGTCCTCCTGGATTACCATTTGGCAATGTCGGAAGCCATCCGCTACCGCAGACGGTACTGACTTCACTGCCTTGAAAAAGTTTTACTTGGGGCGCGACCCTCAGGTAGCATGGCGGCGCTCGTTGCGCTTATACCACTCGAAACTTGATTCCGCGAAAGCACCGACTAAAGTCCGTGCTACCTAAAAAAACTTATGTGCACTGATAGACGAGATTTCTTGCGACGCTCGACCGCGCTGGCCGGCGCTGGTTTGCTTGGTGGGTTTGCATTTGCAGAACCGGCGGAGGCTACTCAACAGCGCGAAGCGCCGGATGCAATTCGTAAACTCAAAAAGATGACCGGCGATGTGACGCCGATCTCGCTGGACGAACGGCACGCGCGCATTGAAAAGGCGCGCCGCTTGATGCGTGAAAAGCGCATCGACGCTATTTATCTCGAGCCGGGCGCCAGCATGTTTTATTTCACCGGCATGCAGTGGGGCACCAGCGAGCGCATGTTCGCGCTGGTTATTCCGGCGCGCGGCGACATCGCCTGGGTCTGTCCCAAATTTGAAGAAGAGCGCGCGCGCGAGTTGATCAAAGTCGGCAGCGACATCCGCACCTGGGAAGAAGATGAAAGTCCTTACCAGCGCGTCGCCGAAATTTTTCGCGACCGCGGATTACGCGCAGGCAAGGTAGGCATGGAAGAGCGTGTGCGCTTCTTTCTGTTCGACGGCATTCGCAAAGCGGCGCCGGCGTTGCAATACGTGAGCGCTACACCGATTACAGCCGGTTGTCGCATGTACAAATCTCCTGCCGAGATTGCACTGCTGCAAAAGTCTAACGACATCTTGCTGGTGGCTTACAAAGCTACGCATGATTCGATGCGTGAAGGAATGCCGCAGGACGAGTTTGCGCGCAACTGCGCTGCGGCGTTACAGGCGCTCGGCGCGCCGGGCGGCATCTTTGTCAGCTTCGGCAAATACACCGCGTTTCCGCACGGCAGCGTCACGCCGCAGAAACTAAAGGAAGGCGACGTCGTGTTGATGGATGGAGGTTGCAGCGTCGATGGTTATCAGTCAGACATAACCCGGACGTTCGTATTTGGCAAACCAACCCAGCGGCAACGTGACATCTGGAACCTTGAACGCCATTCGCAGGACGCCGGTTTCGCCGCTGCGAAAATTGGCGCTCCCTGCGAAGCCGTCGACGCTGCTGCGCGCAAAGTGATCACCGATGCCGGCTTTGGTCCTGATTACAGAGTTCCGGGACTACCGCATCGCACTGGTCATGGTATCGGACTGGACGGACACGAATGGACCAACTTTGTGCGCGGCAACAAAACTCCTATTCAACCGGGCATGTGCTTTAGCGATGAGCCCACTATCGTAATCTATGGCGAGTTTGGGATTCGTCTTGAGGATTGTCTTTATATCAGTGAAAACGGCGCAAGATTTTTCACGCCGCAAAGTAAGTCGATTGATGAGCCGTTTGGGTGAGAGTTCCGCAGATTACCCAGATTGCACAGAAAGAAAGGAAATACGCCGCCCGGTTTTAGATAAAGAGATCCGCGGCGACATGGAAATAATCGGCGAGAGCGCGGGCATGAGCCTTGCTGATTCCGCGCTTTCCATTCAGTACTTCCGAAGCTATGCCCTTCGAGCCGAATACTTCCCAGAGATGACTCTGCTTTGCGTCACGAGATTCCATCAAGTGTTGCAAGACTTCAAGAGGAGTGGCCTCTCTCGGATGGTAATATTGCTCTTCAAAATCTTCTATGAGTCTTGCCAGCAGTTTGAGAAGTTTTTCCTCCTCCGGCGAGATCGCCTCGTCCTTCTCCATTAGCTTTTTGACGACTGCCAACATTCGCTCATTCTCCTCTTCCGTTTCGATGACCACCGGCATAGCTCGAGACAGAAGCCTCCTATACCGCGTCGGATCAATTTTGCGAACTGCTCGGTTCATTCTTTCCATTTTCCCAGGTCGTACTCTTCGTGTGTCAGTACCGCGACAATGAAGACTGTCTGGCTCCGATAGACTATTCTAGCAATCAGCCTATATTTGTTGCCTCGAATATTAAAGACGGTGTATCGGCCCACAAGGTCAGCGGATGGATAGACACGCTTTACCTCGGCTAAATTCTGCCAATCAGACCTTTTCGCCGTTCGATACCATGCTGTTAAGGAAGCCTCCGCGTCGCGATAATTTGAAGAGAATTCTCGGATTCTCCTGTAACTGATTACGTTCATTAACGTAACCTCCTCCTATGAAAAAATCGGTAACTTTCATTTAGCGTTCTCCTTTGGCGTATGGTTTTTTCTTAGTGGTGGTTTTTGCTTAGTGGTTTGGTATTTGTTCGGTTGTTGCTTTGTCGTTGCGTTTAGTTTTTGCTTTATCGTTTAGATTGGGATGTGGTCAAAAATTGCCGAACACATCATTGGCATGTTCTCACAATGAGAACCACCTGTCAAGGCTGTTCTTAATGGAATCGCTGAGTCACACCTGGGGTACAACAGCAACCGAGCGCCAGCTTGTCTTTCCCTGTGACGGCCTCTTTCCAAATCCAGATGATGCGCTTTTTCGCGGCGTGACGATTGCGGCAGCGCCGGCAACTGTCTTTCGCTGGCTGTGTCAGATGCGCGTGGCGCCTTACAGCTACGACTGGATCGATAACGGCGGGCGACAAAGTCCGCGCGAGTTGTCGGCGGGACTCGAACACCTTGAAGTGGGACAGGACGTGATGAGAATTTTCGAGCTGGTAAGTTTTGCAAAGGATCGGCACATCACGCTGCGAACAAAACCGCGCACGCGCGCCGCGCGCAGTTTCGGAGACATTGCTGTCAGCTATCTGATAGTTCCCGGCGAACAAAGTGCCTGCAGACTAGTGGTGAAACTCATTGCGCGATATCAGACCGGCGTCAGGGGCCGCTTGATGTCCGCGCTACTGCCCTGGGGCGATTTCGTGATGATGCGCAGGCAGCTGCTCAATTTCAAGCGGCTGGCTGAAGGCAGGGCTGTAGCCAGTAGGCGGTAGGCAGTAGGCAGTAGCCAGTAGACAGACTACTGGCTACTAACTACTGGCTACTATCTACTGTTAATCAGGGATTTGCTTTGAAGACAAATACGAGAGCGCCCTGTGGATCGTCTGATCTTACGGTTAGGAGTTTGGCGAGCTTCGCAGCGTAAACCGGATCCAAAGGCTCCAGGACTTCCTGTTGCTTCTCAGCCGCTTTGCGGTCCCCAGTTGCCAGGTAGGCTAGAGCTAGTCCAAATTGACCCGGCGCGTGCTTGGGATTGAGCGCTAAGACCTGCTTTAGTTCTTCAAGCGCGTCGCGGTAACGTTGCAGATTATAAAGAGCGAGTCCCGCGCAGTAATGCAAGTCGGCCATTGCCGGCGCGCGGGACATACTGCCATTTTCAGCATTAACCTGCTCGGCTCGCTTGATAAGAAGGGCTAACTTAATCGCCTCCAGCGCCAGCGGGAATTTCTCGAGCGCGGTATAAGCTCGGCTCAAGTGATAGTAATCTTCGGAATCGACAACCCCAGGCTTAATCCGAATCGCCAGCTTGAAAACCACAACGGCCTCTTTGTACTGCTTGAGCGTGGCGTAAGCTACGCCGAGCTTTCCGTATGCGGCTGCGTCATTAGGATCGTGCTCGACGGCCTGACGCAGAGTCTCGACCGCCTCAGCATTCTGTCCGGTATCAAGGAACATCAATCCCTTTAAGTAAAGAGAAGGTTCGGCCGATGGCGCGGTCGCAGTGCCTGGGATGGCGGCAGAATCTCCGGGCAGAAGAATCTTTACGTGCGTCAATCCCTGTTGTGGTTGGCTTGGATCGGATTTGTTAACGCTGCTGTTTGCAGAAGGCGCTGTGGCAGAGGTCGTCAGTTCGGCCTGTGCCCGGCCTGTTTTAGCCAAGCCGAAAACAATAAGAGCGAAGCAGACGCCAGAAAGAATAAATCTCATGAATCGAACCGGTGTTCCTTGTAAGTGCACAGACTTGCTGCTTAATGCAAAACTTCCACGCGATCGCCGGGCTGAAGTTTCGGATCCTGAATCTTACCCGCCTTGATCTCTTTAAGACTTAACTTCGTGGTCGCCAGATTCCCATCCGCGCCTGCGCGCGAGAGCTGCACGGCGCCGTCACGCGCCTGACCACCGGCGCCGAGAATCGCCTGGATCAGCGTGATGCCGGACTGGAAAGGTTTTTGTCCCGGAAAGCTAATGGTGTCTCCAGAAATGTAATAAAAATCCTGCTGCCGGGCACTCAGATTAATCACGTCGCCCGGTCGGACGATGAAGTTGAGCGCGGACGAATCGTTAAAATCCAAAGTCTGCGGAGCAGCGCCGGCGCGCATTATGGTCACGCGGGCCGCATCGAGACGCGGTTGAATTTCTGCCAGCAGCACATAAAGCGGAACTGCTTCGCGCCGCAATATCTTTGTTCCCGGACTGCCGGCCAGGCCGGTGACTACGACCGTGTGACTGCCATACTGCCGGACGCCCACCGCAACCTGCGTTTGCTCGGCAACCGCGAGCCGTTTAAGCGCGCTGGTAATCCTCGCTTGAATTTCATGAGTGGTTAGTCCGGCCACCGGAATCGGCGCCCCGGCAATCGGGAAATCGAGTAAGCCACCATCGATCACGCTGTAGAGAGTCGAGTGGTTCGCCCCAGAGTTGAGCAAACGAATATCAAGGACGTCACCCGCGCCAACACGGTAGATATCGGTGAGCGGCAGATCTACGGCGACGGGAGCAGGTGCAAAGGCCGCGCTTTCCGTCGCCGGCTCAGGCGATACGGTCGTTATCGCTGCATTTTTCGCAACTGTCGCAGCAGCGACGTTCGCAGCGGGTTTCTGGTTTGTTAATACAACTGGCGGTTCTATCTTTGCGGCTGCCTTCGTTGGTGTGTTATTCGCATCGCCAATTGGCGCGCTGGATTCGGTTTTAGCGGGAGCTGCAACCGGAATCATGACCACGGGCTTTGCGGCCGCGGGTTTCGGTGTTGCTTTCACACTCTCAGCAGCGGAAGTTGCCGTTGGTTCGCCAACTATTCGTGCGAGCTTGGCGGCCAAAGTTGGATTCAGTTCCAACAGTTTCTTGTAAGTTTCGTTAGCCTGGCTCGTTCGGCCTAACACGTAATAACTCAGCCCCAGGCGGAAGTAAGCTTCATCCCACTCCGGCTTATTCTTCACTGCGCGCTTGAACGAATCGACAGCCTGGACGTACGCCTTATTTTTCCAGTAAGCCATTCCCAACATGTATTGCGTTTGCGCATCGTTGGGCTTGAGCTTGTTTGATTCTTTAAAGGCATCAATCGCTTCGGCTAGTTTTCCGGAGTTGTAGAGCCCGAGGCCGGTGTCGTAATTCTTTTGTGCTTCAGCCGCAGCTTTGGGAGCCGCCTCGGAGGTTCCCGTAGTTGAATCAGCAACCGCGCCACTTGTCGTGTGATTCTTTGCAGTGCTGTTCCCGGAAGGTATTGCAGCAGCAGACTTCTCGACAGCGTTGGCGTCCGGGCTGCTGCTGGCTGTCTGAGCCAGCGCGTAATGGAAGGGGGCGAGAGCCAGCAGAGAAAATATACCGGCTATTAAAAATGTCTTCATAAGAATTACCAGCTTTGGATTGTTAAATACGCCAGGTGTGCGTTTGTTAGGTGCGGAACGCCGCAGGTTGAACTAATGCGCCGGATCATACACCAGAGCGGGAAAAGTAGTAAATGGATTCGGATGCGTAGACATTTAAGGGCAATGACTGAGCCAAGAAGCAAGTTGGCCAGTAGGGAAACCAAACGACAAATCAATGCGCAATTCCATATGGCGTCAATCAAATAGGGGGTGATCCTACTGAAACGCCTTACAACTCTGTAAACGAAACCAATGTGTAGTATCTGCGAACGCCAGACAACACTGTTGGCACTAGAGGAGGCCGATGTTAGGGCCGCCCCGAGGATGCACAACATCGAGAGACCCGCCCCCGCTTTCCGGAATCTTGTGCGCGTGAGATCTCCGTACGGAACCAAAATACAGCAGCAAGATCCTGCTGCTGCGCTTACCGGCCGAGCTTTTGTTGTGAGGCCTCGACCGTCGTCGATCTTCAGGTCGTTGCCGGTTATTTTATGCCGGTACCCGCTGGTGTTTGAAGGTAGATCTGAAAGACGTTGGCCACTAAATAGCTAACACCGCCGTCTGCGGCAGAGATCCGGGCCGCGGGAGCTACACACTCAGCGATCCTAGCAGCGATCGAACTCTGTCCGTTATGAAAAACCACTTTCTCTGCTTGCTCTCTTAGATTGCCTTTCTGAACCTCAATTTGTGCCCCGCTACTACGCAGCTTTTCAGCAACGCTCGCGGCCACAGCGGCAAGATTGACTCCCCCCTTATCTCGGTAAACTATTGTGATCTTGGTTCCGCGGAGATTGCACGGCGCCGCTTCATCCTCATCGTTGGCTGCGAATGGTTTTGTGATCACTCTCGTTACATCGAAAGAATACGTCGTTGCCCAGGTACCCTTGATTGAATTGCCGCTTCGCGTCGCCTTAAATTCCTGACCTTGGAGAGCGCCACCGAGCACAACGTTAACGGAACTTCCCGCCTGGCTCCAGTTACCTTCGAGTTTCCTGCTTCCTGAGGCAATGAGGCTCATGCCTGCCAAGTAGGAGCCGGAAAAAACTCCACCCTTGTTAAAGCGCAGCTCGTAGAATTTGTCGCCGCCGGGTGAAGTGCCTACCCAAGTCGAGTCATCTAGAGAATCATCCATATCGCGCAAGCGATTTTTTGCGGCACTCGCAAAAGTTCCGTTGGGGTACTTCTTAATGTACGCACGAAGTTCATCGCGTCCACCGCTCTCTTTTATCGACGTCCAAAATGTAAGTTCTGTCAAAGAGTTCTGAGCTTCCGATGCCTGGTAGGTAGAACGGGAGACGTCCGCGGCCCGGGAGGCCTCAGCGCTGTTCAAGCGGTTCTTCGCCAGCACGCTAAACTGCCCGTCCGGATACTTGTCCAAGTAGGCCTTAAAGTCGTCCTGATTGGTGCTGTTCTTGATGCTATCCCAGAAGCTAAGTTCGATGGCGGTCGGGTCGACAAAGCTGCCGGAGGGAACACGCGCTGCTTCGTTTGATGATGCAGCGCCGGGAGCAGAAAGCACGAGCTCTTCAGCCTTGTACCCTTCGATCGTCGCGAAGGGACGCTGTTGTTTGCCAGCGCCGAGATCGATGGCGATACGTTTGGGAACCGCGTCCTGCACATATTTGACTAACTCCGACAAGGTCACCTCTCCGCTCGAGTTTGCCCCCCCGCCTTTCAACGCTTCTACGATGGCCCAGGTGAAATAGCCTTGCTTCTTCTCAGTGTACTCGTAGGCGCGCTGGCCCACCCCGGTCGCATAGATTGTGGCAAACGCCTGCACCTCGCGATTGCGCACGTCAAAATTGAATCCGTTGACGTAAGCCTGCGTCATGTTGTTGGGTGCATCGGCACGACCGCCGGGATCGTTGCGGCAGGCATCCAGCAACACCATCACCTGCGCGACACCGGTCGCTCTAATTAGATCCCGCATTCGCGAAATATTGATCGCGGTGTCTTCGAGGAACGATATCTGATCGCTGATCTGCGCGTCGCTGGGAAGCAGGAAGGCCTGTCCGCCGCGTTCCATTCCATGGCCTGAGAAAGAAATCAGCAGCAGTCCGTCTTTAGGAACGGCGGCCGCTAAATTTGAAAGCCGCCGGAGCAGATTGACTCGCGTAGGTTGTCGTTCCACCGGTTGATCGGTTGCGAGCAGAATCACTTGATCAGTCGGGAAGCCGGCATAGCGAACCAAGGTGTCGGCGAGAACGTGCGCGTCATTGGCTGCTCCTCGCAGCGGACTAATTTGCGGGTCGGCATACTTATCCACCCCGACCACTAAGGCCCAGCGCTTACCCTTTGGAGGCAGGGTCTTTAGCGGCTCAAGCTGTTCCAGTTGGCGCGACTCCGTTGGCGCTTGGTTCGAGATAGGCGGAACGGTGGGTGTCTGCGCGGCGAGTTGCAAACTACTTAGGATTGCCAGGTAAAGAATCGTGAACACCGCACAGCAAATTCGGGGAACGAGGGGCATGGGGGATCTCCTGGCAACAAATTGGTGGCAAAACGGCTGAGTTTTCTGAAAGCGAAGTGCCGTAGTAATGGCGCGAGCATATGCGCGCCACCGGCCGATGTCAATTTTCTCAGCGCCGAATGGGCATAATTACCTTTGGGTTGGAAGGAGAAAGCCGTTGCTTTTTTCGAAAGATCGGATTGGCCCGTCGTAAAAGCGGTTCCGGCGCGACTCCTCCCTGAAGTTCAGCCTCAAGAACATGTATTGAACCTTGACCGTTAAGCCAGAGCTTACCCCCTCCGAATTCGGCAAAGCCGCCACAAAGAATATCTTTAAGGACGTAATTGATAGCGACACACTTAAAGTTTATTTGAGCTCGGCACTGGAAAAGCGTGCACTTCTCGTCGCTGGCGGAGCGCATACTTGAGAGTCTTTACAGTGAGGCCGGCCTTGCCGGACCAGAAGCCAAACACTATCTGAGCCAGATCCACCATGTGCCGATTGCGGATCGCGGTCGCAGTCTTGCGCCTGGGAAGTTGCAACTCGACAACTCTATCCATTTCATCGAGAGACGCCTGAACCCATTGCGGCAACTTAAAGCGCGTGTAAGGAACAATGGCCCAACAGGTTTCACTGTTCTCCTGCAACCATTCCATCGCCCATTGATCAACTCCGCGACTTGTTCCGACCAGCCACGTCCTGCCCTGAGAAATAAATGGCGACAAGTGCTGCTCGAACAACGCGCGCGCTGCTTCGCGCTCCACATCGCGCGAACCGCTAATCATTATGGCGGCGTTGATAGTCATCAGATTCGCGAGAACGTTTGTGGCGCAACCGGATTAGTTTACCTTGATCCGTTAGCGCGAATTTGGGACCAGTCTTAGCGTGATCACGTGCCTAAGTTAATTCCAGTTTGCGTTGATCCAGTCAATGGTCGGACCGAGGTCATAATCAGTTGCCGTTTTGATGAGCTCGGGAACAGCTTGCCAGTCATCGAGCATTGTCTGTCGCACCAGCGGCGGATTAAGCCGGCAATACTGCGGCCCCAGCAAATGTTTGCTCAATGTGTGATCAGCCTCAACCACGCCGTCGAACAGGATATTAAGTAGCGGTTCGGACGGGGAACGGAACGGATTCAACATCCATTGTACGACACCCCACTTAGTCGTATTGATCTTGATAATGCTTGGCGTTAGGCCTGTGCCAATTGAAAGCAGACAAACGTCCTCGAGATTCGGTCGAGGTTGGTGATGGCCCAGAGCAACGGCAATCGCGGCCGTGCTGGGATTGTTTGCCATCACGCCCCCGTCAATATAGCCCTGGTGAGATGGAAAAATTGTTGGTGCGGCGGCGCTGCGCAGAGCGACATCAATTACAAACTCGTTCAGATGTGACGAGCCAGGAAAGTTGTGAAAATAGACTGGGTACCAGTCGTTTTCCCGGCGATCGTCAAGCTCAAAAGATGGCGCCATTATTCGATGTTTGCTGAGATCGCCGAGACGCGGGTTGCCGGGAAAATGCGATTCCAGCAGGGCCCGGAAGTTTGCATTCCCATACTTTGGTCGAAACCAGTTTAGGTGAGCAGGCGAGAAGGCAGACTTGAGGTTTTCCTGCGAGTAGAAACTGACAAGCGTGTCCGCTGACAGTCCGGACGCCAGCGTGCAGGCAACGACTGAACCGGTTGACGTTCCGGCAAAGAGGTCCACCTGTTCAAGCAAATTGGGAAAGTGATCTGACAAGCGCTTGACTAGCGTCGCCATGAGCGAACCTCTGACTCCGCCCCCGTCGAATGTCATGATTCGATAACGCGACATAAATAAATATCTCCGTGTCCCCGGCGGCACACTGACAGTTGACCTTGCGCAATTCCCAATCCCAGCAGTCTGCAATGTGAAGCGGGCCAAGATAGGGAACGAACGCACGGTGCTAGCGGATCTGTTAGTTAGAAAAACGATAACTTGTCCGTGAGAAGAACATTACAGGTTGTATCCGCGCCACAATTTGCCAGACTTCGCGGCCATACACGAACAGTACCCAAGCCGCTTGGCTTAATACCCCCCCATCCTGCCAAACCCGTTATCGGCCGAAGCGCGAGGAGGCGAGCGTAACGTCAGCCTGCGCCCACGCTTTCTTGAAGCGCGCCTCGACCAACGCCGCGTCGTCATTCTTCCCCTGCGCCTTTAGGGCTTGCAGCAGGCCAAACAGCGCCCAGCCGTTCTCGCGATTGCGCTTTAGGTCTTCCCAGTAAACAGTCTCGGCTTCGGCGGGCCGGTTTGCTGCCAACAAAATTGCGCCGAGCGCGTGACGCGGCGGAAAGTGAAACTCGGCAGGCTCGGTGTAAACCAGGGCGTCTTCCAATCGCACCGCGCGTTCGAGGTGCGCGATCGCCTCGTCATAATTCTTTTTCGATGCGGTAATCTCTCCTTCCAAAACTTCGCTCGCTATTGAAAGCACCATGCGACCAGTGTTTGGGGAAAAAAGCGGCTGATCGAGCGACTTGTCTGCCAGCATCGCTTTCAACTTCCCCAGTTCTTCCGCGGCAGCGTCCGTTTGTCCTTTGCCGAGAAAGGCCGTGCCGCGGTTGTAATGCCACATGCCGGTCAGATACGCGCTAATGGCCGGCGGTTCAGGTTCGCGCAACATCTCGTCCCACTTGCCGAAACGCGTCAGCGCATAGTAGGGAACGACGCGAAAACCGGCGAGCAGCGGAACTGCTTTTAGCGTGTCGTCGCTGACCTGGGAAGCCGCCTTGCGCGCTGCTTCAATCGCCAGCTTGCTGCGACCCTCAGCGGTCGCGGCGAACCAGAGGAAGTGCAGGTTGTGCGGATAGTAGGCCATCGGGTAAAGGCCTTGGGCGCGACACTGCGAAATGTAGTCTTCATCAGCGGCGATCGCGAGTTCATTGCTGCGCACGGCGTCGGCGTAACGACCCACACGCTGATAGATGTGCGCGGGCATGTGCACCATGTGCCCGGCGGCGGGCATCAGCGTCAGCAGACGATCGGCGGCCGGCTCTGCCTTATTGGCCCCGTATGCTTCCATCAAATGAATGTAAAGGTGCAGCGCGCCGGGATGTTGCGGATTGCGCGCGATGACGTTTTCAGTGAGCGCCACGATTTCCGCAGTCCTGGCGTAGGGCGTGCCGTCGCGCTCCCAATAACCCCAGGGCCGCAGGTCCATTACCGATTCAACGTAAAGCATCGCGATGTCCTGATCGTCGGGAAAGCGCAGGTGCACCTTCTCCATCGCGTCGGCGTACGCCTCGTCACGGGCTTTGCGATCTTCGGCGCGGCCGGAATAGCGCTGGGCCAGCGCATCGATCAGCGCCTGGTCGCGTGCGGATCCTTTCGACCTGAGGCTGATGGCCTTTTGAATTACTGCCAGCGCTTTCGGCTCGTTGGAGGGATCCATCGGCGCATTGATGTTCGGCCCGAGCGCGAGCGCCTCGCCCCAGTAGGCAATCGCGAGATTAGGATCCAGGCGCTCCGCCTCACGGTAGGCGCGGCCCGCTTCCGCGTGATTGAACGCGTACGACAAGTTCAACCCCTGATTCATGAAGAGTTGCGCCCGCGGGTTCTTGGTCGAGACGGGAAAAACATGGACCCCAAGTTTCTGCAGCCGCGGCGCGATCGCGCCGGTCGGGGAGGTTTTCTGTTGCGGGGGTTCAATGTAGTGAACGTGGGAGGGCGCCGGCTGCTGGGTCTGGCCTTGGGCCAAAATAGTTAACTGAAAAGCAACAAGCGTCACGCCGGTTGCAACCACTGTCACGAAAAATCGTGCGAATCGCATGGGGGTATGTCCTTTCTGACTGAAATCCTGGGGCTGTTTTGGACAGCGAATTCTACAGCGGCTACGAACACCGCTTCAAGCTTTTCTGACTGCGTTGTGAGGGTAGCTCTTGATAGGAAAAGTGGTGAGCCGAGCAGGACTCGAACCTGCGACCCACTGGTTAAAAGCCAGTTGCTCTACCGACTGAGCTATCGGCCCACATGATTCTCGGTGAGAGGCATTCTAACTGACGCTAAAGTCCAATGTCCAAAGTCCGATCAACTGCCAAAGTCCAATGTCAAAGTCCAAAGTCAAAAAACCGGTAGCGGACGTTGGACTTTTGACTTTGGACTTTGGACTTTGGACTAATAGGGACTTGGACTAATCGCCGAGCCAACCGCCAACCGCGGAATCTTTGACGACTATTGTTTGTGAGCGTTCGGGGCCGGTGGAGACCAAGCCAATCTCAACGCCAATCTTCGCGGAAAGAAAATCAACATAGCGCCGCGCGTTTGCGGGCAGGGAATTCAGCTCAGTAGTTCCCACTGTCGAAGTCTGCCAACCGGCCAGCGTTTCGTAAACGGGTTCAACGCGGCGCAGATCTTGAGCTACGGCTGGAAGAGACTCACAGGCCCGGCCATCCAGTTTGTAACCAACACACACTTTTATTTCTGCCAGCGCGTCGAGCACATCGAGTTTCGTCAAGGCAACCGAGGTGAAGCCGTTAATTTCTGCCGCATAACGTGTCGCGAAGGCGTCAAACCAACCACAACGCCGCGGCCGTCCGGTTGAGGCGCCGTATTCTCTTCCTCGTTCGCGAATCAACTGGCCCATTTCTGCTTCGCCTTCCACCATCTCAGTTGGGAACGGGCCTTCGCCGACGCGCGTGGTGTAGGTGCGTACAATGCCGAGCACTCCGCTCAGGCGGTTTGGAGCTAAGCCCGAGCCGACGATCGCGCCACCGGCGACCGTGCTCGACGAAGTGACGAAGGGATAGGTGCCATGGTCCACGTCAAGCAAGGTGGCCTGCGCGCCTTCCAGCAATATCGAGCGGCCATCACTCGCCGCAACGTTCAAGTAATGCGTGGTGTCTTTAATGAAAGCGCCGAGGCGTTCTGCGAGTCGCGAAGTCTCGTCAAAAATTTGGTTCGCATCCAGCTTCTCGCCGCCATAGGCCATGATGATCCGATTGGCGTCTTCGAGGTTGCGTTCAATTCGCGAGCGCAGGACTTCCGGCACCAGCGCGTCAGCGGTGCGTATGCCGCGTCGTCCGTACTTGTCTTCATAAGCGGGACCAATGCCGCGCAGAGTCGTGCCAACTTTTTCGTTACCGAGCCTTTCTTCGCTCGTATGGTCCAAAGCACGATGGTAGGGAAGTATCAAGTGCGCGCGCGAGCTGATCTTCACGCGTTCCGGAGAAACTTCGATGCCCTGCGTCATCAACCGATCCGCCTCTTCAAAGAAGGCTTTGGGATCGATGACCATGCCGTTGCCCAGCACACAGATCTTGCCTTTATGAACAATGCCGGAGGGCAGCAGGTGCAACACAAACGACTTGTCACCTACCTGAACCGAATGGCCGGCGTTGTGCCCGCCCTGATAGCGCGCCACGATGTCGAAGTGTTCGGCAAGCAGATCAACGATCTTGCCTTTTCCTTCGTCGCCCCACTGGGCCCCGATGACTACGATGATTTTTGACATTCTGAAAAATCGGATTTTGGTCTTAGGTCTTGGGACTTTGAGCTTCGTTCTTTGTACTTTGTGCTGAGACTTGTTGTGCGACCGGATTTGCCTGTTGGCCCGAACATTCAACGGCAAAGTCCAAAGACCAAAAGCCAAAGACCAGTTCTTAGCAAAGACCTAAGACCTAAGTCCAAAGTCCAAAATATTGAACAGCCGAAACAAAATAGTTCTCGGAGTTAAGCAGATACGGAGCCCGTAACGTGTTTATCAATCATGCGCGAGATGGCTTCTTTTGAAGTTGCGCCGACTACGCGTTCTTCTTCCTTGCCGCCTTTAAAAAGGATCAAGGTGGGAATGCCCTTAATGCCGTAGCGCTGCGAGATTGACGGGTTGTCGTCGACATTCACTTTTACGACGCGGGCGTTAGCCGAATATTTATCGGCGATCGCGTCGACGGTGGGCGCCAGCATGCGGCAGGGCGCGCACCAGGCTGCCCAGAAATCCACCAGCACCGGCTTGTCTGATTGCAAAACGTCTTTCTCAAAACTGCTGTCGCTGACTTCGGTAACGTGTTCGCCCATTTAAGTTCTCCTTTTTCTCCACTGCGATATGATTCAGACAAAGTCTACTGCGTGGTTTCACTTTTGTTCTGTGCGTCCCTGGTGTTCTCTGTGCCTCGGTGGTGAATCTTTCTGGCGATTGCTCACCACAGGGTCACAGAGAACACGCAAAGGACGCCCAGAGAAAACCATCAAGATACGACTGCGTTTGTTTTCGCCTCGACACCAACCAGCTGCTCGTAAAGACCGATATATTTCTTAGCGGCGGCGTCCCAGGAATTGTCCTGCGCCATGCCGTTAAGTTGTATCCGCTGCCAAATTTCGGGCTTGCTGTAAAAGTAAAGGGCTTCACGTATTTTATCAAGCAACGCGCCCGCATGGTACTCGCGAAACTTGAAGCCTGTGCCGGTGCTGTCCTGCGCATTAAAATCTTCTACTGTGTCGTCGAGTCCGCCAGTCGCTCGCACAATCGGCACCGTGCCGTAGCGCATGCTGTACATCTGGTTCAAACCGCAAGGTTCGTACTGCGACGGCATCAGAAACATATCCGCGCCGGCTTCGATCTGATGCGCTAATGGTTCACCGGCATAGCCTTTGTAGATGCCGACTTGCCGCGGCGCCAGGTCGTGCCAGCTTTGCAAAAAGTCTTCGTAGTCTTTGCCGCCGGCGCCCAGGGCGATGAAGAACGATCCGGTTTGCAGGATCGCGTTCGAAAGTTGGCGAATCAGGTCATAGCCTTTTTGCGAAACCAGGCGGGAAATGATCGCAATGACCGGGCGGTCCAAATCTTCGGGCAGCGCAAAACGACGCAACAGATCGCGTTTGCATTCTCGTTTGCTCGTCAATGTTTCAGCGGAAAAGTTAGCAGCGATGTACGGATCGGTTTCCGGATTCCACAAATCGTAATCGACACCGTTGGTGATGCCGACTAACCGGTCGCGACGTGACCGCAGTAGCCAGTCAAGCCCAGCACCCTGCTCAGGAGTTTGAATTTCTTCAGCGTAACGACGGCTGACTGTGGAAAGGGCGTCCGCTGAGATCAAGCCCCCCTTCAAAGCCGAGGCCGCGCCTTTCAGCATGAAGTCGTCTTGCTCAGGCGAATCGCCAAAACCCAGCCACCAAAGATCTTTCGGATCAAACGTTCCCTGGTAGGCGAGGTTGTGAACCGAGAAGACAGTTTTCGTGTTCCTGAAAAACTCGTCATGACGGCGGCGGGCGCGCAGTTCACTCATGGCAAAACCGCAGGGCCAGTCGTTGCCATGAATCACATCCGGTTGCCAATCGAGTTTTCTTAAGAGAGCGAGCGCAGCACGCGAGAAAAAAGCATAGCGCTCGTGATCGTTTGCATAACCGTAGATGGAAGGCTTGTCGAAATAGAGTCCCGCATCAATCAGGTAAGCAGGAGCGCCCGCGGCTTCACTTTGAAAAACGCGGATTGGTGAAACATGCCCGCGCCATTCGACCGGAACGTCTTCGATGACCTCGTCGCTGAGCAGACTGCGATCAATCTGTTGATGAAGCGGCAGAATGAGCCGCGCGTCGACGCCCTGCGCAACCAGCGCTTTGGGCAGCGCGCCGGCAACGTCAGCAAGCCCGCCCGTCTTGGCGAAAGGCACCGCTTCCGATGAAAGAATCGCAATGCGCATTAGCGAAAAAGATGTAGGGGGAAGAATGAAGGATGAAAAAGCAGCGGCCAAACAAGAAGAACAAAAGGCGGACGGACACGAATGTTTCATCCGCCTTCAGCCCTGCATTAGCTTTGCATCGACGCGAGAAACTCTGCGTTTGACTTGGCCTTCTCGAGCCGTTCGAGCACAACTTCCATTTGCTCGACCGGTGAAAGTGGATTCAAAACGCGACGCATCACCCAGATGCGGCTCAAATCTTCCTTGCTGAGCAGCAACTCTTCCTTGCGCGTGCCGGAGCGCTGCAAATCAATAGCCGGGAACAAACGTTTGTCACTCAGCCGCCGGTCAAGATGAATTTCCGAGTTACCGGTGCCTTTGAATTCTTCAAAGATGACGTCGTCCATGCGCGAGCCGGTGTCGATCAGCGCGGTGGCAATAATGGTCAACGAGCCGCCTTCTTCAATGTTGCGCGCGGCGCCGAAGAAACGCTTCGGACGTTGCAGCGCATTTGAATCAATACCGCCGGAAAGAATCTTGCCGCTGGGTGGCACGACCGCGTTGTGGGCGCGCGCCAGGCGGGTAATGGAGTCGAGCAGAATAACCACGTCGCGCTTGTGTTCGACCAGACGTTTCGCTTTTTCAATAACCATGTCGGCGACCTGAACGTGGCGCGTCGGCGGTTCATCAAACGTCGACGAGATCACTTCGCCGTTCACCGAGCGCTGCATGTCGGTAACTTCCTCCGGCCGTTCGTCAATCAGCAAAACAATCAAGGTCACTTCGGGATGATTGGTGGTAACGGAGTTGGCGATCGTTTGCAGCAACATCGTCTTGCCGGTGCGCGGCGGGGCGACGATCAATCCACGCTGGCCCTTGCCCAGCGGTGTAACCAGATCGATAACTCGCGCCGAGAGATTCTCCGACGTAGTCTCCATCTTCAACATCTCTTCCGGATACAGCGGCGTCAGATTGTCAAAGAAAACCTTCTCGCGCGCCTGGTCGGGCGATTCAAAGTTGATCGCTTCGACTTTGATCAGCGCGAAGTAACGTTCGCCTTCCTTGGGTGGACGAATCTGGCCGCTTACCGTATCGCCGGTGCGCAAATCGAATTTTCTGATCTGCGACGGTGAGACATAAATGTCGTCGGGGCCGGGAAGATAGTTGTATTCAGGCGCGCGCAGGAAACCAAAACCGTCAGGCAGTGTCTCTAACACGCCTTCGGAAAAGATCAGACCGCTTTTTTCTGTTTGCGCCGCCAGGACTTTGAAGATCAGTTCCTGCTTGCGCATGCCGGTAGCGCCGGGCACATCCATGCCCTTGGCTATACTCGTCAGCTTAGAGATGGACATTTCCTTGAGGTCGGCGAGGTTCAGGAAGCCTTCGTCCTTACCCCGGCGCTCTCCGCCATCTCGTTCGGGGGCATCGGCAGTAGCTACGGCTGCGCCGTCATCATTATCGTCGTTGTTCGCGCTCGATGCGCGTGAACGTGTTCGCTGTGACATGTCAATTGATTCCTAATTATTTAGTGGGCGGTTGTTTTTGCCGCGACTGAATTTGTTTAGCTTTGGAGGTTAGAACTTGAAAAACCGGGCATCCCTGTTGCGGGTGATCCTTGCTCGTCGATTAGCGGCGAGGCGGCAA
>JANMKA010000053.1:0-10992 GCA_031371765.1 Blastocatellia bacterium
TAGGAGCAAGAAAGTCCAGGGAATGTCTTCAGATCGCCAACACCATTTCTTCGGAATTGCTGTTTCCATCTGTGTAATCTGCGGACACCAATCAGTTCAATAAAATGCCTGATCAAAAACAATTCGCCGGACGGGCCGCCATCGTGACCGGCGCCACGCGCGGCATCGGCCGGGCCATCGCGATCGAGCTAGCGCGCCGCGGCGCTGACGTCGCGTTCAACTACGCGAAGAGCGCCGAAGCCGCCGAGTCCCTCAGCAAGGAAATTGAAGCTCTGGGCGGACGCGCGCTGGCCACGCAATGCGATGTTGCGAATACCGAAGCCGCCGCCGAAATGGTGAAGCAAGTTAAGGAGTCTTTCGGCCGCATCGATTTCCTGGTGAACAACGCCGGCATCACTCGCGACAACCTGATCCTGCGCATGAAAGAATCCGACTGGGACGAGGTGATGGATACAAATTTGAAAGGCGCCTGGAATTTTTCCAAGGCTGCACTCAGAACAATGCTGCGCCAGGAGCAAGGCGGATCGATTCTCAACATCTCATCGATCAGCGGCGAAGTGGGAATGCCGGGGCAGTCGAATTACTCCGCTTCAAAGGCCGGTATGGTTGGTCTCACCAAAGCGCTGGCGAAAGAAGTCGCGAGCCGGAAAGTTACGGTCAACGCGCTGGCGTTAGGCATGGTCGCAACCGACATGTCCGGCGGGCTCGATGAAACTTATCGCACGAAAATTCTCGAGCTGATCCCGCTCGGGCGCTTTGCCGAAGCCGATGAAATAGCGCGTATTGCCTGCTTTATTTTGTCGGACGATGCGCGGTATATTACGGGCCAGGTTATTCAAGTTGATGGCGGCCTCGCAATCTAGTTTCCGCTCCCAGATTCCCTATCCGCGATTGCGATCCAACTCTACTCCGTCGTCTTGAAATCGTTGTAAAGAGCAAGGAAGGTTCAGAAATGCCCCGAATCCTCAATAAACAAGCCGCTTTTGCCTGCCTGGCGCTTCTTGCCGCGGTAATCTTTTTCTGCTTTGTGGGTAATCAGACCAGCGCGACCACCGATTCAGATGACGTCCGGATGGTTGTGACTACTTATCGTGATGGTAAGGTTTACGAAACTACTGCGAACATCGCACGTGCGCGATTCAGCGGCGCCGCCAGCGAGCAAGCTGTGCCACCGGGGAACCAACCAGCGGCAGCCGGCGACATTGTCATTAGCCAGATCTATTCGAATGGCGGAAACTCCGGCTCGACCTATCAGAACAATTACCTCGAACTCTTTAATCGCACCGACAATCCGATCGACTTCGGCGGCTGGCGTATCTACGCTACTTCGGCAAACGGTACTTTTGACCAGGCAATAGCATTCGTCAGCTCTCGCGGACTTTCGATCGGCGCCCACCAATACCTCTTAATTCGGTTTGGACCAGACAGCGCAAATGGCGCCACTGTTCCGGCAGATCTTGCTGGTCCAACGAGTTCCCCATCGCCACCGCCCGGCGTGCCGCCGATTCCTCTATTCAACCTTACACCTTCGGGCAAGGTCTTTCTGACGATGCCGAATGTGAATCTGTTTGGTAGTACTTGCCCGCTCCCTAATTCTGACATCGTTGATTTTGTCGGCTACGGCGCTACCGCAAGTTGTTACGAAGGAAGTGGTCCAACCGGCACAACCAGCAACACGACCGCAGTGTTGCGAAAAGCCGGCGGCTGCAACGACTCGGACAACAACGCTGCTGACTTTGATGTCAGCGCTCCGAGTCCGCGAAACAGCAGCGCGCCTCAGAACTTTTGCGGCGCGGCGCCGTCGCCGGTGATTCAGTTCAGCCAGGCGAGTTTGAGCAGTACTGAAACTAACGGTGGAATCGCGCTCTTGGTTACGCGAACCGTTAACACTTCGGGAGCGTCGTCAGTCGACTACGCAACCAGTGACACTTCCGGCGCGAACAATTGCAATGTCATAAATGGCAATGCTTCGTCTCGTTGCGATTACATCACCACGGTGGGAACGCTGCAATTTGCAGCCGGCGAGACCTTCAAGCTAATTAACATCCCGCTGATTGATGATGCTTATGCTGAAGGCACCGAGAATTTCAAAGTAACCCTTAGCAATCCAACCGGGGCCGTGCTTGGTACTCCGGCCACAACAACCGTGGTCATAAACGACAACGAGACTTCGACCGGCGTTAACCCGATCGACCAGAGCGGATTCTTTGTGCGCGAGAACTATGTCGATTTCCTTAATCGCGAACCTGACAATGCCGGTAACAATTTTTGGATCGACCAAATCATTAGCTGTACTCCAAAGCCACAGTGCACTGAGATCAAGCGCATCAATGTTTCGGCCGCTTTCTTTTTGTCGATTGAATTTCACGAAACAGGCTACCTGGTTGAACGTCTCTACAAGGCTGCCTATGGGGATGCGACCGGGACTTCGACCAATGGCGGCGTCAGTCATCAACTGGCGGTGCCTATAATCCGTCTCAACGAGTTCGTGCCGGATAGTCAACAGATTGGGCGCGGCGTGATCGTTGGGCAGACTGGGTGGGAACAAGTCCTAGAGGGCAATAAGCAAGCGTTTAGCGCTCAGTTTGTCACGCGCTCGCGCTTCACCGGAGCATATCCGGTGACCTCAACTCCCACGCAATTCGTCGACGCGCTGTTCAGTCACGTTGGCGTGACGCCAGCAACGTCGGAACGCAACTCAATCATTAATGAATTTGCCGGGGCCGGGACCAGCGCGGACACCGCAGCGCGGGCACGAGCGCTCAGACGCGTGGCTGAGAATGGCGACTTTGATCAACTGGAAAAAAATAGAGCGTTTGTGTTGATGCAATATTTTGGCTACCTGCGCCGCAATCCAAATGATCTGCCTGATTCCGATTATTCCGGGTATGACTTCTGGCTCACCAAGCTCAACGAATTTGGTGGCAACTTTGTCAATGCCGACATGGTGAAATCATTTATCGTCTCGTCTGAATACCGGAGCCGCTTTGGGCCGCCCTAATTTCTGAGTTATAAGTGCTGAGTGCTGAGTAAATACCAAGCGCCGAGGTACTCGCTTCGAACTCAGCACTCAGCACTCAGTACTTTGCTTATGAACGACTGGCCCGAACTGAAATTTGCCGAATGGCAGGACACGCTCGCGACGCTGCACATGTGGACGCAGGTGGTCGGTAAGATCCGCCTGAAGCAAACGCCGCTGGTGAATCATTGGTGGAATGTGCCGCTGTATGTTTCCGCGCGCGGCCTGACCACCACTGCCATGCCCTATGGCGATCGCTATTTTGAGATGGGATTCGATTTTATCGATCATAAGCTGTGGATTGAATGCAGTGACGGCGCGCTGAAGTTGCTTGATTTGCGGCCGCAGTCAGTCGCCGCTTTTTACGCTGAAGTTATGGCGGCGCTAAGCGAGTTGGACATTGAAGTAAAGATTTGGACCATGCCGGTCGAGATACCTGACCCGATCCGTTTTGAAGACGACACCAAACACGCTTCCTACGACGCCGAATATGCAAATCGTTTTTGGCGCGCGCTGTTGAAGATGGATCCGGTGTTTCAGGAGTTTCGCGCGCGCTTTATCGGCAAAGTCAGCCCGGTGCATTTCTTCTGGGGCAGCTTTGATGTGGCCGTAACCAGATTTTCCGGCCGGCCCGCGCCACCGCGCGACGGCGCTGACCTGATCACGCGCGAAGCTTATTCACATGAAGTGATCAGCCACGGTTTCTGGCCCGGCAACAAAGACATGGAAGCCGCGTGTTATTCATACACGGCGCCCGAGCCTGTTGGTTTGGCGGATGTCGTAAGCCAGGGAAAGATTAGTCCCGCCGAAACTTTTTACAGTGCGGAGTTGAAAGAGTTTTTCCTGCCGTACGATGCCGTGAGGAAATCAGACTCACCCGAAACGGCGTTGATGGATTTCTGCCAAACCACCTATGACGCCGGCGCGGATCTCGCAAAATGGGACCGCGCCGCGCTGGAGAGATAAAGCCTCTTCCGGTGATTGCTGTTCCTTTGGTGGCTGCTTAGCGGCTTGGCAAAATAGCCGGGACGGTAACGCAGTTTGAGTTGTTCCTTTTGCAGCGTGGGGTTGGTAACTTCGATGCGTATCTGCCGGTAGGCGCCGTTGCGGTTCTTGTTTGTTGACGAATAAGCAATCAAGTATTGCGTGCGCAGCTCCTGTTCGATCTCCTTGAACACCGAACTCAAATCAACGTCCTTCTTGGGAAAGAAGGCGCGCCCACCGGTACGTTCCGCGATGCCGCGCAACACGTCGCGATCCACCCCCTCATACTTGCTGTCACCAATGCCAATAGCATAAATGATTGTTTCGGCATCGAGCGCAGCATTGACGGCGTCAATCGCTTTCACCCGGCTGGTCGTGTCCTGACCATCAGTCAGCAGAATGATTGCGCGGCGCCGCTGCACCGGACTCTTGGCAAGCACTTCGCTTGAGGTCAACGCAATGGCTTCCCAAATCGCGGTCGAGCCTTCCTGCGGCGGCCGCTTCATTCCTGGTCCGGAAGTTATTCCAGTCAGCGCGCGGCCCGAACCCAGATACGCAGGCTGCGCTACTTCGACCCGCTCGAGCGCGCGATAAATTGCGAACACATCGCGCGTCAGTCCCTGTTCGAGAAAGGCTGAGCCGGTGAACGGAATGATCGCCGCCTGATCTTTCTTCGACTGAATGATCGTTTCAATGAACGAACGCGCGGCGCGTTTCTCTTCCGGCAAGGTGCGCTCTTCGGACTGGCTGATGTCAATTAGAAAAGCGATGGACAGCGGCCGATCAGTTTCACGTTGAAAAGTGAAGAGCTGTTGCGGGACGCCATCCTCGAGCACGCGAATGTCTGACTGCTCGAGCGTGGTTATGAAACGATTGTTCTTGTCGTTGGCAGTGAAGGGCAGGTTGGTGATATCGGTTTCGACGCGAATGACATCGTCGTCTTGTGGCGTTTGCGCTCGAACATTGAATGCGAGCGAGTTAATCAGAACCAGCATTACCAACAGCCACTTCATGCGACACCCGTCAAGCAAAAAAATCACAGCACCCACCCGCTACCGCAGGCGGTACTGACCTCATGCCACTGTGATCGAAGAAATGCCACTGTTCGCTCATCAACCTTTGTGGTCTTGTATCCAGTAAGTGATACCACGCCATCGCAAAAAAAACAGTTTGCTTTAGGTTCATTTCAAGGCTTTGATGTTTGCCGGCTTTGCAAAAAGCGAATCGGGGAGCGGTTGATTGTACTCAAGCGATTCATAGCTGATGCGGCTGGTCTGCACGCCATTGATGTAATGGTCAACGACCCAGGCTGCGGTTATTCCCTGGACCGTAATCAGCTTGCCCATGCGATCCTCTTCGTTTAGCTCAACAGTTTCGTCAGTATCCGCTTTCTTTCGCGTGCGCTTAAATATTACTTTCGCGGGCAAACCGTCCTTCGCGCCAAACTCATACTCAACCCAGTATCCGTCAGGATAAGTTAAGCGAATCGTCTCGTTTCGTTTACCTATTCCTGCTTCGCGACGGCCGGCGTAGCTGAGTACACCGCCGTCTTTTTTCCACCAACCGTGCAAAAGATTTTCCACGCTGGTGCGCATGCTTTCTTTGAAGCTCGCTATTTGCGGCGCTTTCATGTCGCCCAAAGTTTTCGTTGCGCCGTCAAACAGCCAGCCAGTTTGGCCGTTGTTGGTTTGAATCACGCGGATGCCCAGGCTGAAAAACTCGGTCCGCTCACGATCGGGATAAGCAATGTAATCGACAAAGCGAGCGGGCAGTTGCGACATGCCGTCCTGAAAAGCCGTAAAGAAACCGCGACCGACGGTTGTCTTGACGTTGAGATAGTTGCTGCCTCCGAGTGCTTCAACCGCGTGGTTGATAACGGCTTCCGTTTTGGCAGCAACCGGCGCCGGCAGCGTCCGGGGCGTATTCTGCGCCGATACTCGAAACGACATGGCGGTCAGAATCAATAGCCAAACAGCAAAACCAAAAACGCTTTTGTGATTCTTGATCATGACGAAAATCTACCACAAAGGCTCGGGCGCGCAGAGCGGCTGAGCAAAGAACAAGGGCTTCAATTAATAACCTTGAAGCCCTTGTTAAGTTCGAAAAATCACCTGACGCGCATCAGTTTAGATTCGCGTTTGCGCCGGCCACCGGTTTGACCACAGCCTCGCCGTCTTCCAGCTCGACTACGAAATTCGTCGCCGACTTCCACATGGCCGTCAGCGGCAGCTTTACCTTCTCGTCAATGTGGCGCTTCAGAAAGCGCGCTCCATACTTGGTGTTAAAGCCTTTTTCCGTCAAAAAGTTTAGTGCTTCGTCGGTAACCGTGACGTTTTTGCCCTGACGCTGCATCTGGATCTTCAGCCTGGTTACATAAAGCTCGGCAATCTGCCGCACTTCATCCATCGTCAACGGCGCAAACACAATGATCTCATCAATACGGTTGCGAAATTCCGGCGAGAAGCGCATCTCCGCGGCCTTCATCACCTCGTTTTTCACGATACGAAAGTCTGCCGCAGTCTTCGTTCCGAAGCCGAGTGGCTTCTCAAACTTCTTGAAACTTTCGGAACCGAGATTCGAAGTCATGATTACGATCGCATCTGACAAGTAAACTTTCTTGCCGCGCCCATCGGTCAACCAACCTTCGTCGAAAGCCTGGAGGAACAGGTTCATCAGGTACGGCGAAGCTTTCTCCACTTCGTCTAGCAACAAGACCGTGTAGGGATTCTCGCGCAGTTGTTCCGTCAGGATACCGCCGCGTTCGGAACCAACAATGCCGCGTGGCATGCCGATAAGCTTTTCAATGCCGACGGTGCCGTCGCTGTATTCCGACATGTCGATGCGCACCATCTTCTCTTCATCGCCAAACATGAATTCGGCGACTGCTTTGGCCAACTCAGTTTTGCCCACGCCGGTTGGGCCCAAGAACAACAGCACGCCGTCCGGTTTGTAGTGCGACTCTTTCAGCGGTCCTTTGTTCAGACGCAGACGCTGCGCGACGGCTTTGATGGCTGCTTTCTGGCCAATGACACGTTGCGACAGCATTGCCTCGGTCATCGAGAAGCGCTCGCTGGTGTCGCGGAATATCATGTCCCGCGGAATCCGCGATTCCTGCGAAATAACTTCAATTACATGCTCCGGCTTAACGACCATGGTTTGCGGTTCGTTGATTTCCACTTTCACCGCCGCCGTATCGAGCCAACCAATCGCCTTGTCCGGCAGGTGCAGGTTGCGAATGTACTTTGGCGCCATCTCCAACGCGATATTGATCGCGTCGTCGGAAATCTTCACCGAATAGTTTTTTTCCAACCGCGGCCGCAGCCCAAGCAGAATCTCGCGCGTCTCGCTGATAGAAGGCTCCATTACCTTCACCAGGCGGAAACGCCGCGCCAGCGCTTCGTCTTCGCCAATGTATTCCTTGTATTCAGAATTCGTGGTGGCGCCGATGATGCGCATGTCGCCGCGAGCCAGCGCCGACTTGAACATGTTCGCCGCATCGGAAGAAGTGCCCAACGCCGAGCCGGCACCAATGATGGTGTGCGCCTCGTCGATGAAAAGGATCAGATTGTCCTTCTCTTTAACTTCGTCGATGATGCCTTTGATTCTCTCTTCGAACATGCCGCGCAACATCGTCCCGGCGACCAGACCGCCCATTTGCAGTTGGACCACGTGGCTGCCACGCAAACGCGCCGGCACTTTCTCCGGCTCCAACTCGATTAGCCGCGCCAGTCCCTCGACAACTGCTGTCTTGCCGACGCCGGGTTCACCAACGAGCATGGGTGAGTTGGCCCGCTCGCGATGACACAGAATTTCGACGATCTGCTGAATCTCTTTTTCGCGGCCAATGGTTGGTGGAATCTTATCCGCGCGCGCCAGCCGGTTAAGCGAAACGCCAAAATGTTTCAGGTAAGGGGGCAGATCGAATTTCTTGCGATACTGCTCTTCTTCCCGCTCACGCTTTTGCACCTGCGCCTGAACGTTTTCGGCTACCGCGTCCGGGGTAGCGCCCATCGTTCGTAACACATCGAGGAAAAGACTGTCCTGATTTGAAAGCGCGGAAAAAATATCTGTCGCTTCAATCGTCTTGCGACCCTGGGCGCGCGCGCGTTCCATCGCGCGCTTAAAGAGATCGGTAGTATCAGGAGAAATTCGAAAGCCTTTGCCAACATGCTGCTGCTTGCCGGTATCCAGCCGCTGGTCGATGGCGAACTTCACGCTGACCGGATCCAACGACAGTTCGCGCATCGTGGAATTGAACATGTCGGGCTCTTCATGCATCAGCGCCTGAAGAATGTGCTCGACGGCGACGAAATTCTGATCACGCTGGCGGGACTCGTTCAACGCGTATTCCAATACGCGCTGACCACTGTCCCCAAATTTGTCTTTATACGAACCTAGATCAACCATTTTCTTAACCTGTACTTCCCAAAAGAAAACGTCGTGCACTATTTCGTGACGGCAGCCTTCTTCTTTTTCAAAACGGGAACTGCAAAAACCGCCTTACTCTGGCGGTTAGATGTCCCGAGCATATTCGCCGTTGCGTTTCAATGCAATAAGATTTCGCGCCGCTCCAGTTCAAGCAAATATGCGGCCAACTTGAGGAGCTTTTCAGGAAACCTCAGCACACTGCGTCAAAATTCCTCGCCGGCTGCCTTCCTAGTAGTCGTAATCTTCACCGCCGCCTGGCATTTGCGGCGCGCCTTTCTTCGGTTCCGGCGCGTCGGTGATGGCCGCATCAGTCGTCAGCAGCAGTCCGGCAATCGAGGCCGCGTTCTGCAGGGCCGTGCGCACAACTTTGGTTGGGTCGATAATGCCGGCGGCGACCAGATCTTCATAAGCGCCGGTCGCAGCGTTGAAACCTTTGTTGCCTTTCAACTCTTCAACTCTTCCCACCACGACCGCGCCATCGAGTCCGGCGTTTTCAGCAATGCGTCGCAAGGGTTCTTCCAGCGCGCGGCGCACTAGATTGATTCCGGTTTGCACATCGAGTTCGTCACTCGAAATATTGTCGAGCGCCTTCGCGCCGCGCAACAATGCGACGCCGCCGCCGACTACCGTGCCTTCCTGTGCCGCCGCCTTCGTGGCATTGAGCGCATCTTCCACGCGCATCTTGATTTCTTTCATCGCCGTCTCTGTATGCGCGCCAACTTTAACCACCGCCACGCCGCCGGCTAGTTTAGCCAGACGCTCCTGCAACTTTTCGCGATCATAGTCAGACGTCGTTTCCTCAATCTGCTTGCGAATCGTGGCCACGCGCCCCTGGATTGTTTTGCGCTCGCCGCCGCCTTCGACGACGGTGGTGGTATCTTTGTCGACAATGACGCGCTTGGCTGAGCCCAGGTCCGCCAGTTCCACGTTTTCAAGTTTGACTCCCAGGTCTTCAGTGATCACGCGCGCGCCAGTCAGGATTGCGAGGTCTTCAAGGATCGCTTTGCGGCGATCGCCAAACGCCGGCGCTTTCACGGCGCAAACTTTTATCGTCCCGCGCAATTTGTTAACTACCAGCGTCGCCAACGCATCGCCATCGATGTCTTCAGCGACAATCAAAAGGGGCCGGCCGCCGCCTGCGGCCTGCTCCAGAATCGGCAGCAAGTCGCGCATGGCGGAAATCTTCTTTTCGTGCAAAAGAATTAAGGGCTCGTCGAGCACTGCTTCCATGCGCTCGGCGTTGGTCACGAAATACGGCGACAGGTAACCGCGGTCAAACTGCATTCCTTCGACAATTTCCAACTCAGTTTGCAGGGTCTTTGCTTCTTCAACCGTGACCACGCCGTCCTTGCCCACCTGCTCCATCGCCTCGGAAATCAGCTTGCCGATTTCGCGATCGTTGTTGGCGGAAACGCTGGCCACATTCATCAGGTCTTCTTTATTCTTCACCGGTTTTGAGATGCGCCGGAGTTCCGCGACCACAGCGTCGGTGGCCATTTGAATGCCGCGCTGCAACGACATGGGGTTAGCGCCGGCAGTGACGTTCTTCACGCCTTCGCGAAAGATCGCCTGCGCCAGAACGGTCGCGGTGGTCGTGCCGTCGCCCGCAGTGTCGTTGGTTCTGACTGCAACTTCGCGCACCATCTGTGCGCCCATGTTCTCGTACTTGTCTGCCAACTCAATCTCTTTAGCTACGGTCACGCCGTCTTTAGTGATCACGGGCGAACCATACTTTTTACCCAGCACCACGTTGCGGCCTTTTGGGCCAAGCGTCACGCGCACAGCATTGGCCAACGTGTTTACGCCCTTCAACATCGCACCGCGCGCTTCTTCGCGAAACTTCAATTCTTTTGCAGCCACTCTCGTTTCTCCTTATGAGATCCCGTCGCGTTAACTAGGTTGGGGTTTAGGCCCGAAACTATTCCATAGCCTTTGCCCTGCCCGAACCGCGTCCAACTTTCACGCGCGCCGGACGCAGCAGGCGGTCGCCGATTCTGTAACCGCGCGCATATTCCTCGATCACTTTGCCTTCACTTCCCGGTTCGACTTCCGCGGTCTCAACGGCATCGTGTAACTCCGGATTAAATTGTTCATCAATAGATTCGAGCGGTTCGACTCCGGCCGCGACAAGCGCATTTTCAAAACTGGCCGCCGTACGACGAACGCCTTCAGCCACGTCCTCGGCAGATGCGCCCGACTCAGTCGCCTCAGTAGCGCGTTGCAGATTGTCCAACACCGGCAACAGCGCTTCTATGAAATTTGCTTTCTCGCGGTGTGCGCGTTCGTCGGCGGCTTTGTTCAAACGCCGGCGTGTTTCGTCAGTCTCATTCTGAAGTTGCTGGCGCAATTGTTCAAAACGCGCTTGAACTTCCTGAACTTTTTGTTCCGCTGCCCGGGTGCGCGCTTCCAGTTCCTCGACATAGCTCGGCTTGAGATTCGGAACATCGGCGGCCGGCGCGGCGCTTTCGCCTTCATCGTCCAAATGAATGCGACGACGATCCGTTACCCTGATGTCTCGCGGTTCATCTTCGTCCCAGGCGCCGCGAACCTTGCCAAATCTG
>JANMKA010000055.1:0-50371 GCA_031371765.1 Blastocatellia bacterium
CAATCAGGGTTCCGGTCACATAGACACCGTTGCGGGGTATGACGCGGTTGTGAGGGTGCAGGTTGGCTGTCGGAAAACCCAGATCCCGGCCGCGCTCGGCGCCTCTTGCGACCGGGCCTTCCACGCCATACGGCCGGCCCAGCAGGCGCCGGGCGAGAATCACTTTGCCCTCGGCCAGCAAACGGCGAACTCTGCTCGAGCGGACTCTTTGGTTGCGTATCTGTACCTCGGGAACCTCGTCGGCGAAAAAACCGAGTTCCTGACTGACGCGCCTCAGCAGTTCGATGTTGCCTTCCCGATTGTGTCCAAAAGCAAAACCGCAGCCCAGGTAAACTTCCCTGGCCTGCAGCCGATCTCTTACGACCTCGCGCAGAAAGTCCTCTGCGCGAATTTCAGAGAACTTCTCATCAAAACGAATGACGATCGTTTGCTCTATCCCCAGCGCGCCAAAGCCTTCGACTTTTTGATCGAGCGTTTGCAACAGAGGCGGCGATGATTCCGGATGCAACACCGCGCGCGGGTGGGGATCGAAAGTGATAACGGTAGGCACGGCGCCTGTCGCTCGCGCCCTTTCAACGACGGTACGCACGATTAACTGGTGGCCCAGGTGGAGACCATCAAACACGCCGAGCGTCAGGACCGTCGGTCGTTGAATTTCAGCATTATCAGTGCCATGGAACAATCTCATAAGAAATGGCTTATTTAGTCGTTGGTTTACGAGCGCACAGACTCAAATTTTCCATTTACCATTTAAGAACAAGGAACTGAAGCCACATCTATCCGAACCGCTTCATCGAATTCATCTCGCCGTCCTGCAAATAAAAAATGAGGTTTGGTAAATGACAACTGGAAAATCAATTTGTGCGAACCGTCAGCTTCACTCATCAGTCACAACCAGTCCGTCATAAGCCCACTCGACGCCGTCTGGCAGTCGCACTGAATCGCGCGCGTGCATCACGTCATGCGCGATATGCGTCAGGTAAGCGCGGCGCGGACCGATCTTCTCGATGTATTCGAGCGCCTTATCTAACCACAAATGCGTGGGGTGCTCCTTAAACCGCAAACAATCAAGCACCAACGCGTCGAGATCTTGCATCTGGTCCATGGTGGCTTCCGGAATCTCGCTCAAATCTGTTGCATAAGCAAAATCGTTGAGACGATAAGCCATCACCGGCAGGCGGCCGTGGATTACCTCAAGCGGCGTGATCAGCAAATCGTTTTCCAAACAAAACTGCGCGCCGGCCTCGACTGTGTGCGGAATAACTTGTGGCAGGCCGCCGCCAAAATGCGACGGCTCGAAGATGTATCTGAAGATGCGACGGATATCGACCCAGGCGCGCTCGTTCGCATAAAGCCCCAGGGCGCCATAGCGAAAATTCAATGGACGGATATCGTCAAGACCAAAAATGTGATCCGCATGACAATGAGTAACCAGCACCGCATCAAGTCGCTTCAAGCCAAAGCGCAACGCTTGCTGGCGAAAATCGGATGAAGTGTCGATCAAGACCGACTGGCAGGCGTGCTCGATGAGAACGGACACTCGTAATCGTTTGTCGCGGGGATCATTTGAGGTGCAGGTCTCGCATTCACAGCCGATGGAAGGAACGCCTGTGGATGTGCCGGTGCCGAGAAACGTTAGCTTCATGATCGAGTCCAAATGTCCAACGTCCAAAGTCCAAAGTCAAATTGATTTAAAAACCGAGTGACTTTGGACCTTGGACTTTGGACTTTGGACTTATCTTCCGCCGGTGATGTCGCTGCTGGAAAATGCACGCGGCGCTTTTTGCGTGGTTGCATTGGCGAGTGAAACATACTGCATGCGCAAGTCAGCGAGTAGTCCCTCCATAATCTGTTGTTCCTGAGGCGAAAGATTATTGCGTGTCTTATCTTGCAGCATGCCGAGCACATCAATCCAATGTTTGCCCAGCTCGAGATCAACTTCGCGTTTATGCGTGACCGGATGCTCCATCATTCCCAGTGACGACGCTGCGTTTGAAGCAATCGACATCAGAAAGTTAGCGAAGCTCGCTGGATCATCGGCGCCGGGTATTTCGATCTCATCCGGCATTTCAGAATGCGGCTGCTCAGCAGCGACCGGGCTCGGGCTCGGAGCAGCTGCTTGGGTTTCGACAGGTGAAGCAGTCGGCTGAGCTGGTTCGCTGGTTACCGGTTTTGCTTCGGCTCTTATCTCCACCGTTTCTTCCGGACTCAATTCTCGGGGACTGCCGTCAGCATTGAAGAGCCGGCGATCGGTGACTTTGAAATTTGTTTGTTCCTCGCTCATTTATCCTAATACCTCAAGGGCACTTGATAAGCACCGTGCCCGCTGCAATTGACTTTTTTATTTGCCGTCGATGGTAGCATCCTGATTGCATGCCCGCAACAAAGCGAAAATGAGTAGCCGGATTGAGTTAGCGCGGTGGCGTTTCGACTTTGGACTTTGGACTTTGGACTTTGGACTTTAGACTAACCGTCATGCCCGCAACTTTTGCTGACCTGATCAAGCTGATGGAAAAATTGCGATCGCCGGAAGGCTGTCCCTGGGATCGTGAACAGACCTACGCGACTTTGGCGCCGATGCTTTTGGAAGAAGCCTACGAAGCATTTGAAGCGGTTGAGGAAGCACGCGAAGGGCGTCCGGCTGAACTGCGTGATGAGCTCGGCGATCTATTATTTCAGATCGTCTTTTATGCGCAGGTGGCACGTGAACGCGGTGAGTTTTCTATCGACGATGTGACTAACGCAGTCCATGCCAAGATGGTGCGCCGTCATCCACACGTGTTCGCCGATACCGAGGCAAATGACTCAGCGACCGTATTGCGCAACTGGGAAGTGATGAAGGCTGAGGAGCGGCGCGCGGCAGGGAAAAGCGAACGCGACGAATCATTGCTCGACGGTGTTTCTGCGAAAGCGCCGGCGCTGATGGAAGCTCACCAGCTTTCGACCAAGGCTGCGCGCGTGGGCTTTGATTGGAAAAGCCTTGAAGACATTTTCGCGAAGCTGGAAGAGGAAATGGTTGAGCTGCGTGAGGCGATTTCAAATCACGCAAGTTCCAACAGCGAAGCGGATCACACACGCGTGCGTGAGGAGATCGGCGATCTGCTGTTCGCGGCCACCAACATTGCGCGCCACCTGAAAGTGGAGCCCGAGGCCGCTCTGAAGTTAACTAATCGCAAGTTTCGCCGTCGTTTCGGCTTTATCGAACAAACCTTGCGCAGCCGCGAGCAAGCATTTGATTCCGTCACCTTAGATGAAATGGAAGCGCTCTGGCAGGAAGCGAAAGCAAGTGAACGGTGAACAGGAAACAGTGAACAGAAAACAGCGGTCAGCAGTCAGCAGTCAGCAGTCAGCAGACCATACCATGGGCATTTTCATAGCAGCGGCGGTTTGCTATTGACCGTTATTAACGAAAAGGCCCGCTCGAAAGCGGGCCTGCTGTTTGCTGTTTGCTGTCCACTACCTAATCATTCAACTGCACCGAACGCAGAACATTGCGGAAGGCGCTTTGGTACGAATTGAACTCGTTACTCGGCGCGACCGCAATCATGTAAAAGACCTGTCCGTTGCGCAACTGCGTCGTGACGACACTTATGATTTCCGAGCGCCCGGTTGCTTCATTGACATTGTTGAGTGTCATTGATAAGCCAGTCCGTCCGGCAATGGTGGTGCGCTGGTAGCCACTCTGCTGTCGCAGATTCCCACCCAGGCTGTTCAGAAACTCATTGGTCGCCTGTTGCAGGTTGCTGCTTTGCGGCTGAAACACGCCAAAATTTACGCCATGCGTAAAAACAACCTGATTCTGGAATTGACCATAAGCTCCTTCTGGAGAAAACCAGATGCTGTTGTTGCCACCCAGCTCGCGCCAATTGTTTGGCACGCTTACTCGTAACGCACCGCCGAACTCAGAATAGCTCTGATATTGAGTCGAGGGATATCCCACGCGGCCCGTCGGTGCATTACTGGGATAGTTTCCGGTGTTGCCGCTATTTTCTCCATTTGGATAGCGTTGACCGCTGCGGGCAATTTCCTGCATCGAGGGTGCTCGGCCCATGCCACGCAAGCGCGCCTGGACCTGCGCAAACTCGCGCGAGTCGCGCACCGGATTCACGATCTGTAAATACTGCGCTTCCTGATTGATGCGGGCGTAGCGGTTAGCCGGACTCGGATGATCGCTCATAAAGCCGCCACCACCGCCGCCGCTCTGACGTTCAATCGTCTGAAACATGTTCGCCAAATCGTGCGGGTCATAACCAGCACGGGCCATGATCTGCGCGCCGAGAATGTCTGCTTCAGTTTCATATTCGCGACTGAACTTTAAAAAATAAACACCGACGCCCTGGCCCGCGACCTGCGCCGCCGCACCTGCTGGTCCACCAATAATCTGGCCGCCGATGCCGAGAATGCCCGCTAACAAACCATACTTCGCTGCTTTGGAAGCCTGTGCGGTGCCGTGCCGCAACGCAACGTGACTAAGCTCGTGGGCCATCACGCCTGCCATTTCACCTTCGTTGCGCGCTGCCTCGATCATGCCGCGGTTTACATACATTGGACCACCGGGCAATGCAAACGCGTTGATGTCACTGGCGTTTATGACCTTGAAATAGTATTGAAACTCGGGATGCTGAAATTCCGGTGGGATAGCTGCCACCAACCGCATGCCAACTCGCGAAACGTAGTTATTGGTTTGCGCATCGTTCAGCAGGGGAAACTGTTGCTCAGCTTCGGCCGCTGCCTGCCGGCCGGCTTTGACGTCATCTGACGGTTTGTATTTGTTGCTGTGATAAGTGATTTTTGTTTGGGTGAATACTGAGACGGGCATTGCAAAAATCGCAAACGCTGCCACCAGTGCCATCACCCTTTGCAGACTGTAATAGTTTTTCTTAATCATTTGTTCTCTCCATATCGGCAAAGCCGAAACTCAAACTCAAATCGCGCCAAAGAAAAGAGCGGCCAACCCGGGGATTGTGCCGCTTTGCAGTCTGCTGGCCCAACCTCCCCGGAATAAGTGCGCTGACCATATGCATGCCATTTAGGGAAGAGAGCCTTTGGCCTGGCTTCTGTTTGATGAGTTACCGCAAATCTGCGTTGGCCCATTCTCTGCTGCCAAAGTGTCGCGAGGCGCGAAAGTGTCGCGAGGCGCGAGCCAAAGCTGAACCAAAACGCAACATCGTTAGCGTCTTTTAGAACGATTTCAGTTCGAAGATTCAACAAGCTGTGCTGGCAAAGCCTCCATGCAGGTTCATTGCAACGGGAGTGCCAGATGTCCAAACTGCCTAGGATTTCTTCAATTCGATATGATCGTTGAACCATTGGGCCGGTTCCGTCAGAGCGCTGATGTGATGCGGTTTGCCTTTAGCGACACGAATCATTGAGACAAGCAGAAATACGAAAGCAGCGATTTTGAATAACGTGCTCCCGACACTTGTACTGGTGATTGCGCCCACGACCGCAAACGCTGTTTGCAACACCAAAATAGCCACATGCAGCGCCAGCCCTTGTGCGGCATGGAAGCGCGCTCTGGGTTCACTTCGAGGAACCAGGAACAACTCCAAAAGGGATACGACAACGCCGATATAGAACGGCGTGTACGGCAGGACCATGGCCCACTTTTCTGATAAACCGATACCCGAGACAGTTCGCGAACCGGGTTTTTGCGTTAGCGGGAGAGCCGGCGTCTGTGCTGCTTGATAGATTGCGGGCGGCGAGTAAGTTGGCGGCACGAAGACTGACGGATACGAAGTCTCCAGCGTGGCCTTGTCATAACGTCGCGTCGGAGTCTCTGAATAAATGTTGGCGCGCGCTTCTTCGTTAGCTGCGGAACCGACTTCGCGCGTAGCGCTGCGCACCGGCTGGGTTACTGGTCCCTTGCCGCCTTCGCCACGATCCGTTTCCGCGTTCTTCACATAATCGGGGTCGAGGGGGTTGGTATCGTATTTACTACTTTTTCTCTCCATCGACAGTCTCTACGATGTGGTAGCTAAGATGGTTCAATCTTACTCGCCCGCGACCGCATACTCAACTTCTTCCCAGCGGCCCTCAGCCTCGGAAATCTTGAAAGCGCGCATCGCGGGTTCCGCTCCCGCCAAACCAATAATGAAATAGATCGCCTGCGGGTAATACGCCAGCCGCACGTCGGTAGCGGACGGCTGCGGCTCGTTCGCGCGTGGATGAGAGTGATAGATGGCAAGAAGCTGTTCTCCGCGTTCGCGCATCTGGCGCTGTGCCGCGAACAAATCTTCCGGCGCCGCTTCGTAGGCAACCTGCGCATTTGCGGCCACATTGCGCATTGGGTAAAGGCTGGTTGCGCGCTGGCCGTCGCCGCCGATCAAGCCGCAACACTCTTGTGGTGCGGCTTGTGTCGCAGATGCAAAAATCTGCCGGCATTGCATGCTGTCGAGAGTGAGCATCGGCTATGCGGGTTAGAAGACTCGAAGACACATCCGCAGATTACGCAGATTTCACAGATTCAGAACAATGAGAAGCAATAGACGCACGATCGACAAATGGCCTGAACTATTTATGAATCTGTGTGATCTGCGTAATCTGCGGATTTCCTTCTTAGCGCTTACGGTTTGTCCACGATCTTCAAATGCAGTTCTTCCAACTGCTTTTGATCAACTTCGCCGGGCGCATCGATCATCAGATCCGTTGCTGAAGCGGTTTTGGGAAACGCCATCACGTCGCGAATATTTTCCGTACCCGCCAGTACCATCAGCAAACGATCAATTCCGGGCGCGATACCACCATGCGGCGGCGTACCGTACTCAAGCGCATCAAGAAAAAACCCAAAGCGTGACCGTGCTTCTTCGGTTGTCAGCCCGAGGGCTTTGAAGACGAGACGCTGCACGTCGCGCCGGTGAATACGAATCGAACCACTCGCCAGCTCGACGCCGTTGATAACCGGATCGTAGGCTTTGGTCCGCAGTTTACCCAATAAGTCCGTTTCGCCTCCTTCAACCGCCCGTTCCAGTAGGCCCAGGTCTTCATCGAGCGGCGAAGTGAAGGGATGATGCATCGCATAATAACGATTGTCGTCTTCGTGATACTCAAACATGGGAAATTCAGTCACCCACAACGGCGCGTATGCGTTTGCGGGAAGTAACTGCTCGCGCCGCGCAACTTCGTTTCGCAAAGCGCCCAGGCTGGCCGCCACTGTTTTTGGTTTTCCGGCAACGATCAGAACCGCATCGCCTTTGTTAGCCGCCGCCGTCGCCGCCAACCGGTTCACAGCATCTTCGCCCAAAACCTTCAACAGCGATGAAGTGGTTTCGTCGCCAAGTTTTATCCACGCGAGCGCCGCGGCGCCATAGCGCTTGGCGAATTCCTGCAATTCGTCGAGCACCTTGCGCGAAAGTCCAGCGCCGCCCTTAATGACAATTCCCTGCACCGATCCGCCTGCAGCCAGTGCCGCCGCGTACGGAGCAAAAGCAGTTTTCGCGAGTGCCGGGGAAAGATTCTGCAATTCCATTCCGTCGATTCGCAGGTCGGGTTTATCCGACCCCCAGCGCCGTATTGCCTCGGCATAGGTAAAGCGCGGGAACGGCAACGGCAGCTCGACGCCAATCAGTTTGAAGATGCGCGCGAACAATCCTTCGGTCACCGAATAAATCTGATCGAGCGTCGCAAAACTCATTTCCAGATCGAGTTGGGTAAATTCAGGCTGACGATCTGCGCGCAAATCCTCGTCACGAAAGCAGCGCGCGATCTGAAAGTACTTATCCAGTCCCGCGATCATGCAAAGCTGTTTGAATAACTGCGGCGATTGCGGCAACGCAAAGAATTTTCCCGGCTGCACGCGCGACGGCACAATGTAATCGCGCGCGCCTTCAGGAGTGGACTTGATCAGAATCGGTGTTTCAATTTCCGTAAAGCCCTGCTCGTCCATGTAGCTGCGAATTTCGCGCAGCACGCGATGACGCAGACGTAAGTTCGCCTGAAGTTGCGGCCGGCGCAGATCGAGATAACGATATTTTAAACGCAAATCTTCGCTGGCCAGCGCGTCGACAGAAGATTCGAGTTGAAACGGCAGCGTGCGCGCGTCGTTCAAAATCAACACCTCGCGTGCCTGGACTTCCACTTCGCCAGTCGGCAGTTTTGCATTGCGCGAGGCTTCATCGCGAAGCACTACTTGTCCAGTAACCGCGATTACGAACTCGCCGCGCGACTCTTTCGCTTTTGCATGGGCTTCCGCCGCGTCTTCGGAATTGAAGACGACCTGAGTGATGCCGTCGCGATCGCGCAGATCGATAAAGGTCAACTCGCCAAAGTCCCGCCGCCGCGCAACCCAACCCATCAGCGTCACGCTGGCGCCGACGTCAGATGCGCGTAAAGCTCCGCATGAATGGGTGCGTTCGAGATTTCCTAAGTGGTCAAGCATCGTTGATAGATATTAACCGGGTGACGCATTGAGGGCCAGCGGGTGTTCGGCTGTGCCGTCTGAGGTGCGAAGGTCTCTGACCTTCCGGCAGGTCCCCAATTGAAAAGGGGCTACGCCCCATTGGGGCGCGCCCCCGGAGTTTTTGAATGGAGCGATCGGTGGGGCGGAGCCGCCACCGCACATCAGACAGCCCAGCCTACGCATGAACGATTTCAATCAAATTGCCGCCGGGGTCACGAACATAAAACCGTTTCACGCCAGCAATCGGACGCGGGTCAGGAATGATTTCTACGCCGGAGTCGCGCAGGTGGCGCTCGGCGACCGCAACATCGGCAACAACATAACAAACGTGGCCGCAGCTAGCCGCGTTCGTTACCTTCTCTTCAACTGATAAATGAAGCTGAACGCCGCCCAGCTCATACCACGCACCGACGTTCTGCCTTGTACCAGCCGGTTTCGGCAGTTCCCGCAACCCCAGCGCGATGCCATAAAACTCCTTAGCGGCGGCTTCATCCTTCGCCGGCACGGTAACGTTCACATGACCCAACGCGACCACGCGGAACGAAGTGCTGCAATCTTCAAACTTCATGGCGCTTGCGGCTTTGCCGCCTTCCGCGGAATGCTCAGCGTTTTCCAGTCGCTCGCATGAAAGTGTTTTGCCAGAAAAACTATCTGCCCAATGTGATTCGCGTAATGCATTAGTTGCCGGTTGATGGCCTGGGCGACAGTATGCTCTTCGCCGCGAATCATCACTTTGATCATCAAGTCGTCAGCGCCAAGCGGCTCGAGCGCAGCGAACACACATTGCCAACCTCGTTCCCAGTAATCCCGCAATTCTTTGACGGTCGTGTTGGGCTCAATCACAAACTCCATGTCGCGATTGCGATTCGGCTTCTCGCCATCGGTCGTCAGAAAATCGGTCCAACGCGAAAACATGTTGCCGGCCATGTGCTTCATGATTACCGCGACGCTGTTTCCCTCTTCATCGAGCGTGCGAAAGTATTCCTCGTCGCTCAGTTGGTCCAGTGCCTTCTCCGCGTTCTTCTTGTAAGCGCGCAGACTGGCAATTGAATCTTCCAGATAATGTTGGCCCAGTGATTCGCTCATGATGTTTCACCTAGGTTTTTGAATTCAACGCAGCGCGGATCGCAGCGGCGACCGCCTCGCGCTTAACACTACGCTGCTCGCCCGTTCGCAAGTTTTTGATCGCTACTTCGTTCCGCGCTTTCTCGTCGTCTCCGACCACGGTCACGAAGGGAATGCCATGCTCCGACGCGTACTTGAATTGTTTGCCCACCTTGTCAGGTTCGGGGTACAGGTCAACGCGCAGACCGGCGCGGCGCAGTTCATTAGCCAGCGCGATGGAGTCAACTATCGATTCGCCATTCCAAACACTGACCATAATATCGGCCGAAGTGGAAACGAGTTCAGCCGGAAACATTTCTCGTTCGGTCATGACAACGATAATTCTTTCCAGGCCGAGCGAGAAACCGCACGCGGGAACGTCATGGCCCGCGAACATTCCCACCAGATTGTCATAGCGGCCGCCGCCCCCGAGGCTGCCAGTCAGATCCTTAACGTTGATCTCCATGATGGCGCCAGTGTAGTAAGCCAACCCGCGCGCTAGCGTTGGGTCCAACTTGATGCGCGCCGCAACTCCACTGGCCTTGCAGAACTGCAGAATCTGCCGCAGGTCGTCAACTCCCTTCGCGCCCGTTTCGTTTGTGCCAATGAACTCAACCAGGCGGCCCAAAATATCGGCATTGAACGCTGCGCGGGTTTCACCACCTGCCAAATCAACCAGGTTTGCCGCGCGTTCTGCACCGGTGACGCCTTCAAAAAAGCGCATCAGTTTCACGGCAGACTCGTCAACGATACCGCGCTCGTTCAATTCCCGCGCGACACCTTCCGGACCCGCTTTGTCCATTTTGTCGAGCGCAATTAACGCGTCCGCATGCTTGTCGCGCGCCACTCCGGCTTGCTCCAGCAAACCAGTGAGCACCGATCGGTGATTCAATCGGATAGTGAAATCGTTGAAGCCGAGCGTGGTCAACACATCGCTTGCAGCCGAACAAATCTCCGCTTCCACCACCATCGAGCGCGAGCCCAGCACATCGACATCGCACTGGTAAAACTCGCGAAAGCGTCCGCGCGCCGGACGATCCGCGCGCCAAACAGGTTGAATCTGATAGCGCTTGAAAAATTTCGGCAGCTCGTTTTGATATTGAGCAACAACCCGAGCCAGCGGCACAGTCAGATCGTAACGCAACGCAAGATCGGCTTCGCCCGTCTTCTCGTGCTCGCCGCGCTTGAGGATCTTGAAGATGAGTTGGTTGCCTTCTTCGCCGTATTTGCCGAGTAACGTTTCAATATTTTCGACCGCGGGCGTTTCCAGCGGCTCAAATCCGTAACGCTCATAGACTTCACGGATGACGTCAATGACGTATTGGCGGCGGCGCACATCCGCGGGAAGAAAATCGCGCATGCCGCGGGCTGGTTGGGTCTTGGTCACGGTAATTTCGAGTTCCGAATTTCGAGTTTCGAGTCTGCGTTCTGTCTTCTGCCCTCTGCCTTTCCTGCCGTCTGCTACTGCCGACTGCCGCCTGGTTCGCTTTTGTACTTCCCAACGTAGGTAACGTAATTCATCCAAAACGCGTTCAGTCCTTCGACTTCTTCGTCATTCAGGTCACGCTTCACTCGCCCCGGCACGCCCATCACCAAAGACCGCGGCGGAATAACTGTGCCGGGCGAGATCAACGAGCCGGCGGCAATCAACGACTGCGCGCCGATACGCGCATCATCAAGCACAATCGAGCCGATGCCAATCAGCGCGCCGTGTTCGATATAACATCCGTGCAGCGTGACGCTGTGGCCCACCGTGACTTCATCTTCGAGGATGGTCGGTTTCTCGCCAGTGCGCGTATGGACCACGCAGTTGTCCTGGATGTTGCTGCGATTGCCGACACGAATGTAATACATGTCGCCGCGCAGCACCGCGTTGCACCAAACGGAAGCCTGTTCGCCCAACTGCACGTCGCCAATTATTTGCGCACTCTGGTCAACGTAAGCGCTGTCTGGAATCTGCGGATTAACTCCGCCAAATGGTCGAATCATAATTTTTCGGAATAGTAGCACAGACTCTAGTCTGTGCTTTCCTGGATCGCATAAGGGCTGCGAGAGGCACCGACTAAAGTCTGTGCTACTTACCATGGCTGTGCTAAATTGCAAGCATGTTCAACCGGCAACTCTTGTCGATCATTCTTTTGGGATTCCTTTTACTGGGCACGTCATGCGCCGGCTCGCTCTTCAAAGTAAAGCCCGCCATTGAATTGCCGCCCCTGGCCGAGAATGCACGCAGCGCGAGTGCTGGCGGCGTCACCGTCAAGGTTGCGCCGCTAATGACTGATGAAGAGAGCCAGGATTTGTTTGAAGCGAACTTACCGTTGGGCGGAGTGTTGCCGGTTAGAGTGGAGCTGGCTTTTGAGAGCGGCGCGCCAGTAGTCGTAAAACAGGCGCGTTTTCATCTGAGCGATGCCGCGGGTAAGGAATGGAAGTTGATCTCTGCGAAAGCGGCAGTCGCTCGCATTCTAAAAGCGAACGACGTCTACGCTTACAATCCCAACTCGCGCAAACAGTTTGAAAAAGAGTTTGCTGCTTATGCAATCGATCTAACCGATCCGTTGTCCGATGCCAACACGCGACGCCAGGGTTTTCTATTTTTCGAAACTCCGAAAAAAGAACCGGTTGCCAGTTCAGAGGGGCTAATTTTGCGAGTCGATCGTCTGCCGCAACCGATAGAGATCAAGCTCAATTAGTCGCGTCGACTCAGTAAGCGTAGCTTCAATAAGAGACAGACAGGAATGTCTGTCCTACATTCACTTCCCGACAATCAACAGCGTAAACGATCCCGGCACGATGGCTGGCCGCGGATGTGGCCGCTCCACTGTAGGCGCCGGTGGCGGTCCGAATTCAGCTGTAATCAGAAACACGTTTCGCGTCTTGGGATCCAACGTCATTGTGCGGGCGCCTCTTTGCGTGGGGACGGTTTGCACAACGCTAAACTTATCCGGCGCGTCTTCGTGAATAACCGTTAGCGTGCCATCCGCACCATTCGGGCTAAACGCTAATTGGCTGGACGAGTCGAACTCAGCACCGTCCGCGCCGCCGCCGGTAGGCACCTTTCCCACCACTTGTCCGTCCGTCGTGTTTACAACGACCATCAGCTTGTTTCCACAGGCGGCAAAAAGACGATGATGCTTTTCATCGATAGCCAGGCCGGTTGGTTCTTCGCCCGGCGCCAGCGGCCAGCGCGCGTCGACGACAAGTCTACGGGAATCTATTCTGGCAATCAGGCTTTTGTCTTCAAGATTAACGTAAACATGGCCCTTATCGGCAACGGCGAATTCGGGCTTGCCATCCAGCGCAATCGTGCCCTTTACGGTCTCGCTTACGGGATCGATTGCAGTAACGTCACGGCTCCCTCCGTTGCCGGTGAAGACGAGCCGCGATTCAGGATCATAAATGATGATGTCCGGATTCTTGCCGACCGGTATCTGTCTTGAGACGTGCAACGTCTTAAGATCGAAAACGCCGACGGTGTTGTCGCGCCCGTTGCTGGTGAACCCTTTGCCGAGTGCCGGTACTACGGCGATCCCGTGCACCCCGTTGGTGCCGGGAATGTCGCCGACAACTTCGCCAGTATCGGCATTAACTACCATCACGTGAGTGCCGCGCGAGATGTAGAGTCGCCGCGCCTGCGAGTCGACCGTCAAACAATCCCAGCCGCCATCCCCGCCGAGTTTCACCGTCTTTATGACTTTGTACTCGGTCGCTGAGCGCGTGGCTCCTGAGCCTGTGAAGGAGATGCCGACAATGAAAGCCAGCAACAAGAATTTTTGCGTGCGTTTGAATGGCAACATTAAAATTATCTCCCTGATTCATTGGAGGACGCATCAGCCTACACCTTACGCCGCAGTTCGAACAAACCTCGACGACGGCCAAACGAGATCTGTTGTGAATTTGTCAAACATTGTCCGGAGGCGGATAATTAACGACGTTTCCCCTGTTTCTAATCAATCGCTTCGCCGTTTAAGTTACGGAGTTAAGTCATGAACCTGGGTTACAAGGTATCGAGGCCGGCATTCTTCTGGCCGCTTGGTTTTCTTTGCTTGGTCATTCTATCTGCTCAAGTCTTTTCTCAAACTATGCCGGTGGCTCCGGCCGCGCAGCCGCAGCAAACGCCACGCCCAACGACGGAAAAAAACTTCCTTGCCAACATTCTCAAGGATCAAAAAGGAATTTGGACGGCGCCTTTCCGCCTGCAACAAAGCGATGCGAAATGGATCGCGCCGCTCGGATTGTCGCTGGCCGCGCTGATTGCCACTGACAGGCACACGTCCGGGGAGTTGGTGGAAAACGGCAACAATCGCGCCCGCCTGCGTATCAGCAAGGACATAAGTTATGCCGGCTCGCTTTATTCAACCGGCGGGGTGGCTGCATTGTTTTATCTCACCGGCCGCGTTGGGCATGACGCGCGCGCGAAGGAAACCGGCTTGCTCGCAGCGGAAGCGCTCATCAACAGCACAATTGTCAGTCAGGCCATAAAGGGCATTTCGCAGCGTCAACGGCCAGAGGTAGACCATAGCAGTGGAGAGTTCTTCGAGGGTGGATCATCGTTTCCTTCAGGACACGCTATCAATTCCTGGGCGGTCGCAACAGTAATCGCTTCCGAATATGGACCACGACATCCGGCGCTGCGTTATGCCGCGTACGCGCTGGCGTCGGCAATCAGCGTCTCACGCTACACCGGCAGAAAGCATTTTCTTTCGGACGTGCTTGCGGGCAGTGCGATGGGATACGGGATTGGTCGCTACGTTTATCATCGGCATCACGACGCCGCGCTTGATGAGGAAACTGGAAAACAGACAAGCAAAGTTCTCAAGTCTAAATTCTTCCCCGCCATCGCGCCTGCCTTCAGCCGGCAATCGCATGCGTATGGCGCCACGCTGGCCTGGAACTTCTGAGTCTGGGCTTTCACAATGACATAGACTTTGGTCTGCGCTCTTTCACGCCCACCCAGACTGAAGTCTGTGCTACATACTTCTTTCGAGCGCCATGAGAATTCTGCTGGTCGAAGATGATCCGGGCATCGCGCGTTTTGTCGCGAAGGGTTTGCGTGAGCAGGCCTTTGCTGTCGATGTGACTAGCGATGGCGACGAAGCGCTCTACAAGTCGTCCATTAACGACTACGACGCAATAATTCTCGATGTCATGATCCCCGGTCGCGATGGGTTCAGTGTCTGCCGCGAGTTGCGGGCGACCGGTTCAGTGGTGCCGGTAATCATGCTCACCGCGCGCGATACGGTGCAGGATCGAATTACCGGTCTGGACATTGGCGCGGACGATTATCTGACCAAACCCTTTGCGGTGACTGAACTGCTGGCCCGTCTACGTGCTTTGATGCGCCGCGGTCACGTCGTCCGTCCGGCGACAATTCAAATCGCAGACCTCGTGCTGGATACGCGGGCTCAGCGCGCCACTCGAGCCAAGCGCGAGTTGGGTCTCACCGGCAAAGAGTACGCCTTGCTGGAGTACCTGGCCCGTGAACAGGGTCGCGTGGTTAGCCGCGCAGAGATTGCGGAACACGTTTGGGACGAAAACTTTGACCCGCTCACCAATCTGATTGATGTGCACATCAATCGTCTTAGAAGAAAAGTAGACAGTGGCTTTGCCACGAGGCTGATCCACACGCGGCGCGGCGCCGGCTACATGCTGGCGGCGGCGGCTAGTTAGTTGCTGGTCCAAAAGATGTTAGGCTAAGTTCTGCTTCTTAGCAGTCTTCGAACGATGAGCACCAGACCTTTACGTTCCATGCGCGTCCAGCTCACGCTGTGGTACACGGTTATCCTCGCCCTGGTGTTGCTGATTTTTTCCTTTACCACCTACTACTATCTTTCGCGCGCAACTCGCCAGCGTACGGACGAGTCTCTGACGGAAACAGCCAACTCGCTAATTTCAAATTTCATTGCTGAAATAACCGACGAAAACCTGGCCCATGACGGTGCGGCCAGGGAGACGGTTCAGAGTTTTCGTTCGCGGGAGCGGCAGGCGATTATTTATGACTCGAAACAGAGGGTGCTGGCTGCGTCGGATCAGCCTGAAAATTTGGGTCTGGAAAATAACTGGTTTGCTTCGTCAGAATTACAACCGCAACTAGCTGCTCTGTTCGCCGCAGTCTCCCGCTCGGGTCGGGCGTATGGAAATCTTTCTTTCGGAGGCAAGCCCTCTGTCCGTGTCCTCATTGTTGTAGTGCCGGTGGCTGGCCAGAGTTACACCTTCGTTTTTGCAAACACTTTACGCGAGCAGGAACAGGCGCTCGAACAGGCGCGCCAGGCGTTCTATATTGCCATTCCCATCGCGCTGGTGATTGCCAGTCTCGGCGGATATTTTTTAGCGCGTAAGAGTCTGGCGCCGGTGGTGACCATGGGCGAGCGAGCAGCGCAAATAGGAGCATCGAATTTAGACGAAAGGATACCGGTACCGGCAAACAATCAGGAGCTCGGCCGGCTGGCCGGGATTTTCAACGAGCTGCTGGCGCGCCTCGATCAATCGTTTGCGCAACAGAAACGTTTTATGGCCGACGCTTCGCACGAGTTACGCACACCGGTCGCGGTCATTTGTGGCGAGTCGGAGGTGAGTCTTTCACGTGAAGTTCGAGACCCGGCCGAGTTTCGTGAGTCTCTTGCCATCGTCAACGACGAAGGGAGGCGCCTGACAAGAATGGTTGAAGACTTGTTTACGCTGGCACGCGCCGATGCGGGGGAATACCCCCAAATGTTAGCGGACTTTTATCTGGATGAAAGCGTGAATGAATCGGTGCGCTCAGTGCGCTCTCTGGCCGCCCAAAAAGGGCTGGAGGTTTCTTATCAACCGCCGGCTAAGGAAATTCCTTTTCGGGGAGACGAGGCACTGATCCAGAGAATGGTGCTGAACCTGGTGCATAACGCGATCAAGTTCACGCCGCCAAATGGCCGCGTGCAGCTGACCGTAAAGCAGCATCACGACCAAGCTGAAATCGTTATTAGCGATACTGGACCAGGCATTCCCGCCGCTGCGCGGGCCCACGTTTTTGAACGCTTTTACCGGGTTGACAAGGCGCGCTCGCGCGACGAATCTCTGAACGGCAGCGGCGCCGGGTTGGGGCTTTCAATTGCGAAGTGGGTTGCCGAGCTGCATGGCGGGACCATCATCATTGATAACACGAATCGTGAAGGCGCTACGTTTGTCGTTTCCCTGCCGAATCGGCTTTAAGGGCGCTTCGAGCGGCGTGCTGTTTCCGGCCCGCTCGCTATCTGCGGCCAAGAATCTGTGCCAACTTCAGCGTTAATCCTGCCGTCATCTTTGCGACTGTACACTCTTCATCATTAGGAGCAGCAGGTTTGGCGCTAGAGCTACCTGCCCGCTCAAACCGGAAACAGGTAGCAATGAGGAGAGAGTTTATGAAGAAGAATTTTGTGCTGGCAATCTTAATCTCAGCATTCTTAACCGGCGGCTCGTTGGCAATGGCCAGAACATTAGGACCGCAAGAAAACGCCAACGAAGCAAAACTCGCGCGCCAGGCGAAGATTGCCAAGGAGCAGGCTCAGGAAACTGCGCTCAAACGCGCACCCGGCACCGTTGAGAGTTCCGAACTCGAGCGGGAACACGGCAAGCTCGTTTATTCATTCGATATCCGAAACGCAAAGGGCACGATCGACGAGGTGCAGGTCAGCGCGATAACCGGAAAAGTTGTCCGCGTCGAGCACGAAAGTAAACAGCAGGAAGCGGCTGAGAAGAGAAAAGAAAGCAAAGAGAAAAAGAACTAAGGTGAATTGGCGAAGCACTTTGACACTTCAGCCAGGCATTAAGATGTGACGGGGAGTTTGCCGGCGACAGACTCCCCGTCCTGGCTTGCTCAATGAAGAGTATCTCAACCCTCGGTGCTAAACTTCGACCCCCCTTTTTAGTCAAATCTGAATCTGTGACGACGAAACTGCTGATGAAACGTCTGTGCTATTGGACTCGTGTGGGTCAACACCAATCATTCAGTCCTTTACTAGTTTCACTGGGGTTGATGGTTGTCTTGGCAGCTCTTTATGGCACCGTGGCACAACAGCCTGCTGCGCCAGCGGGCGCACAGAAACCAGCGCCATCGTCTTCACCGGCGCAAGCGCAACCCGGCGCGTCACCGCAAACAACACCACTGCCCCAATCAACGCCTTTCGCGGTACCGAGTGTGGCTGGTCCAACGCCCGCCGGTACACACGCGCCAACAGTCTCTTCCGCCCCAACTGCATCGTTGCCAACTCAGCTTGCTCCAATCGCAGGTCTGCTAACTCTTGATGACGCATTGCGCCGGGCCAACGCCTTGTCGTCGAGTTTTCAACAAGCCGGCATCAGCGAAAAGATAGCCGCAGAGGATGTCCGCCAGGCGCAGGCCGCATTCCTTCCTCGCGTCACTGCGCCGTTGAGTTATCTGTACACTTCGCCGGCCCTTGGTCTGCCACCAGGCACGCCACGAGCTCCCAGCTTTATCGCCAACAACGCCATCAGCGAATATCCGGTGTATCTGGAGGTTTCCGGCGATTTTGATATTGCCGGTCGTTTGCGCGCAACTATCGCCAAAAACCGCGCGTTGCTCGAAGCAGCTCATGCCGGCACCGAAGTGGCGCGCCGAGCACTGGCCCAGGCAGTCATTGATGCCTACTATGGCCTGGCCCTGGCGACGGCGCAGCGCAGCGCGGCCGAACTAAATCTGGCGGCAGCCGAAGAGTTTGAGCACATCACTTCTCTGCTGCTGAGCGGCGGAGAAATCGCCTCCGTCGATCTGACCCGCGCCCAACTGCTGACGCTTACACGACGCAACGAAATGGAGATCGCCCGCGCTAATGAAGAAGTGGCCGGCGGTTCGTTGCGGGTACTCATCGGTTATGATTTTGCACAGCCCATTAGCACTACCGATCTTGCTTTGGCGGCGCCGGTTGATTCTGAATATCAGCAGTTCAAAGTTAACGACGTTTCGCGCCGGCCCGAGTTTGCGCAGTTTGAGGCACAGCTGCGCGCAGCTAAACAGGACATTCGCATAGCACGAGCAGATCGGTTGCCGCAGCTTTCGTATTTTATGCTGGGTGGTTTCGATACCGATTCCCTAAAACCAGTGCGACTCAAGGAGCACACTGGAGTCTCAGCCGCTTTCACGCTGACCATACCGATATTCGATTGGGGCGCGAGCAAAAGCAGAGAGCGACAGGCGCAACTGCGCGCTCAGATCGCGGAGAACGAACGCACCATTGCGTTGCGAGGCTTCACGCAGCAGTTTTACGCCGCGCAGATTCAAGTGAGTTCCGCGGCCACACGTATCAGGCTGGCGGGCGCCGGTGTCATTCAAGCGCAAAGCAATCTCAACGCGTCGATTGCGCGTTACCGCGCCGGTGAAGCGCAGATAATTGAAGTTACGGATGCATTGACGACGTTGGCTGGGCAGAGGTTTGCCCTTTACCAGGCAATCTTTGATTACCAAACGGCGCTCGCGCGCCTGCGCCAGGCTACGGGGCAATGAAAGGGGAAGCTAAGAGGAGAGGCTGGCAGTTGAGCGCTCAACCTTTAGCTTGGCGGCTGCCAAAAGCAGCAATCTAAAAGCTGGACTCTGAACTTCAAGACGTTAACGAATCAAATGAGCGACTCATACAAAAACGATCCTGTGAGCAACGGCCAAGTCGACCCATTGCAAACAGAAGAAGAACAGGAAATGTGGCTACGCCGGCGACGAGAACGATTGGCTCGTGAGCGCCGGCGCAATTTGATCATCCTAGCGTCGGTCGCGGTGGTCGCGTTGGTTGCCCTGGTCTTATTGAGTTGGAAATGGCGAAGCGCTCCAGCGACGGACCAACCCGCCGCCGTGGTTGTCAGCGTCAAGGTAACCAAAGTTACGAAGGAGACAATTGCAGCGCCGGTATCCGCCGTCGGCACCATCTTTCCGCGCGAGCAAGCGACGGTGGCGGCAAAGATCAGCGCCCAGATCAAATCCATGGCTCTATTGAAGAACCAGGTGGTACGGGCGGGTCAGGTGATCGCTGTACTCGAATCGCGCGACCTGGTGGCCCAGCGCAACGAGGCGATCGCGGCCCTCAACCAGGAGCGCGCAAACGAACGCAGCGTGACTACCGGAACGATTCCGCAAACAAACGCTCAGGACCAAAAGGCGTTGCGCGATGCCTTAGCCAAAGTCACGACCGCGCGGGCGACTTACGAACGTCGCCTGGTTCTCTATCAGCAAAACGGCATTTCAAAAAAGGATCTGGAAGTCTCGCAATTCGATCTGACCACCGCAGAAAACGAGTTACGTCTTACCGAACAAACACTAGCGCTGCGCGCCAAGTCACTTAATCCAAACGATCGCGCGATGGCTGCCGCGCGCGTGCAGGCCGCACAACAACGCGTCGCCACGCTCGATGCGCAATTGAGTTATGCCACCATTCGCGCGCCAATCACGGGCGTCGTCACTGATCAGTTTCAGTATGAAGGCGAGTTTGCCGCGGCGGGAGGACGGTTGCTGAACATTGCCGACATCAGCGAAGTGATCGTTAAGGCGCCTTTCGCTGACACCGTGGCCGCTCAACTCAAGGTCGGAGATGTGGCCCAGGTCGTACCGACCGACACGACTGGCGAAGAGATGACTGGCAAGGTCACGCTAATCAGCCGTTCGAGTGATCTGCTCAACCGCAGCGTGGAAGTCTGGGTCACACTCGGCAACGGTGCCGGACGATTGCGCGCCAATGGGGCTGCTCAGGTCACCGCCGCAACTCTAACAAAGAACGACGCGATCGTTGTTCCCGCCGCGGCCGTAACGCTGGACGCGAGCAATGGAAACGAGGGCACGGTGATGGTTGTCGACACGGCCAATGTCGCACATGAAACGAAAGTGACGATAGGAATTCGCACTGCCGACAGAATAGAGATTGCCTCCGGTCTGCTCGGCGGAGAGACAGTTGTCATCGAAGGTAACTACGCGTTGCCCGACGCGACGAAGGTTGAGGTTGCCGAGGAAACGCCCGCAGCGGACGCGGCTCCGGCAACAAAGTGAAACAATGGCCTCGTGAATGCCACGCCAGTAGTCAGGGTACAAGCTCTAACTTGCGTCTTGGCCGGCAGCCGCCTAAAGGCCGTACTCTAAACTTCCTGCCTGGCATTCGGCGATTTGAGAAATGATGAATAACGCGACAATGCGGTCGAGGGCAATCTAACTTTGAATCTGGCTCGTTTAATCTCGCAGCAGAAGCGCGCCGTCGTTGTGCTCATCCTGCTGCTGTCTGCCGCGGGGCTGTACGCTGCGTGGCAACTTCCAACCGCCATCTTTCCGCAAACCGATTTTCCGCGCGTCGTCATCATCCTGGACAACGGCGTGGTGCCCGCGCCGCAGATGCTCGCTTCGGTTACCCGTCCACTCGAAGAAGCGATGAACGGAATTCCCGGCATCGTGCGCATCAAATCAACAACGTCCCGCGGCGCCACTGAGATCAATTTATTTTTTGACTGGAGCGTCGACGTGCTTCAGTCGTTACAACTCGTGCAGGCCCGCCTGTCGCAGCTCTCGGCGAGCCTGCCGCCCACGGCCGCGATACGCAATGTCGACCGGCTCACTTTTGCCGTCTTTCCTGTAGTGGGTTACAGCCTGGTTTCGGATACGCGCGATCCTGCCTCGTTGCGCGACATTGGAAACTACACAATCAAACCGCGACTCGCGCGGTTGCCCGGCGTGGCTGATGTCTTGGTGGCCGGCGGTAAGGTGCGCGAGTATCACGTAACCATTGATCCCGATCGCCTCAACGCTCACGGAGTTTCAGTGCAACAGGTCGCTGATGCCGTGCGCAACTCCAACGTCGTTGCTTCACCAGGCCTGATTGAAGAAAACCATCAGCTCGAACTTACGCTTGTCAGCGGTCAGGCGACTGCGCCCGAACAACTCAACTCGATCGTCGTGGCCGTGGTGAACAACGCACCGATCACCGTCACAGACGTAGCGACAGTCGGCGCTGGAGTTGAACCCCAATACACGATAGTTACTGCCGATGGACACCCGGCGGTTCTGCTTAACATCCGGCGTCAACCCAACGCCAATACGGTAACCGTCGACGACGAAGTCAAAGCCGAGCTGGCAGCCATCCAGCCGCTGCTGCCAAAAGACGTAAAGATCGCCCCGTTCTACGATCAATCGCTGCTGGTACGCGAGTCAATGAACTCAGTGCGCGATTCGATCCTGCTCGGCTTGCTGCTGTCGGTGGCGATTCTCTACGCTTTCCTCCGCAACTGGGGCACGACCTTCGTTGCTACGCTCGTTATTCCGGTAACGGTGTTGGCGACGTTTCTCGCGATGTATTTGGTTGGCCTGTCGTTTGATCTAATGACGCTCGGCGGTGTGGCGGCGGCCATCGGCCTGGTAATTGACGACGCGATTGTCGTCGTCGAGAACATCTACACGCATCTGGCGCGCGGGCAATCGCGGCGTCAAGCCGTCGAGACTGCGATTTCAGAAATCACGGTACCGATCATCGGCTCGACTATCACGCCCGTGGTTGTCTTCCTGCCGTTGACGCTGCTGACAGGGGTAACCGGCGTCTTCTTCCGTTCGCTGGCGTTAACCATGGCAGTTGCGCTGCTGACCTCGCTGGTATTGGCGCTTTCATTTACGCCCGTACTCGCCGAACGCTTCGTCAAAGTTAGGCGAAAAGACCTGCATACCCAGCCTGAGGATGAATCGCCGGGTACCGGTACGGCTGCCGTCAGCGAAATGCGCGCCGGCGACCTCGCAGAGGACGAACAAGGTGGTCGATTCCTGCGCGCCATCATTCGTCGCTATGAATGGGTGTTGGACCATGCCCTCAGCAACCGCTGGCTGGTGATCGTAGTGTGCGCCGTTGTGTTAGTCGGTTCTTACCTGCTCTACCGCAATCTTGGTTCAGATTTTCTCCCGGCGTTCGACGAGGGCGCTTTCATCCTCGACTATACCGCGCCGCCAGGCACGTCGCTGGCGGAAACCGACCGCATGCTGCTTCACGTCGAACAGATGTTGAAAGAGCAACCGGACATTGAAAGTTATTCGCGCCGCACAGGCCTGCAGCTCGGACTTTTCATCACCGAGCCGAACACCGGCGATTTTCTTGCCAAACTGAAACCGGGACGTACAAAAACTACTGAAGAGGTTACTGCTGATCTGCGCTCAAAGATCGAATCCTCCGAGCCGGCGCTTCAGTTCGAATTCGTTGGTATTCTTTCCGATTTGATTGGCGATCTAACGAGTTCACCCGCGCCAATCGAAATCAGATTGTTTAGCGACGACGCCGCAGCGCTTGATGCCACCGCAACTTTAGTTGAAGAATCGATCCAAAAAGTCCCCGGCGTCGTGGACACCTTCAATGGAGTAGTAGTCAGTGGGCCGGCCATTACTTTCAAGATCGACCCGCAACTGGCAGCGCGCTTCGGAGTTTCGGCGAGCGATGTGGCGAACACAGTCACTACAGCGATGACTGGAGACGCGGCATCTTCAATCCTCCAGCAAGGGCGGCTGATCACAGTGCGTGTGCTGCTGCCGCCGTCCGCGCGACAGTCGCTCGATACGCTAAAAGGGTTATTAATTCGTTCTTCTACGGGTGCGCAGTTCCGTCTTGATCAGGTCGCGCAAATTCAATACGACAAGGGACAGACAGAGATCCAGCGCGATGGCTTGCGGCAATCGGTGGCGGTGACCGCGCATCTGTCAGGTAGCGATCTCGGTTCCGCGATAAGCGCGATTAAGGTGCGACTAGCTAAGGATGTGAAGTTGCCCGCAGGCATGACGCTGGAATACGGCGGGATTTACCATGAGCAACAGGCAAGCTTCCGCGAGTTGTTACAGGCGCTCATACTTGCCATTGTGCTTGTGTTCATCACGTTGCTGATCGAATTTCGCTCGTTTGCTCATCCGATCGCGATCGTTACCGGCGCCGTGTTGGCACTCGGCGGCGTGCTCGCGGGCCTCTTCATTACTGGCAGCACGCTCAACATCGTTTCGCTGATGGGCATGATCATGGTGGTCGGGATCGTTGCGAAGAACGGCATCTTGATGCTTGATGCGGTGGAGGATCATTTAGCCGCCGGTGATACTTTGCGTGAAGCGCTGCTGCGATCAGGCCGGCGACGCTTTCGTCCCGTTTTAATGACTTCACTTGCCGCGATTTTGGGAATGCTGCCTTTGGCCTTGGCGTTAGGGAGCGGCGCCGAACTTCTACAACCGCTGGCGATTGCGGTTATCGGCGGGTTAGCAGTTGCGTTGCTGCTTTCGTTGGTCGTTACGCCAACGGTCTATGCGATGTTGAGCGGGGAAGCGAACCGCTAAAAAGCGTTGCCGCGATAGTTGAAGGTTCCGCGATATTTTCTAATCAACCACAGGCTCAGGCGGAGGCTCTTCGCTGGTGCCACGTTCTCGGTTAAATGGAGACTTCGGTAACCAACCCGGCATCTGCTCGTCGTTTGCGATACGCATTCCCATGACTGCGGTGAGCGACGCAAGCCCCAACGGACCTTCCCAATTCCAATCAGGCCGTATCACATCTGTGGGTTGGTGGTAATCGGTCTTCTCCCACTCCTTCATCCGCTTAATCCAGGTTGCCGATTCACCATCTGGGGCTCCCAAAATCATGATTCCGGGAACGCCCTTCTTCACAAAGAAGTAATGATCAGATCGATAGAAGGATTTTTCTTCCGGCATCGGATCGGCAATGACTCGTAATCCTTCAGCCTGCGCCACACCGCGCAGAACCGCGCCTAGCGTTGAGTGCTCTTCGCCATAACCCACCAGGGTTTTTACCGGTCCATAGACCTCTGTCCCCATGCCATCGAGATTTAGATCAGCTGCAACCTGCTTGATCTTCCAGGTCGGATTCTTTACCCAATAGTCCGAGCCATAGCCGCCATACTCTTCACCAGTGAGCGCCAGAAAGATGATTGAGCGGCGCGGACGCGACTTAGCGCTGGCCAGTGCCTCAGCCACTGCCAGCATCTCCGCTACACCCAAACCATTATCAGCGGCGCCATGATAGATGCGATTGTCGGCGCTGAGTCCAAAAGCATCGTAGTGAGCTGAATAGACAAGTGCTTCGCCTTTGAGTTTTGGATCAGAACCCTCAAGCAAACCGACCACGTTGTTACCCGTACCCTTGCTTTTCTTAAAGTGAAACGAAAGCTTGGCGGACTTTTTCAAGCTGAAGGGTTTGAAATTCTCGGTTTCGGCGTTCTCCAGCGCGTCGGTAAAAGTCGTTCCCGAGTTAGCAAACATTTTGGTTGCCACGTCGTTACTGACGGTTATGAATGGCGGAAGGAACGATGGCATTTCTTCACTGTCGGCGCGCTCGATTTGACGCCGCGTCAGGTAATCAGCAGCTTCCGAAAACGGGTGTTTTTCAGTGCCAGTATTCACGAAAATCAAACCAGCCGCGCCTTGCACAACAAGGGTTTGCATGATTCCCAACTGGGCCTTCGCTGCTCTCCAGGATTCCTTATTCACGATTTTGGGCGGGCCCTGCAGCAACACCACAATCTTGCCGCTCACGTTAATACCGGCGAGGTCGTTACGCCGGGGTTGGGTAGAAGTTAGACCGTAGGCAACGAAGACGAGCTCGCCGCTCGCCGTTTTGTCTACGCTCGGAAGCGGAGCCGCATAATAGTCGCGACCCGGCTGCAAAGTTTCGTCGCCGATCTTGAAACTAGTTTCAGGCGCGTATTGGGTCTCGCGAAATTTGATCGGTTGCAGATACGAGTCTCTATTACCAAGTGGTTTGAGACCGATTTTAGCAAAGCGGTCGGCAATGTAATTCGCTGCTTTATCGCCGCCGGCTTGCATAGTGCCGCGGCCCTGCATGTCATCAGCCGATAGCGCTGCCACAACTTCCTTAATTGTCTCAATTTTGATGCTGGCGCTTACCGCTTGCTCCTCGGTGCTAAGAACTGCAACTGGCGCGACTGCTGGCTGCTGACCCGAGGCGAAAGAAAAAACGAGAAGAAGTGAAACTAGAGATGTAAACAGATCACGCGCCGGGGAACGGTGTAAGGTTTTCATTTGCGGGTTTACCCCTTGTATAGAGTTTGAGGTTACAAGCCAGTAGATCCAAAACCATCCGAGCCGCGCTCGGTTTCGCTAATCTGATTCGACCAGGCCGGAGTCGGCATGATTATTTTTTCGATGATCAACTGACAGATCTTGCTTTGCGCCGGCAATGAGATAGTTTCATCGCCGGTGTTGTAAAGCAGGCAGCCAATTTCACCACGGTAATCGGCGTCAATCACTCCTGACAATACGTCTAAACCCGTTCGCAAGGCGAGACCCGAGCGCGGCGCGATTCGGCCATAGTGAGCGGGGGGTACAGCGACCGCCAAACCAGTGCGCGCGAGCACACGCTGCTTAGGCTCAATCATCAGATCTTCAAGCGAATATAAATCCAAACCGGCGGACTCCGCGCTGCCGCGCGTCGGCAGCGTCGCTCGATCATCCAATCTGTTGAAATCCAGGACGGCGGTTTCTTTGGCAGGCGCAGTTTGCATTAGCTTCAATGAAGAATGAGAAGTGTTAAATGATAAATTCAATCTGGAAGTAAAGCGTTTCTGGCGACCTCAACAGCGAATCTTGGGGTCCGGTCGCTACCGCTCGCGGTGCTGCATCGAGGCCTCTCAGAGCTTTGGCAGCGTCACCCCGCGCTGTCCCTGGTATTTGCCGCCGCGGTCTTTGTACGAGGTTTCGCAGACTTCGTCTGATTCGAAGAATATGACCTGGGCCACGCCCTCGTTCGCATAAATCTTGGCAGGCAAAGGCGTGGTGTTGGAAAACTCGAGCGTCACAAACCCTTCCCATTCCGGTTCAAAGGGTGTGACGTTTACCAGGATGCCGCATCTTGCGTAGGTGCTTTTGCCAAGACAGACGGTCAGCACGTTTCTGGGGATGCGAAAGTATTCAACTGTGCGCGCGAGCGCAAAACTGTTTGGCGGAATTAAAACTGAGTCGGCCTTAACGTCCACGAAATTTTTTTCATCGAATTTCTTTGGGTCGACGATTGTGCTGTTGATGTTGGTGAACAGTTTAAATTCGTCGGCGCAACGAATGTCGTAACCGTAGCTCGAGGTGCCGTAAGAAACGATCTGTCTGCCGTCTACTTCCTTAACCTGGCCGGGTTCAAAGGGATCGATCATTCCGAACTCGCTGGCCATTTTTCGGATCCACTTATCTGATTTTATGCTCATGATAATGAGTCGAGAGAATACAAAGGAAAAGGTGAAAAGTGAAGCGTGAAAGGTGAAAGGTCGGATTGAAAAGCGAGAACACGTCTTCGCGTTTTAGGACTCATCACTAACCACTCGTCAGCTTTTCACTTTTCATTGCTTTTTAATATATATGCGTCCATCGCCAACTGTCAGGCTTAAGAAGCCACCGCCTGAACCCATGCGACCCTTGAGGTGCTGTTTGGTGATGCCCGGTTTCTCTCGTGCTTCCAGTCCTTCATAGGCGATTTCGATTTCGCCGGTACGCAGAATGTCGGCGTCAAGGTCTCCACTGAAACCGGCCGGCAGTTCGAGCACAATATCCCCCGCCGCAACTTTGATATCAGCGCCAACCCCGTGCCAGCTCCTACCGAGCACTTTCAAAGTTACCTTCCCCGCAGCAATCGTGGTCGACACCGTGCCGCCCGCAAACTCCAAATTGGTCTCGCTTTGCGGCGAAGAGACGCGAACGTTTCCTTCAACGCTTTTCAAACTTATTGGTCCGCGCCCGGCGTTGATGTCCAGGTCAACAGACATCGGCACGCGAATGCGATAGTCAATTTTCCAGGGCAGCCCGAGCAGTTTTTTGGGAAAGTTTTTTGCGTTCGCTTTCATAAACGCACGGTCATGAGTACCCGTGGTCAGCACTCGCAGATGATTCAGATCTTCGTCGAGCAGGAACCCATTAACGGCCGCCAGCCGGTCCAGATCTGCCTCAGTGTCGGCGCGCATTTGAATCTCTGCGCGTATTTCAACCTCACTTCGAGACCAGCCTTCAATGGTGATTGAACCCTCGGGCGCGGCGATCAGGGTCAGCGTTCCGCCATAACCCAGCCGCCGGGTTTCATGCCGCGTGGTAGTACGCACCAGCGCCGGCGGCGCAACCGTAATCGAACTCTTTTGTTTTTGGGCCGCTGCGCGAGCGGGCGAAAGCAAGGCGCACGCGAAAGCAAGCAGTATAAGGAATTTGGTTGTTGGTTTAGTTATTGCAGCGAATCCGGAAATGAAAATCATGAGCCGATAGTAACACTACTGACCAGTCATAAAACTAATGCGGACGCCCGATGAACGATCGCAGCGTCCGCATAAGCTCTTCAAATATTCCGAGTTCTATTTTCGGATAAAGGTAATACTGCCCTGGAAAGTGGTAACCAGTACCGACGAGCGGCCGTCACCAACGTCGCCAACGTACTTGCGTCCGTCGCCCAGACTCTTCAAGCCGTCATTCCAAAACGGTCCCAGCGCAATTCTTTTCGTGGGCGTTGCGGCTACCAGACTGAAAGCTGAGTCAGAAGGAATGCGAATTGTTATCTCGCCTTTCCCGGATTGAAATTGGTAAGTGCCGCCGCGCGAAAAATTACCGTCAAAGAAGATGTTTCCGATCAAGTTCTGCGCAAACACCTGCGACGCGCTAATGCCGTTTAACTCGATGTCGCCCTCGGAAGAAACGTGAGCGCGGACCAAGCCGCCGCGAATGTTGCTGACCGTAATCTGGCCACGCTTTGTTTCCAGATCGACTGACGAATTGACGGGCACCTGAAGTTTGAAGTTCACATCACCAATGTCGCTGCGCCCGCGATTGTCAGCCATGACGTCCACTATCAAGCCGTCGCCGGTCTGGCGCGGCAACACGTTGGCTGCCGGCGATTCCATGGTGGCTGAAAGCTTAACTTCGTCGCGGTTCCAGGATTCAACAGTTATCGTGCCGGAGATGTTTTTCAGTTCGACGCGAACGTTACTTCTGACCGGATAACGCTTGGATAGATGCTGCTGGGCCAACACGCCGGAGACGTTCAGCGTCGCGAAAACCAAAACAAATGCGAACAACGCAGGTTTTCGAAACAGAGAACTGCGGGAAGCTTCGGTCAAAGTGGGCAACATTCCAGTCATTTTCGCTGTGGGGCTATACAGTAACTAAATTCCTGCCGAGCAGTAACAGGGGATGAAATGCCGGCGTGGGCCGGTCGAATTATAGTTCCGCAAATTCCTTAAGGAGTGAAAGTTTTTCGTTAAGAGCCGTATTCAACATTTCCTGCGAAACCTCGTCCTGCGGGTCCTTACTCAAACTATCAAACGAATCGTTCACGGCTTGATCGATCACCGCCAGGTTGCGATCAAAGGTTTCCCGCATCTGCGGATTCCAACGCGCTTTGTTGTATTCAACCCGCTGATTCCAATAAGAGATCAATTGCTGCTGCTGCGAAACGCGTTTGCGTACGTCGGTGGCGCTGACGCTCAAACTATTCTGGCCGGCCTGAAACCTTGCATCCACCGCACCGTTCTGCCAGCGACGCAAACCAACCGCCGTCGACAACGAGACTATCAATACTATCGCGGCAAACATCGCCGCCAGTTGCGGCAAAGAAAGCTCCCAACTACGCGCCGTCCAGTTATTCAAAAGACTTCGACGGGTGGCGGCGGGTGCCGGAGCAGCGGCGCTGGCGCCCGCCTCAATCATATTGCGAACACGCAACCACAATGCTTTTTCGTTTGGCGGCGCCGCATATTGACCTTGCTGCGTGCGACAGAATCCGACTATGGATTGCAGGTCGTCGCGCACCTCGGCGCAATGCAAACACTCGTCTAAATGGGAACTGAGCGTTGTTTTATCCTGATGACTTATCGACCCATCCAGAAAATCACTGATTAGGTCCTGGCACTTATCGCAGTTCATTGTCTTTCAACCTCTAAAACCTGCCGCACGCTCGCTGGTTGCGAGTCGCCTTCACCGGCGTTCGGTTTTCAAGCAATCAAGGGGAGACTGCGTAAAACTCTGTTTCTTTCAAACTCATCTGGTCCGAGGATGAGCCAGTCAAGCTAACTTGGAAGCTAGTCTTTGACCTTCTGTTGCCTCAAGAGTCCGCGCAATTTCATTCTTGCCTTATGAAGTTGCGATTTTGAGGTCCCAACCGAGCAACCCAGCATCCTGGCAATCTCTTCGTGTTCGTGTCCTTCAATATCGTGCAGGGTAAAAACCGTGCGGTACCCGGGAGGCAGTTGGGCAATAGCTTTATCGAGCGCTATGCGATCCACGACCGGCATCGCGTTAGGGTTCTCGGTGCCTTTGACGATCTGTATCGGCGTCTCACCGTCGTCCGTTGTCTGTTCCATCTTGACGCCGCGTTTGCGGAAATGCATCAAGACCTGATTGACGGTTAGACGATGCAGCCAGGTGGTAAAGGCCGACTCACCACGAAAGCTTCCAATTTTTCTAAAGAGCTGGATGAAGACCTCTTGTGCCAGGTCTTCGGCTTCCGAAACGTTGCTGGTCATTCTCAGGCAGAGGGAGTAAACCCGGCGATTATGCCGCTGGTAGAGCTGCTCGAAAGCGGCCATGTCGCCTTGAGCGGATCGTTGCGCCAGCGCGTAATCAGTTTCCGGTTGCGTCTCGGTTTCGGCTGCGGTCACGTGTTCGTTTTTAGGGCTAGCGACGAAATTCTTCGTAACGCTTGTCTTCGACGCATCACGTTTGCGCTTATTTCAAAGGAGCGACAACCTCTTCCTCAGATGTCCCCAGGGACTTGGGAGGTACTGGTCGTCCTCAACGCGGGTGTGATGCGGCGCTCTTAGCGCGTCGTTGCCTTACCCAACCCAAAAGTTAATGATTTCCCTGCCGCATCCATCCCTTTTGTCTGATCTCGCCCTCAAGTCCAATAAGTGCGATCGAGTGACCGATAACCTACCGCTTCGGCTACATGCGCAGAGCGAATTTCGTCGGAACACTCTAAATCTGCAATGGTGCGACTGACTTTCAGGATACGGTCATAGGCGCGTGCTGACAAGCCAAGCCGCGTCATCGCGCGTTCCAGCATCTGTTCGCTCTCGGAATCGATCGTGCAGTAACGACGAATCATGCGCGGCGTCATGGCGGAGTTGGAAAATATTTTTTCTTCCGCCAGGCGCGACCGCTGTCTGTCTCTGGCCGCGATCACGCGGTCGCGAATTGTGTCTGAGCCGTCTGTCTCTGGCGGTGTCTCGCCGGTTAGGTCGCGAAACTTTACGGCGGGCACATCAATGTGAATGTCTATGCGGTCGAGCAAGGGTCCTGAGATGCGGCCGACGTAACGCTGAATTTGCAACGGCGAGCAACGACACTCGCGCGTTGGGTCGTTCCAAAAGCCGCAAGGACATGGATTCATCGCCGCCGCTAACATGAACGACGCGGGAAACGTCAGCGACATTGAAGCACGGCTGATAGTTACTTTTTGATCTTCGAGTGGTTGGCGCAGAACTTCCAGCACGCTGCGATCAAATTCCGGAAGTTCATCCAGAAACAAAACGCCTTGATGGGCCAGGGAGACTTCTCCCGGCCGCGGCACGGCTCCGCCACCTATTAATCCGGCATCGCTGATGGTGTGATGTGGAGAGCGAAACGGCCGCGCCGTAACCAATCCCGCACGTCCGGTCAAGCCGGCCACCGAGTGAATTTTCGTTAGTTCCAACGCCGCTTCGAACTCCAACGGCGGCAAAATAGTAGGCAGCCGCTTAGCGAGCATTGTTTTTCCGGAACCGGGTGGGCCAATGAGCAGAATGTTATGAGAGCCGGCACTGGCGACTTCGAGCGCGCGCTTCACTGAAAGTTGGCCGCGGACCTCGCGAAAGTCGACATTGTAGTGATCGGTTTTCACGAGTATTTCATTTGGATCGACTTTTAAAGGCGCCGGCGGAGTTTCCGAACGCAAGGCCGCAATCAATTCGACGGCACTGCGCAGATTGGCAACTGGATAAACATTGACGCCGGACACCACTGCGGCTTCCTTGGCATTTTCGTCAGGAAGAATGACGTGCTTGATTAGCGCATCGCGGGCGAGAATAGCGATCGGCAAAGCGCCCTTGATGGGGCGCACCCGGCCGTCAAGCGAGAGTTCGCCAACACACAAAGTGTGAATTAGACTGTTCTGTTCAGCCAGGTCGCCGTTGGCGCCAAGTATCCCGAGGGCGATTGGAAGATCGAAACTTGCTCCCTCTTTGCGAACATCGGCTGGGGCGAGATTGATAGTTATTTTCTGAAAAGGAAAAAAGAAGCCACAGTTGCTGATCGCCGCCCGGATGCGTTCACGCGACTCGCGCACGGCAGCGTCTGGTAGTCCGACGATAGTGACGGTTGGCGATGCCTCGGCCTCGCCGCGCATCGGAGTTAAATCGACTTCAATGTCGACAAGATCTGCATTGATGCCATAGACGGCCGCGGACAGAGTACGAAAAAGCATGGGAGAAGCTTCCTCTACAAGGACGGTGAAGATCGAAGAGCATTTATTAAGCGGCGGTTGAGGGTGAAAACGAATCGAGCGCGCTAGCGACAGCCGACAGCGCGCTCAACTTGGCTTGCCGGCGTTCGCAAGGGATGAACGCGGCAGAACACTGGGATGTCAAAACTATCTGCGTCGCGAAGGAGCTGCTGCTGTAGTTGGAAGGCGAATCTCCTGGCCGACGCGAAGTTCCGCTTCAGGAGTCACACCATTCAAACGAGCTACTTCATTTGCATCGAGATTATGAGCGGCAGCGATGCGGGAGATTGTGTCGCCTTTGCGTGCGCGCACTTTGCTTAATGCCGGGGCAGCAGGTTGATCTGTTGTAGCGGGCTTAGCACGCCGCCAACTGGTTAAGCGAACACCAGTGTTGGGCACCACCAGTTTTGTGGTAGCTTTCAAATCGATGCCGGTATTCATCGCTTGCAGTTGCGAGACGCTAACTCCAGTACGATTCGCCACAGCCTGTAAGTCTTCGCCTGGCGCCAGGGAAATCACGCGCGCCGAGTCGCGCCGTTCCGCCGGAACCCGCTTCAGAATCGCGTAAAACTGTTTGCCTTTGCCTGCCGGAACGCGAACGTTGTACGCCTCGCCTCGAGGAGTAACATCACGCCGCAGTTCAGGGTTGAGACTGCGAACGAAGTCCACACTAGTGTCAGTCGCTTCGGCGACGAGTTGCAAACTTGTAGAGTTTGAAACCTGCACCACGTCATAACCCAACGGCGCATCGGGACGAATGCCTTTGAATCCGTACTTCTCCGGATTCTTTGCAATCAGGATCGTTGCCAGGATATTAGGGACGTAGTTTCGTGTTTCCTGATAAATGTATGGGTAGATAGCCCAAAAGTTAGCAGTGCCGGCGCGTGCGATTCCACGATCTACGTTTCCCGCGCCGGTATTGTAAGCGGCCATCGCCAATTCCCAGTTGCCGTTGTAACGGGTGGCCAGACTCTTTAGATATTTCGCTGACGCGCGTGTGGCCTGTTCATAACTATTCCGCTCATCAATCCACGCGGTTTGCTTCAAACCAAACTGCCGGCCCGTTCCGGGAACAAATTGCCAAAGTCCTGAAGCCGACGCCCAGGAAACAGCCTTTGCGCGCCAGGCACTCTCAACCTGCCCCAGCCAGGTGATGTCCACCGGCACGCCCTCTTCCTTGAAGATCTGACGGGCCATCTTCATGAACTGCCCTGATCTCTTGAGACCCGATTCCATAGTCCCGCGACCGCGGCCCTGATAATAATTAATGTATTGCTGGATGAGCGGGTTGATCGTAAAGCCGAAGTTCACATTCTGCTTCGCCTGTTCCAGTGCCAGCACGTCCGCGTCGGAAACATTTTGTTCTTCCGGAGTCAGTACCAGCTTGCTGAGATCGTCAAGCGGCGAAGGTTCAAACTTCTGCTCGCGAAATCCGATTTGTGGCGGATCAGATTTCTGCGGAGCTGCGGAATTGTTTTGAGCAACCAACTCGGAAATGTTGCTCGATTGAACCGGAGTGCGGCCAAGAGGAACTTCCTCGCGGTAAATCTTTTCAACTAACTGTAAATAGAAATTCTGTAGTCGCTGGCTGGCGCGCACATCCAAACCTGATTCCAGTATCGAGTCGACGGCTTTATCAAACTCGTCCCGGGCTTGTTCACGCTTATTGTCTTCGAGATTGAGTTTGCCTTTGCGGAAATGATCGTCGGCTCTCGCTATCACTTCACCAACTTGCGCGTCGCTCTTCTCGATATCATTGGGGATGGAGCGAGCTGACGAACCGGCTGGAATCTGCGCGGACACGACGGTAGCGAAAATCATCAACAGCGAGATAAGAGTGATCCGCTTTATGGGGGTTACCAAGCTCAGTGACATTAACCGTCGTTCTCCTTGAGTGCTAGTACGAAATTCCAGACCGATTTCCCTGAGGATTTTAGCAGCCTGCACTTTTGCGAGGGTTTAAGGCTCCTTCGTACCTGGTTGGACACCAAAATGCTCCGAAATCGAAGCCAAAGTCAGTCCGGAGGTTATCACACGATTTTCCAGAGTGTCAAACAAACCACATACCAAATAGAAGCTGAAACGGTGCGTTTTTCCCTTACTTTTCGCAGACATCGGTGATAAAGATGCCAGTGCGCCTGCATCGGTTGTGTGGCGCTAAACGGGTTATTCTGAGGGGCAAGAGCTGGAGCGACGCCGCAACTGTCACGCGCCGGCTCTTGACTCCGGTTTAGGCTGGGAGCACGTCATAAGAGAAACGCGCCTTTGCGCAACTTTTTTGCGGGTTTTGAAATAAGAATCAATTTAGTACAGGGGCGTAGGGACCTTCGCAAGATTTTGTTGAGATTCTGTACGCGAGCGAACCATTGGAGAAGGACGGCACTCAGAGGATCAGTTTGGAACACCTATTGCTAATTGGAGGCAAGTTCGAGGCAAGTCTTCCAATCCAGCGAGAACTATTGACCCGGAATAAGGATATTAGCGAAAACAATGTCAACTGCCCTCAAAAGTAAATCGCCAGCAGCAGCAGAGCTGCATGAGATACCGCGGCTTCCATCGCTCCAGCCGACAGCCACAAGCGCAGTCCGCTTGTTCTTCAATCGCGAACTTAGTCTGCTCGAGTTTCACCGGCGTGTTTTGGAAGAAGGCTTTGTTGCGTCGAACCCCATTCTCGAACGACTAAAATTCCTGTCAATCTTCTCGGCCAATCTTGACGAGTTTTTCATGATCCGGGTGTCCGGACTCAAAGAAGAGTTGGATGAGCAGGTAACCGAGCTGTCTCCTGACGGCATGACGCCCGGCGAACAGTTGAAAGCAATACGCGCGCGCGTGCTGCCGCTGGTTGCTGATCAAGCGCGCTGCTTGCTGAATGACATCCTGCCGGAATTGAAAGGTGCCGGGATCGAAGTCCGGCCCTATGGCGAACTGAACCGCGACCAACAAGCGGACCTGAATAAGTATTTTATGGAGAAGGTATTTCCAATTTTGACTCCGCTTGCAGTTGATCAGAGTCACCCTTTTCCTTATATCTCACCGCTTAGCTTGAATCTGGGTTTAACGGTTGCAGCACCGCCTGGATACTCGCCGGCTGATCCAAAACAAAAACATGGACCACGCTTCGTGCGCATCAAGGTTCCATCGGTTGTGCCACGGCTGGTCCCAATAGGTAAGTTGCAGACCAGGTTCGTGCTGCTGGAGGATTTGATCGAAGCGAACTGTGCTTCTCTTTTTCCCGGCATGATTATAGGCAAGTGCCATCGCTTTCGCGTTACTCGGGATGCGGACATAGAAATTCGCGAGGATGAGGCGGAAGATCTCTTACGCGTCATTCAACAGGAGCTCCGGCAGCGTCGCTTTGGCAGCCCGGTGCGTCTGGAAGTTTCCGCGGAGATGCCTCAAGAGATGGTTGACTATCTGACAAAGTCCCTCGATCTGTTGAACGAAGACGTTTATGTCGTCGACGGGCCGCTTGGAATTCAGGATTTTATGTCGCTCTACAATTTGAATCGACCTGAGCTCAAGGATAGGGGATTCGAGGCGGCGGTTCCCGAATGGAAAGGCCAGCGCCCGATCTTTGATGTAATAAAAGAGCATGATCTTCTATTGCATCATCCTTTCGACTCCTACGACACCGTTACGAACTTTATTAACGAAGCGGTTGACGATCCGGATGTTGTGGCAATAAAGATTTGTCTTTACCGCACCGGGCCGGAATCGCCAATCCCGCCGGCCTTAATCCGCGCCAGCGAACAAGGCAAACAAGTAACTGCGCTGATTGAGCTCAAAGCTCGATTTGATGAGGAAAATAACATCGAATGGGCGAGGCGGCTTGACGAGGCCGGGGTGCATGTTGTTTACGGTATTCTGGGCCTTAAGACCCACGGAAAACTCACGCTGGTAGTGAGGCGCGAAGGAGACTCGCTGAAGCGATACATGCATATTGCCTCAGGAAACTACAATCCAACCACGTCATGCACATATACCGATGTTGGTCTGTTCACTGCCGATGACACGATTGGAGCGGACGCATCGGAATTGTTTAACTACCTGACGGGCTGCTCGCGCCAGATGGAGTATCGGAAGCTCTTCGTCGCGCCGGTCAATCTGCGTGACAAGATGACCGCTCTGATCGATCGCGAAATAGAACATCAGCGCGCCGGTCGCCAGGGTCACATCGTGGCCAAGATAAACAGGCTTGCCGACAATCAGGTAATTGAAAAGTTATACGAAGCCTCGGCAGCCGGCGTGAAGATCGAGTTGATTGTGCGCGGTGTCTGCATGCTCCGTCCAGGCGTGCCGGGCTTGTCCAAAAACATCACCGTACGAAACATCATTGGTCGCTTTCTGGAACACAGTCGCGTGTTTTACTTCGCTAACGGCGGCGCGGCAGATATCTACACTGGCAGCCCCGATTGGATGGCGCGTAATTTGAAACATCGGATAGAGGTGGTTACGCCGATTACCGATCCCGAGATGAAGACTTACCTGAAAGATGTCTTGCTGGCAGCCTATCTACGCGACAACGTCAGAGCACGCGAACTGCAAATCGATGGCTCTTACGCGAAGGTTCCGCGGCTCCCGGACGAAGAGCCTTTTGATGCTCAGGAGTTTTTCATCAAGAACGATTCCGTCTTGACGGCAGTAACCCAATAGCTATTAGTGAATCGCGAAGGTTGACGCAGGAAGGCCGCTCATTTGAGCGGCCTTTCTACTTGGTTTAGTTGAGACTTGAAGATCCTGCTGCTATCAGACAGGTCTGGCAGCGGCGGCCTGGGGCAGGCGCTGAGGCCGCGGGCTGGATGAAACCGGGGGCGTCACCCTCTCTTTCAGAGCCTCGCGAAAGACCTGTCGCATGTTGTCAACGAATACGAAACGTATGTCCTTGAAGGGTTCTTTTGGAACTTCATCAAGATCACGTCGATTCTGGGCAGGCAAAATAATTGTGGACACACGAGCGCGCCGCGCTGCCAGAACTTTCTCTTTCACGCCGCCAACTGGCAACACGTTTCCCCTCAGCGTAATCTCACCGGTCATCGCGACATCTTTTCGTATTGGTCGCATAGAAAGAGCTGAGACCATAGCCGTCGCTAATGTAATTCCGGCTGATGGTCCATCCTTGGGAATCGCGCCTTCAGGAATGTGAATATGCAAGTCGTAGTTACTGAAATCGTCCTCGTTAATTTCGAGTTCCTTCGCGCGCGACTTGGCGTAAGAGTAGGCAGCTTGTGCTGACTCGCGCATCACCTCGCCGAGTTGGCCCGTCAAAACCAAATTGCCTTTGCCTTTCATCCGCAGCGCTTCTATGAAGAGTACGTCGCCGCCGACCGCAGTCCAGGCCAGGCCGGTTGCAACTCCAATCTGATCCTTCTTGAGGACTTCTTCAGGAATTACCTTGGGCGCGCCCAGAAATTCGTGGATGTTTTTCAGCGACACGCTGATCGTACCTTTATGGCCTTCGGCAATGCGCCGCGCAATCTTGCGGCAGATGCGGCCAATCTCTCGTTCCAGTTGCCGCAGTCCGGCTTCTTGCGTGTACTGTTGAATGATTGCGGTTAAGGCCGTCTTCGAAATGTGCAGGTCCTTTGCCGAGATGCCGTTCTCTTCCATTTGCTTCGGCATGAGATGACGGCGCGCGATCTCGCGTTTTTCTTCTTCGGTATAACCGGCCAGGCGAATGATTTCCATGCGATCGCGCAGCGGCGGCTGAATAGTGTCGAGTATGTTGGCCGTGGTCATGAAGATGACGTTCGACAAGTCAAAAGTGATCCCAAGGTAGTTATCACGAAAACTATTGTTCTGTTCCGGATCAAGGACCTCAAGCAAAGCTGAGGACGGATCGCCACGAAAATCCGCGCCCACCTTGTCGACTTCGTCGAGCATGATCAGCGGATTGTTGGTGCCGGCCTGCTGAATCGCTTGAATGACGCGCCCGGGCATGGCGCCCACATACGTGCGACGATGGCCGCGTATCTCAGCTTCGTCGTGAACCCCACCCAACGACAAGCGAACGAACTTTCGATCGAGAGCCCGCGCGATTGATCGCCCCAGCGACGTCTTGCCGACGCCCGGAGGTCCAACCAAACAAAGAATCGGACCTTTCGGTTTCTCTTTCAGCTTCCGCACTGCCAATGCTTCAATAATTCGGTCCTTAACTTTTTCCAGTCCGTAGTGATCTTCATTCAAGATCTTTTCGGCCTTTTGCAAATCAAGATTGTCTTCCGACGACTTGGACCATGGCAGATCGGTCATGATCTCCATCCAATTCCGCAGGGTTGCGGTCTCGGCGGCGTCGGGGTGCATGCGTTCAAGCTTCTTCAGTTGCCGCAGCGCTTCTTCTTCAGCAGCCTTTGGCATGTTTGATGTTTCAATCTTTTCGCGGAACTGGGCGACTTCTTCGGCCAGCTCATTTCCTTCGCCGAGCTCACTTTGAATCGCCTTCATTTGCTGGCGCAGGTAAAACTCGCGCTGCGATCGATCAATATCGGCGCGCGCCTGGGTGTTGATTTCCTGCTGCACCGTCAACACTTCGATCTCTTTGTTGAGCAGGTCGTTTACTCTTCGCAAACGCGCCGTGGTGTCGGCAATGTCTAAAACAGATTGCGCGTCCTCGACTTTAAGCTCGAGATTGGAGGCCGACAGATCCGCCAGCCGGCCGGCATCATCGAGGTTGGCGATTATCGCCATCACTTCGGGCGAAATGTTCTTACCGAGATTGATCGCCTTTTCCATTGAAGCGCGGACGTTTCTCACCAGGGCTTCGACTTCGAGGGAACGCTCAGGCGGCAAAATTTCCTGCATCACGCGGACGTGCGCGCGAATGTACTGACCCGTCGCGTCAACCGACTCGATTTCGGCGCGCGCCAGACCCTGGACCAAAATGCGAATACGGCCATCGGGCAGCTTCAGCATGCGCATAATGACGGCGGCAGTGCCGACCTTGTACAGGTCTTCCGCAGCCGGCTCTTCTTTGTCCAGATCTTTTTGCGACGCGAGCAAAATCATGCGGTTTTCGCCCAGCGCTTCATCAACCGCCTTTATCGATTTCTCGCGCGAAACAAAAAGCGGCACGATCATGAACGGATAAATAACGATGTCGCGTAGTGGCAGGACTGGCAAGTCATCAGGAATTTGCAACTCCTGAGCGGTGTCCGCCACTTCTATGTCATCGACTAAATCTGTTTCTTTCACGATTGGCGTCGCGTTCAAATTGGCTGGCTCTTTTTTCATTTGTTCCCTAAGCCCTAGCTGGTAACTTCGTCCTTCACCGGTATCTTAAACTCCACTCCGCGCCGATCCTCGATTTTGGGCATTCGCACGATCAGCATGCCGTTGTCGATAGATGCTTCCGAGTCCTGGATGCTGACTGTCCAACGCAACGGCACGATGCGGCAAAATTTTCCAAAACTGCGTTCTGAACAAAGATGCGACAAGATCCGACTGCGCGGCGGGCGGCGCTTCTTCTCACCCCAGATGCGCAGTTGCGTATTTGTGGCACCCACTTTGATCTGCTCGGCGGTCAAACCGGGCAGTTCAACGCAAATCACAATCGCCTCTGCGCTTTCGCAAAGATCGACAGGCGGCGCCCAGGTTTCGGAGGCCAAAGGATCTTCAGCGACAGTTGCTTCCTGTAACGCTGCAAACAGCCGTCCTACGCGATCACGCAACCGCTGAAGTTCGAGCCGCTCGAGGCCGGTAGCACGCGCCGTCTTGATCATTCTCGATCCTTGTTTCAAAACTAATTCTTTCTGCTCGCCTGGTTGCGCGTCCGCACCAGGTGCTTCAACTCAGTCATAAACTCGGAAACGTCTTCAAACTCAAGATACACCGAAGCGAAGCGAACATAGGCAACTTTGTCCAACTCCTTCAAACGACGCATGATCATTTCGCCGATTTTGCTGGTTGGTCTTTCGCGCTCGGACGATTCCTGCACATACTTTTCAATAGCGTTAACGATGGATTCTAGTTTCGAGGATGGTACTGGCCGCTTCTCGCAAGCTCGTAACAAACCGGCCATAACTTTATTGCGGTCGAAAGGCTCGCGCCGGCCATCCTTTTTGATGACCATGTAGGGAATTTCGTCGATGCGTTCGTAAGAAGTAAATCTTCGTTCGCAGCGCAAACATTCACGTCGCCGGCGAATGGCTTCACCCTCGCGCGACTCACGCGAATCAACCACCTTGTCTTCCAGATGACCGCAAAATGGACATTTCATCGCGTTATCCCTCTAAGGCGGATTTCAAAGTCAATTACTTCAATCCCTGACAGTTGCCGTTTCCAAATTTGCTTGCTCGAAAACGTCGTCCGTTATCGGCTCGTCCTCAACCGCGTGCTCGACCGCGTCGGCTGAAGTCAGCGATCGCAGTCGTGAAAGGTTGATGTCTCCGCGTATAAAATAGAGAAAGCCGAAAATCACCGCTGGACCAAAATCAACCAGATGCAGAACGATTGAGATTGCAGCCGCCGTCTCTTTTGTTACGCCGAGGAAAAGCAGACCAGCCGCGGTTGCCGCATGAAAAGCGCCGGCCGCGCCACCCGGCGTCGGTACCAGCGAACCAACCAACGACCAGCCAAGCACAAAAATCGTTTCGGTTATTCCGAATGGCAATCCGAAAGCGCGCAGAACCAACAGGTTGGCGAACGCAATTCCCAACCAGACCATCGCTGTCCAGCCAACGGTGACTGCCAGTTCACGCGCATCCACAAGCACCCGCAACGCCTTGGCGAGTTGTTCCAGAATGCTTACAACGGCCCGAGTTACCGCTGCCGGCACAAAGCGTCGTCTCTCGAGAAACGGTTTCAGTCCGGCGATTGCGCCTTCGGAATGTTTCCTGAATTTCGTCAGACCAAAGACGCCGGCAATCGCAGCTACCAGCAACCCCGCGCCGACGACGCGTATGCGCAAGAGATTTCCTGCGTCAATTATCGGCGGCCTAAACCATAAGAGGTTCACCGAAAACAGCACGACGACTGCGATGCAATCGTAGATTCGCTCGATCATGATCGTGACAAACGAGGCGGCAGGACGAACCCGCGGTTCGCGCATCGGCAAGACCACCGGGCGCACAACTTCACCTGCTCGTCCGAAAAGAAAGACGGCGCCGAACCCTACCGTCGTCGCTACGAATAAGTTTTTAAGACTTGCCTTCGCAAGCGGCGCCAACAAAGCCCCCCAGCGCGCCGCGCGAAAGACATAGGCCACGGAAATCATCAGCACAGCGGCCCCCAGCAGATAGGGGTTTGCGTGACTCACCGAACGCCGCACTTCCGACCAATCAAGCTTCCTGCCAAACCACCAGATAATGGCGACAGCCAGGAGGCAAAGCGCTGCAAATTCGAAATATTTCCGCGTGTTGGATTTCAATGGGTTAGTAATATTGTTACTCGCCGGGAATGAACCACAAGATATTGGGCTGAGCGGGAAGGCTACAACATTTGCAGCGTGTCGAGCAAGAAAGCGCCAGTCGACGGCGAATTCTCCAGTGGAATGGGCTTTAGCCCGGCTTCTTCCGCCAAGCCGATACCTCCTAAAGTCCCGCTTACCTGGTTACAAAGCGGTCCCCGGGGAACTTTCCCTTTCGGAGCGTCGTATGTGGCGCTGACTGAGAGGGTTGCAGATGGGCGCGCGGCAGAACAGAATAGCAACCCGGTTAGGCGGAGCAGGAACAAAGTGAGGGCTGCACGAGTTTTGGCTGCCAACGAAGGAGCCGATTTGGTTCGCAAGTGTCGCGCCGGTGACGGCGCGGCTTGGGAGCAAATTGTGCATGACTACTCCCGCCGAATTTACAATCTGGCTTACCGGTTTACGTCCCGCGCAGATACCGCTGAAGATTTGACACAGGAAGTTTTTGTCAGAGTTTACCGGTCGCTCGATCAATACGATGCGCGCCAGGGCGATTTGCAAAACTGGTTGATGAGGTTGGCACGAAACCTGATCATCGACGATTACCGAAAGCGCCAGCGAACTCCGCATGACAATCAAGCCGACGATCTCGCCGATCACACATATCACCTTCATAACTCTTCGCGATCGGTGCAACAGGAAATGGAACGGCGCGAGCTCGGCGCGCAGGTGCAGGCAGGCATCGACAAACTTTCGGCCGATTTGCGGACCTGCGTCATTCTTCGGGACATTGAGGAGTTGAGTTACCAGGAGATTGTAGACTTGTTAAAGATACCTGAGGGAACGGTGAAGTCGAGAATCAATCGCGGACGCATTGAGTTGGCCAAAATACTGAAGCGTATGAAAGTACTCGCAGTTAGTGAAGTTTAGAACCGTTTCGCACCTGGGAAGGCGAAACGCCAATAATGATTGAGGGGTGGAAAAGAGAGACAAATGCTTTGCAACGAATTTGAGAACGGTCTGACTGATTACCTTGACGGCACATTTGCGCCGGAGGTGCATAGGACGTTTGCCGAACATGCGATGCGTTGTCCGCTCTGCCATGACTTGTTAAGCGAAGTCAAAAACACGATGCAGGCGTGCAGCGCCGCAGGGGTGCTGGAACCTTCTCGCGAGCTTGAGGCGCGGATTCTCGTAAGCACCATGCCGGAAACGGCGATGAACTGCGAGGACTTTGAGGAGCACCTAACAGATTACCTCGATGGTTTTCTGCCAGCGGGTCTTTATCATCGCTGGGAACGCCATGCGGTGCTTTGCGCGAGCTGTACGGAATTGCCAGGCGATGTTGTTCGCGCTATCGGCGCTTGCTACGTCTATATCGGCGAAGAACAACCGTTGCCGTTGGGCCTGAACGAACGAATCCTGCAAGCGACTTCTGAAACAGCACTCGCGCGTGAAATACGTTCGTCGCTCAACGAACGAATGGCTTCATGGCTGCGGGCCTGGCTGGATCCAATAATCTCTCCGCAGCTTGCGACCGTGGCCACAATGCTGTTGGTGGCTGTCTTCGTGCTGACCAATACAGTTTCGGCCGACGGCTCGATCAGCGGGGTATATAGCGCGAGCATGCGGCTGGTTGAACAAAGCTCGGCAGCCGGCTCGAATGCTGGAATTAAGGAACTCACCAAGGGCTTGAAAGAACTGGTTGGCGGAAGCGATGCGCCACCAGCCAATCAAGATCAGAACAACAACACGCCGAAGCAAAAGCAAAGCGGAGCCGGAACCAAGAATCGCCAGAACAAGCCTTAAGAAACCAGTGATGTTTTATTGCGCCTACCATCCCAAGAATCCAGCCGTCGTACAGTGTAACCAGTGTGCGCGCCGGTTGTGCTCTGCATGCGATCACCGCATTCGTGGCTTTCCTTTTTGCCAGGATTGCATAGTCGCGGGCGTCGAATTACTGCGACAACAGGCGCAAACGCCGGGCACGCCTGCCAGCTATCGAAAGACTTCACCCGTGGTGGCCACGCTGTTGTCGTTTGTTCCCGGACTGGGAGCGGCTTATAACGGACAAACCGCAAAAGCGATCGTCCACTTTGCGATCTTTGCGAGTTTTTTCCAGATGGCGGTGCTGACGCAGGGCGTTCATTTCTTTGTGCTGGGAGTGCTGGGCACGTGGCTGTTTGCGGCAGTTGATGCTTGCCGGACGGCTCAACTCATCCGGTCCGGGCTAACTCCCGAGACCGAAGAAGATGTAATCACCCGCCGGCTATATGGAAATCCATTTGCCTGGGGCTTAACGCTAATTGTGATCGGCACACTCTTTCTACTTCATACACTGCTTGGCGTGCAGTTGCCTGTTCGGCAGTTGCTGCCGGTGGCACTGGTGGCACTCGGCGCGTACATGCTTTTTGAATATATCCGCGGCCGCGGTACCAGCGGGCGCATCGTTCGTTTTGATTCGCGCCGACCGCCGCCGTCGGTGGTTTCCAACGCCATCGAGTCTCCCGCTTTTCGTAGCGGCGAAACAACGCAACTGGGTCGAAAAGTAATCGAGACCCTCCCCTTCAAGCGGAGTTCGTAACAAGGTTCTTTAGAGGCATACAGAAATGGCATTTCTTTTCAAAGCAATCGCTGGCGTCACAGCGCTCGCACTCCTGGTCGTCACTTTGTTTGGGCAACTCCTGGCGCTCGGTGGCGTGTTGTTGGTCGCGATTAAGGTCGCCGTCGTTGTGATCTTTCTCGCAGTTCTCACCTTGCTGGTCTTTTTTATCCTCCGCGACCGTTGTCGCCACAAGCGAGAAACCGAACTTAGCTAGTCCAAAACTGCCCACCTCCCTGTTTGCAATGGCCTTTGGGGCTGTGATACGGTCACACTTCTTTGCAGCACCGGCCGAACGAATTACCCCGAAATTATTGAGTTTTCTTCGTTCGCTGCAACTTCAAGCAGGGTCAAAAAACAAACCTCGTAATCGTATACGCTCCGCACAAGTCGCCTTCTGACTCTGTGCCTTTTTACAGCCGCGCCACGCATTTGCCTTTAGCGCCGACGCGGACCGGAGACACATTAATGGCAAGAGACGACCGTTTTTACGCGTTCATAATCGCTCATACCCCCCGCTCAAGCGCTCAAATCCGTAGGTTCTGTGTAGAAAAACGATCACTTAGAATTCTGGCGCTCGTTGTCGCCACCGTTTTTTGCGGTTCGCTGTACGGCTTTTACGGACTGACTCAACAGGCGGCCCATTTGCGCACTCACATGGAAAACCAACGATTGCGTGCGGAGAATGAAAAACAGCGCCTGGAATTGAAGGACCTAAGCAATCGCGTTGAAGCCGTCGAAGACACATCGCGCAAACTTGCCGAAAAATCCGGAGTTGTTAGTGACCAGGTCACCCTTCCCGGTACGGGTGGTCCCGCGATCCCACTGGATGAAAGTGGTTTGGCGGCGCTTTCGGGAAAGATGAACCAGCTTGAGACTAAAATGCGAGCTTATGAGAGCGTCCTGCGCGAGCGTGGCTACACGCCTTCGGTTTGGCCGGTTGTAGGCAAGTTGGAGAGCGGATTTGGCGGCAGAAGAAACCCTTTTGGCGGCAGCTCATATGAGTTTCATTCAGGCCAGGACATCGACGCCGCACCCGGTGACCCAGTGGTCGCGGGCGCCAGCGGCAAAGTCACGTTCGTCGGCTGGCAAAATGGGTACGGTCAACTGATCGTTATCGACCATGGCGGCGGCCTGACTACCCGCTACGGACACCTCTCGCATATCGATGTTTCGCAGGGACAATGGATTGAACGCAGCCAGTTTATCGGGCGAGTCGGCTCAACTGGCCGGTCGACCGGGCCGCACCTTCATTATGAAATTCGTATCAATGATGAGCCGGTAGATCCACTGCAGTACCTGTTAACTAGCGCAATACATTAGGTTTTTTTATCTTGACACGTGAAATTGCTTTCATTTAGTATGCGCCGCGTTCAGGGAAAGCCTCTGCAGCAGTCCTAAGTTTTCGCGATACAAGCTTTACAGCAATGTGTTTTTTAGTAAGCCCCCGTTAGTGTGCATGATGAATCGCGCCAAGAGCGCTGTTCACCATGCATTTTTTGATTGTGCCTCCGTATTCGCTTCAAAGGCGCGTCCGGCTCACAAGCTTTAACCAGGTCGCGCGAAAGCCCCCCAGGCTCTCGCCCCCGTTTTACCGAATCGTTAGGAGGATTCGTTGTTATGTCTAGAATAACCGGTAAGGTCAAGTGGTTTAACAATTCGAAAGGCTATGGCTTCATCGAGCAGCCAGGCTCTTCAGACATCTTTGTTCATTACAGCGCCATTCAAGGAGACGGCTTTAAGACTCTCGAAGAGGGTCAGGAAGTTGAATTCGAAGTGACGCAGGGCCCGAAAGGACCACAGGCTGAAGCAGTGATCAAGATGTAGGTCTCCCCGGCTTGCTCAGCAACGCCACTGACCGCTTCCGGTCTTTCGGTCCGGTAAGCGAAAAAAAAAGAAAGGCAACGCCGACGAATCGGGGTTGCCTTTCTTATTTCCCAAGCGACTTAGCTCAGCCTCTTTCGCCTCGAGCCTTGAAACTCACGTGACCACCTTCCACATCAATTGAGAACGAAACCTTGTCGCATCCCAAACGTTCTTTAAGTCCGTCAGCTTGAGACGCTATCAAGCGATGAAAACGCGGAAAGGAAAAATTTTCGATCGGCTCACCGCAAACTTTCTTTGCTTCCATCAGCGCGCCATAAAGATTCTTGACCAACTCGACGTCTTTATGCGCGTCGTCACAAACCAAGTTCGTTTTCTTGAAGCCCTCGACTGCCTGCTGTTTGGCTTGAACTCTGGCAGCCGCCATCGGGTCCCGGCCCTCTTCCCGTCCCTGCATTGTGCGCCGCCAAAGATCGCGAAACGCGTTGTAACGCGAAGCCAACGCGCCATAGCGATATCGCTGTGCATAGCTCAACGTCCGATCGTCGCCCAATCGCTTAATCACGGTTTCCACGCGACCTTTGGTATCGTAAGGCGGCCGCTTAGAAGCCCTATTGAAGAAGACGTCAAACTCGATTTTCAAACGGCGGATGTCTTCCTCAAGACGCGTCAATTGGTCATCGATGCTCTGCTCAATCTCGCCGACGGTGAATTTGGTTTTGGATCTTAGTTGCGACCGGAAAAGTTTGTTATCGCTCTTTGGCACGGACTGGATTCTCCTTGAGAGGTGGGAAACGGGCGGGACGCGTCGAACGAGACGCGCTAGTTGAGTCTAGGGGTTTCAAAAGCAACGTGTCAATAAATAAGTCTGCAAGCGCGCTTTTTCTGACGCTTCAGCCTGATCCAGGGCGGTTTGCCAGCCATGTAAACAAAGGCTATCCTACGAAATCACCAGGCAAACTCTTCAAAGTCTATGTCCAATCCAGCAACCAGCAGTTTGCGTGCTATTCCTTCCGTTGATCAATTATTGCGCACCGAAGAAGCCGTCCAACTCCGCAGGGCTGTCGGTAATCAGCGGGTGACGGTCATAGCTCGTGAAGTCACTGATCAAATCCGCGCACAAATCGAGTCGGGCAGTTTGCGAGACACTTCCCGCGAGGCCTTGCTCGCAGAAGGAATTCAGCGGCTTCTGTTGGTCGGGGCGCGTGAGGCAATGCGCGGCATCAGTTCCGTAATAAACGCGACGGGCGTAATCCTGCACACAAACCTGGGACGCGCTCCCCTGTCAGCGGCAGCCAAAACTGCGGTGGCAAAAGAAGCGGCAGGTTACTGCACGCTTGAGTACGATCTTCAGACCGGAGAACGTGGCAAGCGCGGCGCCCGAGCTGAAGAGTTGCTGGTCCAATTGACCGGCGCGCAGGCTGCGCTGATTGTCAACAATTGCGCCGCGGCGGCGTTGCTCATTCTCAAGGTGCTTGCCCATGACGGCGAGACAATCGTGTCGCGGGGAGAACTCGTAGAGATTGGCGGAGACTTTCGCGTGCCGGACGTGATGTCAAACTCGGGCACGCGCATGATTGAAGTCGGCACCACCAATCGGACCCAGCTTGAAGACTACAGCGGCGCCATCAACACAAACACTCGGTTGATAATGCGTGTTCATCCGTCAAACTACCGCATCATCGGCTTTACCACTTCACCTGACCTCGCCACTCTTTCGGCCCTCGCGCATGAGCGTGGATTATTTCTTTATGAAGATGCGGGCTCAGGCGCGCTCATTGACCTCGCAAAATATGGTCTGGAAGATGAGCCGATCATCAGTGATTCGATAGGCGCGGGCGCAGACGTCGTTTCTTTCAGCGGTGATAAATTGCTTGGTGGACCACAGGCTGGGCTCATCGTCGGTCGCAGCCAAATCATTGAACGTCTGCGCAGAAGCCCACTCTACCGCGCCTTGCGCGCCGACAAATTGTGCCTCGCTGCGTTGGAAGCGACGTTTGATGAGCATCGACGCGGCGCACTGGACCAGATTCCCCTGTTTCATATGTTGGGTTTAAGCACCGAAGAGATTGAGGCACGAGGGCGCAACCTTGCTCAGCAACTCGCTGCGCTTGGTCCTTCAGCTTTGAATGTCACAGTGGTCAGCGGTAACTCTGCGGTCGGCGGTGGCTCCGGCCCAAACGTTCATCCGCCAACAGCGCTGCTGGCCCTGTCGCATGAGACACTCAGCGCTAACGAGATTGAAGGTCAACTGCGAGCAGCATCGCCTCCAGTCATCACTCGCATTGCCGACGGCCGAGTGTTGCTGGATTTGCGTACCGTCGATGTTTCCGAAGAACCGGACCTGCTAACTGCCTTGAAATCCCTCGCATCTTAGTTTTCCGGCCAAATCCTGCGTTTTCACTGGCTTACCAGTGGTCAACAATGTATAATCAGCACCGGCTTTGCTCCCACGCCAGAGCTCACATTAACGGTCCCGCACCCAGTCTTTCGCGTTCACTTCAGCTTATCAGCCTTGCAAGTTCCTTCATTCAAATCTCTTGCGACTAACTGCGTTATTGCCGCGCTCTCTACGGCGATTGGTTTTGCCCTGCTCTGGACTGGTGCGTTGGCGCTCCTGCAAAACTTGATTCTGATAACTGCGGTGGGCCAGAAAGCGGCGCCGTTGTTCTCTAACTTTTGGTTCGGCGCTCTGCTGGTGTTTGCGGCAGCGTTCGTTACCGCCACGGTCGTTGAATGCTTTGGACTCCGCCGGCCGCTAATCTATTTGTCAGGCGCACTATTCGGGCTTGGCATAGTGAGTGTCGCCGCCTCCTGGATTTTTTCTTGTGACATTCATTTTGTTCCGCTCGTTGTCGCGGTCTTAGTCAGCGCGGCAGCAGTTCAGTTCAAGCGATTGCGACGACAAGAAAATGAGCTTACGGAAAAGTTGCTGGACGCCCCATTCAGAATGGGATCGCGATCTGAAGAAGGGGACCGCAGGCTACTCAGCGGATTGAAATTGCTGGACACCGTTCTGGCCCCAACCGAAGCGATTGTTTTCCTTCGCGACGGTGCTGGAGGGCTGGTCTCGTCCGCTCGCCTGCGGGCCGCAAGTGGGACCATGCCTGAGACTGAACGAAACTCGACTTGGCGAGAAGGTGTAAAACTGTGCGAACGCGCGATCGCGACTCGCGAAATCGTAGTTGAAAAGGTTGGGCCGGATGACCCGGCGACGAATATTGCGCTTCCGCTGCGTCACGAAGATCGCACTGTTGGGGCACTCCTCATTCGCTCGAGCCAGGAATTCGATGACGATGATCGCGCGTTATTGCGCGCGGTAGGGGGACAGCTGGCGCGCAATCTGCAACGTGAGCAAGTGGGAAAGACCAGCCGGCGCCGGGGCCACTGGGATTTCCTTTCAGTGACCGCTTCGCGCAAACGGCTGGACTCGCTCTACGTTCTTAACGGCGCATTGCTGGAACAGCGTGTCGGCATCAACGCTCTGTCGGAAATCGGCGACGGTGTCGCCCTGGCGTCGCTGGACGGCCGCATCGCGTTCGCCAACGAAGTGATGTGCTTGTTCCTGGGCACGCCGCAAGCGGATACACTCCGGCTCAGCATCTTTGATCTGCTCGCTGCATTTCGCACCGATGTGTTTGACGAACCCGCAATTGCAGTGCGGCGCGTGTTGCAAACCGGTCAGGCCTACGAACATGAACTTCAATTTACTGAACGCAACGAAACCCTTGGCTTGCGCATCTCGCTCGTGCTCGACGATTCAAAGAAGCTTCAAAAGACTCCGCAACCATTGTGTCTGGCAGTCGTCGTCAAGGACCTCACCCGAATCAAGGAATACGAGCAATTGAAAAGCGACATGATCTCCTTGATGTCCCACGAACTGCGCACACCCCTGACGAGCATCAATGGTTTCGCCGAACTTCTCGCGGCTGACGATCAGTTGCCCGAACAGACGCGCGAGTTTGTCACGATCATCGCCAACGAGTCGCAACGCCTTTCGCGAATGATCAATACCTTCCTGGCGGTAACAAAATTACAGCGCAAGGACAAGCAGGAAGTGCTGAAGATTCCCCTGCGGTTGGATGAAGTCGTCAGGGAAACGATCGCAACCCTGCAGCCGATCGCGAAAAAACGACGCATCCGTTTGGTGGAACAACCAACCGGGCGACTGCCACCGGTTGCTGCCGACAGGAGCATGATTACGCAAGCAGTCAAAAATCTGGTTAGCAATGCAATCAAGTACAGCCCTGAGCGCACTACGGTCACACTGTCAACTGCGCTCGAGGCCGAAGCAGTTCGGCTGAGTGTTGAAGACCGCGGCTACGGCATCCCAACCGAAGCAAAAGACAGAGTCTGGGAAAAGTTTTATCGCGTGGTGCGCGAAGGACTGGAGAAGGACGAGGAGTCGACTGGGCTGGGTTTATCGTTTGTGCGTGAGGTCGTCGAACAACACGGGGGCACGGTCGGTTTAGAGTCGGAAGTTGGCCGCGGCTCGAAATTCAGTTTCACTTTGCCGCGGCTTTAGCTACGGTTTATTAATCGTTCCGCGACAAGAAGGTGCGCCACAGACGCACCTTTTTTTATTTGAGTGCAGCGTCGCTTCATAGTCGATGGTGATTTCCTCGCCGGGCCGAATATCACGCAGCGCAATGAACAGGATATGGCCGTAGAGAATCTGC